>NZ_JAUORD010000018.1:0-59075 GCF_030547345.1 Anaerobacillus sp. 1_MG-2023 | reverse complement strand
GAAATTCGAGGAAGCAAGTGATGTCAGACCGGAGTGGATATTCGTGAGATCCATGAGGATCTGGCATCGCGCAGCTGGCGAAGTTCGCCGCTTATCGCGCTCCGTATGAGAACACGGAAGTTAAGCTCGAGCGCCGATGGTAGTTGTTGGGGGGATCTCCCCCTGCAAAAGTAGGACGTCGCTGGGCAATGAAGAAAAGCGAGAGACCTGAGGGTTTCTCGCTTTTTTTGTATTTCTTTCTCAACACTTTAGATAGCTAGTTCTGTTATAAAACATCGCGAAATTAATTTTTCTGTTTACATAATAGTTTTGCCTTACTATCGCAGAGTAATTCCTCAAGCGTCTAAATACCTGATCGGATATATTCTCTATCTAAGCACTCAATATAATAGAGAAATAAAAGCAATTCATATAGCAGGGCTAAGAAACTTTTAATGAAAAATCTTGCTACCCTTATGTAGCAAATGAATTATTCGAGTCTGATCGTATTTTTTGTTTAATAGTTTTCTGAAGAAAATTTTAGTTGCTCTATTAAAAGGTGAAAACTAGAGAAAAAAGAGTCTTGGATTTATCTTAAATGGTAATGCTTTATACAGAAGAACTACGATAGGCTTGTTGCTTTGCAATCCTTGATAAAAACGTTATAATATATTTAACGTCAAATATAGTCAAAGTCAGTATGGAGACGGAGAGGAGGGAACTACGTGAGGAATGTTTCCGATATTATTGAAGCATATTTAAAGAAAATTTTAATGGTTGATGGAAGGGATGCTGTTGAAATAAAGCGAAGTGAAATAGCAGATAAATTTCAATGTGTTCCCTCACAAATTAATTATGTAATAAATACCCGCTTTACGATTGAAAAGGGCTATATTGTGGAAAGTAAGAGAGGTGGAGGGGGGTATATACGGATCGTTAAAGTTAAACCCGAAACCCACGCGGATTTAATAGACGAAATGATACAGATCGTCAAAAATCAAGTGCCACAAGTAGTTTCAGAAAATATTATTCTTCGTTTACATGAAGAAGAGGTAATTTCGGAGCGAGAAGCGAAGTTAATGTTAAGCGTACTAGATCGTACTGTGATTACTATAGAATTACCAGTTAGAGATCATCTGCGTGCGAATATGTTGCGTGCAATGCTAACTGCTTTAAAATATAAATAAATTTTATACTTTTTAGGGTAGAGAAGGAGGGTTGCCCTATGACTTGTCAGGAATGTGGTGAGCGCCCTGCTACGCTTCATTTCACTAAGATTATTAATGGTGAAAAAACAGAGTTTCACATTTGTGAGAAGTGTGCTAAAGAAAAAGGTGAGGTTGAGCCAGGCACTAACCATTTTTCTATCCATAACTTATTATCGGGATTACTAAATTTCGATACCCCTATTGAGGAGAATCCAGCTCAGTCTTTTTATAAAAAAGAGCCAATACACTGTCCAAAGTGTGGGTTGACCTATCAACAATTCACTCAGATTGGAAGATTTGGGTGTTCTGATTGCTACAAAACCTTTTCGGATAACTTGGATCCTATACTTAAAAAAGTTCATGGGGGCAATACTGTTCACGCTGGAAAAGTTCCGAAGAGGGCTGGAGCAGCGATAGAAATTGAACGCAAAGTCCAGAACTTAAGAAGCAAAATGAAAGAGTATATCCAGCATGAAGAATTTGAAAAAGCTGCAGAAACTAGAGATTTGATTCGTTCCCTTGAAGAAAAGAGCAAATGGGAAGGGGGAGCATAATGTCACTTCAGCATTTTATCAGTGAAGCCGTAAGCCCATGGATGAAAGATGAGGGTCCAGATTCTGATATTGTCATGAGTAGTCGGGTCCGATTTGCACGTAACTTAAAGAATTATGTTTTTCCGATCGTTTCAAACAGTGAGGATAATTTACAAGTTATAAAAGAAGTTCGACAACAGTTTACAGATATTCCAGACGACCAGATTGGTGAACTTGAATTAATTGAAATGGATGAGTTAAAACCTATCGAGAAGAGAGTTCTTGTGGAGAAGCACTTGATTAGTCCTAACCTTATCGAACACTCAAATAACGGCGGCGTGCTTCTGAGCGAGAATGAAACGGTTAGTATAATGATTAATGAAGAAGATCATTTTCGTATTCAATGTCTAGTTGCAGGGTTCGAACTGAAGAAGGCGTTAAGCATTGCAAATTCATTAGATAACTGGATTGAAGGAAAAGTTGACTACGCATTTGATGAAAGAAAAGGATATTTAACAAGTTGTCCTACTAATGTGGGAACCGGCATGCGAGCTTCTGTTATGTTACACCTCCCTGCGCTTGTATTAACACAGCAATTAAATCATATTATTCCGGCTATCAACCAGCTCGGTCTTGTCGTAAGAGGTAGCTATGGGGAAGGTAGCGAAGCGCTAGGTAATATTTTTCAGATATCAAATCAGATCACTCTTGGAAAGACAGAAGATGACATCATCGAAGATTTACAAGGTGTGGTTATACAAGTTATCGAAAAAGAGCGTGCTGCTAGAAGGGCACTTCTAGATAACTCCAGAATTGAGTTAGAGGATCGTATTTATCGTGCCCTTGGTGTTCTGCAGAACAGCAGAATTATTCAATCAAAAGAAGCAGCTAAGTGTTTGTCTGATGTAAGACTTGGTATTGATTTAGGTCTTGTAAAAGGCTTATCTAAATCGATATTGAATGAATTGCTTATCCTAACGCAACCAGGTTTCTTACAGCAGTATGCTGGGGCAAGTCTTACCCCTACGGAACGAGATATCAAACGTGCTACTTTAATTAGAGAAAGACTTGAACTTGAAGATCAACTAACGAAGAATTTGGAGGGTGATGAACAATGATGTTTGGACGATTTACAGAACGTGCCCAGAAAGTACTTGCTTTAGCACAAGAAGAGGCGATCCGACTTGGCCATAACAATGTTGGTACTGAACATATCTTACTTGGGTTAGTCCGTGAAGGTGAAGGTATTGCAGCCAAAGCGTTAACAGCACTTGGACTTGGCCCAGACAAGATTCAAAAAGAAGTAGAGAAGTTAATTGGACGCGGACAGGACTCTGTTCAATCTATTCACTATACACCACGAGCTAAAAAAGTGATTGAATTATCGATGGATGAAGCACGTAAGTTGAGCCATTCCTATGTAGGTACTGAACATATTCTACTTGGCTTAATTCGTGAGGGTGAAGGTGTTGCTGCGCGCGTACTTAATAACTTAGGGGTAAGCTTGAATAAAGCTCGTCAGCAGGTTCTACAATTGTTAGGTAGTAATGAAAGCTCTTCTTCTAGTCATCAAGCTGGAGGAGCGAGCGCAAATACTCCTACACTAGATAGTCTTGCAAGAGATCTTACTGTGATCGCTCGAGACAACGGACTCGATCCTGTTATTGGTCGAAGCAAAGAAATTGAGCGAGTGATTGAAGTGCTTAGCCGACGTACAAAGAATAACCCTGTCCTAATCGGAGAGCCAGGAGTTGGTAAAACTGCAATTGCAGAAGGCCTTGCTCAGCAAATTATTAACAATGAAGTACCTGAAACGCTTCGTGACAAGCGCGTTATGACGCTAGATATGGGTACTGTCGTTGCAGGTACGAAATACCGCGGTGAATTTGAAGACCGTTTGAAGAAAGTAATGGATGAAATTCGTCAGGCAGGTAACATTATTCTGTTTATTGATGAACTTCATACACTAATTGGCGCTGGTGGTGCAGAAGGAGCAATTGATGCTTCAAATATTCTTAAACCTGCACTAGCAAGAGGAGAACTTCAGTGTATTGGTGCTACTACTCTTGATGAGTATCGAAAGTACATTGAGAAGGATGCTGCCCTTGAACGCCGCTTCCAACCAATTCAAGTTAACGAACCGACAAGTGATGAGTCCGCTCTTATTTTAAAGGGACTTAGAGATCGTTATGAAGCACATCACCGCGTTACAATTACTGACGATGCGATCGAAGCCGCGGTTAAACTTTCAGATCGTTACATTTCGGACCGTTTCTTACCGGATAAAGCAATTGATTTAATTGACGAAGCCGCTTCGAAAGTTCGCCTTCGTTCTTATACTGCACCACCAAATTTAAAGGAACTTGATAAGAAGCTTGAAGAGGTTCGAAAAGAAAAGGATGCCTCCGTTCAAAGCCAGGAGTTTGAGAAAGCCGCTTCTCTTCGTGATTCTGAACAACGCTTACGCGAGCAGCTAGAGCAGACGAAGAAAGAATGGAAAGAAAAGCAAGGAAAAGAGAATCAAGAGGTTACACCGGAGGATATTGCGATTGTCGTTGCCAATTGGACCGGTATCCCGGTTTCCAAGCTAGAAGAACAGGAAACAGAACGTCTATTGAAAATGGAAGAGATTCTTCATAATCGCCTGATCGGTCAAGAAGAAGCCGTAAAATCTATTTCAAAAGCAGTACGACGTGCTCGTGCGGGATTGAAGGATCCTAAACGCCCAATTGGTTCATTTATTTTCCTTGGGCCAACAGGGGTAGGTAAAACTGAACTAGCTCGTGCTGTTGCTGAAACACTATTCGGTGAAGAAGATTCTGTTATTCGAATTGATATGTCTGAGTACATGGAGAAACACTCAACGTCACGTCTTGTTGGTTCACCTCCAGGTTACGTTGGATATGAAGAAGGTGGGCAGTTAACTGAGAAGGTAAGACGCAAACCTTATTCTGTTATCTTGCTAGATGAAATTGAGAAGGCACATCCAGATGTGTTTAATATTCTTCTTCAAGTACTAGAAGATGGACGGTTGACTGATTCTAAAGGCCGCGTAGTCGACTTCCGTAATACAGTCGTTATTATGACTTCAAACGTTGGAGCTAGCACGCTTAAACGTAATAAATACGTTGGCTTTTCAACTGGCTCTGAAGGTCAGGAATATAGCGATATGAAAGGTAAAGTGATGGATGATCTTAAGAAGACTTTCCGTCCAGAGTTCCTAAACCGAATTGATGAGACGATTGTGTTCCATTCTCTTGAAAAGAAACACTTGAAGGAAATCATTGTTCTGATGGCCAACCAGCTTAAAGCTCGTCTATCAGATCATGGTATTGATTTTGAATTAACGGATACGGCTCTAGATAAGATCTCCGAGGAAGGTTATGACCCAGAATATGGTGCTCGGCCGCTAAGAAGAGCTCTACAGCGCCATATTGAAGATCGTCTTTCTGAAGAATTGCTTAGAGGTAACATCGAAAAAGGTCAACGAGTGAAAATCGATTATAAAGAAAATGATTTTGTTGTCGAAACCCTTTCTGAAGCAACTTCATCTTAAGAATAACAACCGGAAGGCAAATGTCTTCCGGTTTTTTTATATTTGAGGAGTGGTTTGAGATACTTAAGGGAAAGGTATTGAGACAATGCTTATGTCTTATTTCGGGATGCTAGAGTAAAAGAGTTGAAAAGCAGTTTATTTCAATAATCAGGACGGTTTACTTGGCCTAGAGAACTTTTTAAATCTGCCAATCATTATGAGTTCATAGGAACTTATAAGTTATGATAAAATAAAGATAGTAATTTGTTCGGTTGATCGTGAAGGTGAGGGTGTTAAATGGCAAAGAAAAAAACGAAATTTATGTGTCAGGATTGTGGCTATGAGTCGGCAAAATGGATGGGGAAATGTCCGGGGTGCCATCAATGGAATACTATGGTGGAAGAGGTTGTGCCAGGTGACAATGACCGAAGACGTTTTGTTACTTCAAGTAATGAAACTGCAAGTAAACCAACGTCCATCCGACGTATTCAAAAAGAAATGGAGCCTAGAATTTTAACTCATATTACAGAACTTGATCGTGTGTTAGGCGGTGGAGTAGTACCAGGCTCCCTCGTACTTGTTGGAGGGGACCCAGGTATTGGTAAATCAACTCTTTTACTCCAAACGTCATCAAAGCTTGCTGACCAAGATCATCCGGTTCTATATATATCTGGTGAAGAGTCGGTCAAGCAGACGAAGCTTCGTGCAGATCGTCTAGGAGTAGATGCAGAAAAATTATATGTATTAGCAGAGACTGATCTTGAGTATATTAGTAAAGCAATTGAAGAAATAAACCCCCAGCTTGTGATCATCGATTCGATCCAAACCATTTTCAGGTCAGAAGTTACGTCTGCACCCGGAAGTGTTTCACAAGTGCGGGAATGTACTTCTCAACTTATGCGTATAGCTAAAACAAGAGGAATAGCTATTTTCATTGTTGGCCATGTGACAAAAGAGGGGTCAATTGCTGGTCCGAGACTTTTAGAACATATGGTTGACGCTGTGCTTTATTTTGAAGGGGAACGTCACCATACGTTTCGAATTCTACGCGGAGTAAAGAACCGTTTTGGCTCAACAAATGAAATTGGTGTTTTTGAGATGAAGGAAGAGGGGCTTGAAGAAGTGCTGAACCCTTCAGAAATCTTTCTAGAAGAACGATCATCTGGATCAGCTGGTTCAACGGTTGTTGCATCTATGGAGGGAACGAGAACTGTTCTTGTTGAGATCCAGGCATTAATATCACCAACAAGCTTTGGGAATCCACGAAGAACCGCGACAGGAATTGATCATAACCGCGTTTCTCTATTAATGGCAGTACTTGAGAAAAGAGTAGGACTTCTCTTGCAAAATCAGGATGCCTATTTAAATGTTGCGGGTGGTGTGCGAATTGATGAGCCGGCAATTGACCTTGCTATTGCAGTTTCAATCGCGTCCAGTTTTAGAGATCAACCAACTCGTCCATCAGATATTGTGGTAGGAGAAATTGGACTAACAGGAGAAATCAGAAGGGTATCACGCATCGAACAACGAGTGATTGAAGCTGCCAAACTTGGTTTTGAGCGGGCTATTATTCCGAAGAAAAATATAGGTGGTTGGACTTTCCCTGAAGGTATTCAGGTTATTGGAGTTCAAACCGTAGATGAAGCATTAAATGAAGCGCTAGGAGGGTAGAAGATGGAGATCGATAAGCAGCAGGAAATCATAAATGAAATTCTAAAAATCGTTGCACCCGGTACGCAGTTAAGGCATGGAATCGATAATATACTCCGAGCTAATACTGGCGGATTAATCGTTGTGGGGTATGATGGAAAATTGCAGGACATTGTTGATGGTGGATTTTCAATAGAGTGTCGGTTTACCCCTGCTTACTTGTATGAGCTTGCGAAAATGGATGGAGCCATTATTTTAAACAAAGAAGCTTCTAAAATCCTTTATGCTAATACACAGTTAATACCCGAGACTTCGATCCCGTCTACTGAGACGGGTATCCGCCATCGAACAGCGGAACGCGTCGCCAAGCAAACAGGTAATCTAGTGATCTCGATCTCACAGCGTCGTAACGTTATTACACTTTATCAAGGAAGTATTCGATATTCATTAAAAGAAATCGGCGTTATACTGACAAAAGCGAATCAGGCGATGCAAACACTTGAAAAATACAAATCAGTTCTTGATCAAGGGATTACCGATCTCGGAGCTCTTGAGTTTGAAGAACTCGTAACCCTTCAGGAAGTTGCTCAAGTTATCCATCGTATCGAGATGGTTTTGCGCATCAAAAAAGAGATTCTTAACTACATTAATGAGCTTGGTACGGAAGGTCGACTGATTAGTATGCAGATGGAAGAACTTGTTTCGAATCTTGAATCGGAAGCAAAGTGGCTGATTGGAGATTACGTAAAAGATGTGGATGAATCTCCAGCTGATGTTATGAAACGCTTAAAGAAGCTTTCAAGTGATGACTTACTAGAAGACAATGCCATTATGAGAATTCTGGGTTATCATGATCAAAATGAGAATGTAGCACCGAGAGGGTATCGGATCTTGCATAAAATTCCGAGACTTCCATCAAATATAATTGAGAACTTGGTAGATAGTTTTGAAAACCTTAACGCTATTTCTAAAGCCTCTATTGAAGAACTCGATCATGTAGATGGAATTGGGGCCATTCGAGCTAAGAAAATTAAAGATGGATTGAAACGAATTCAGGAGCAACTCTTTGTAGATCGCCACATATAGGGCTGTGAAATAGACATTCCATAGGGGGTGTGCTAATCTATAATTAATTTATAGTCATGCAAGCTAACCTATAATCATACTATAAAATTCACAAACTTCAAGGATTTATGTTTCAATTCTGAGAATTTGTTTATAATGTTAAAAGGAGGTGAAAACGTCAATGATAAAGTGGATTGTACAGTTATTTTTTATCATTTTAGGCGGAGCACTGGGATTAGTATACTTACCAGATTTAATACAATTACTCAATATAGGGGACCTTCCAGCAGTATTTACTAATTCTTATGCAGGTGCTGTCATAGGAGCGGTGTTGTTCTTTCTAGCAACTTTTTGGGTGACAGATTATATTGTCGATTTCATTCGTCTGGTTGAAGAAAAGGTTGTTAGTGCACCGGTTGGAGACGTACTATTTGGGGCAATTGGACTGATTATTGGACTTATAATTGCATTTTTACTAACCGTACCTCTGGCTGAGATTAATTTTCCAGTTGTGAGTAACATTCTGCCGATTTTCATTACCATTTTGCTTGGGTATTTTGGATTCCAGGTTGGATTTAAAAAGCGTGATGAGCTGATTAATCTTTTCTCGAACACCAAAGGAAAAGATAAGAAAAAGGATAACGATGAGGATGAAATTGATTCTGGTTCATCCAAATTGAAAATCCTTGATACAAGCGTAATTATTGACGGAAGAATTGCTGATATCTGTCAAACTGGTTTTCTTGAAGGAACACTCGTTATACCACAATTTGTACTGGAGGAATTGCAGCATATTGCTGATTCATCAGACGTTTTGAAACGAAACCGTGGTCGTCGAGGTCTTGATATACTAAACAAGATACAAAAAGAGCTTGCGGTGAATGTGGAAATATACGAAGGTGATTTTGAAGAAATTCAAGAAGTTGATAGCAAACTGGTTAAGCTTGCCAAGCTTGTTAATGGCATGGTTGTTACAAACGACTTTAACTTAAATAAAGTATGCGAACTTCAAAAGGTTCAAGTGTTGAACATCAACGATTTAGCTAATGCGGTTAAACCAGTCGTTCTCCCTGGTGAAGAGCTTAATGTTCAAGTCATCAAAGATGGAAAAGAATATAATCAGGGCGTAGCCTATCTAGACGATGGTACAATGATTGTAGTGGAAGAAGGTAGGAATTATATTGGCAAAACGATTGATGTTCTTGTAACAAGCGTATTGCAGACATCAGCTGGACGCATGATTTTTGCCAAACCCAAACTACTCGAAAAAGCACTTTAAGTGATAGGCGACGGGGGTTCTAGCTTTGAAATATTCAGTAGTCATTCCTGCTGCCGGACAGGGAAAAAGGATGAACGCAGGGAAAAACAAACAATTTATTATGCTTGAAGGAAAACCGATTATCGTTCATACGATATCGGTTTTTCAGAGTGACCCACATTGCGAGGAGATCGTGCTCGCTGTAAATGAACGTGAGCATAAAGATTTTCACTCGCTGATTCAGGAATATGGATTAACAAAGGTAAGTCATGTCGTAACAGGTGGCTATGAACGTCAGCAAAGTGTTTATGAAGGACTTAAAGCATTACAAGGGGATAAAATTGTTTTAATTCACGATGGCGCCCGTCCTTTTTTTACACATGAAGTTGCAAATCAAGCGGCGACAGCAGCTAAAGATTACGATGGTGCGATTGTAGCTGTTCCAGTTAAGGACACAGTGAAGCAAGTGGATGAACTGAAGGTGCAAAAAACCATTGATCGCTCAAGCTTGTGGGCTGTGCAAACTCCACAGGCTTTTCGTCTTTCAGTCATCAAAGGAGTTCATAAATGGGCTGAGGAGAACGGTGTGATTGGAACTGACGACGCCAGTTTAGTAGAGATGAATGGACGCTCAGTCCAAGTGATTCCGGGGGATTATTGGAATGTGAAATTAACAACACCTGAAGATTTAATTTTTGCGAGAGCGATCTTGCGAGAGAAGAGGGAGAGTGGAGTTTAATGCGAGTTGGTCATGGCTTTGATGTACATAAGTTAGTGGAAGACCGTCCGTGTATTATTGGAGGGATTACCATTCCATTTGAGAAAGGTTTGCTTGGTCATTCCGATGCTGACGTACTCCTGCATTCCGTTGCGGATGCTTGTCTTGGGGCTATTGGAGAAGGTGATATAGGAAAACATTTTCCCGATACAGATGAAGCTTTTAAAGATGCTGATTCAAAGGAACTTCTTAGACATGTATTTGGAATTGTGAAGGAAAAAGGCTTCACGCTCGGTAATGTGGATTGCACGATTATTGCGCAGCTTCCCAAAATGGCTCCTCATATTTCAGCTATGCGTGAAGTGATTGCTCATTTACTTGAGGGTGACATTAGCCAGGTCAATGTGAAAGCTACTACTTCAGAGAAGCTTGGATTTACTGGTAGAGGGGAAGGAATTGCGGCTGAAGTTGTCGTATTGCTTCATAAAGCTTGACCGATAATTTGACGGTAATGGTAAAATAATAAGACAGTTAAAGATAATAATTAATGGTGGTGGATATAATGGGAAACGAAGTACGCGTACGTTATGCGCCGAGCCCAACAGGTTATTTACATATTGGGAATGCAAGAACGGCGTTGTTTAATTATTTGTTTGCTAGAAATCAAGGCGGTAAATTTATCATTCGTATTGAAGATACGGACCAGTCTCGTAATGTTGAAGGCGGCGTTGAGAATCAGCTTGATTACTTAAAGTGGCTAGGAATGGATTGGGATGAAAGTATCGATAAAGAGGGAGAATACGGTCCATATACTCAAATGGAACGTCTAGATATTTATACTGAACATACAAAAGAGCTTTTGAATAAAGAACTTGCATATAAATGTTATTGTACAGAAGATGAGCTTGAGGCAGAGCGAGAAGCACAGCGTGCGCGAGGAGAAATGCCTCGATATTCTGGAAAATGTCGACATCTTACAGAAGATCAGCGTGAAAAGTTAGAAGCGGAAGGTAGAGAACCGAGCATTCGTTTTGCAGTTCCACGTGATAAAGAATATTCGTTTGACGATGTTGTAAAAGACCGCGTGTCCTTTGAATCGAATGGAATTGGCGACTTTGTTATCGTTAAGAAGAACGGTATTCCGACTTACAACTATGCAGTTGCTCTCGATGATCACCATATGAAGATTTCTCACGTTCTTCGTGGGGATGATCATATCTCAAACACACCTAAGCAGTTAATGATCTACGAAGCATTTGGTTTTGAACCACCTAAATTTGGTCATATGACACTGATCGTTAATGATCAGAAGAAGAAGCTTAGTAAGCGGGATAAATCAATTGTGCAGTATATTGAACAGTACCATGACTTAGGTTTTCTTCCAGAAGCGTTATTTAATTTTGTGACACTACTTGGTTGGTCGCCTAAGGGAGAAGAAGAGCTGTTTACGAAAGAGCAATTGATCGAAATCTTTGATCCAGAACGCTTGTCCACTTCGCCGGCAGTTTTTGATTCACAAAAACTCTACTGGATGAATAATCAATATATTAAACAGGCGAGTCTTGATCGAGTGGTTGAACTTACTCTTCCACATCTTGTTGAAGCAGGAAGATTCCCTCTTGAAATGACAGCGGAACAAAAGGAATGGGCTCAAGAACTAATCGCCCTTTATCAAGAACAACTTCACTATGGTAGAGAAATTGTTGAGCTTACTGAGTTGTTCTTTAAGCAAGAAATTCAGTATAATGAAGAGGCAATGACAGTACTAAACGAAGAGCAAATTCCAGAAGTGATGCAAGGCTTCTTAGACCAACTTAAAGAAGTTGAAGAATTTGAGCCAGCTGCGATTAAATCAGCTATCAAGGCTACTCAAAAGGCAACTGGTCATAAAGGTAAAAAACTCTTTATGCCAATACGTGTGGCTACGACAGGTGAAACACATGGTCCTGAACTTCCACAGGCAATTGCTTTACTTGGAAGAGAAGCAGTTAATGCTCGTTTGAATCAAGTTCTTGCGATGAATAAAGCATAATAATAAACGAATTGACAACAAACGTTGAAGAGGAAAAGTAAATGAGTGTAATTCTTTATAGAGAGAGCTGTCCTCGGCTGAAAGCAGCTTAAGTATTCACTCATTGAAATGCCCCTCTGAGTCTTCTGCAGAAAGCCTTTAAGGTGATTAGGTAGGAGCGGTGCCGCCGTTATCGGGGATAGGGACATTTGTAAAAATGTTCGAAGCAGAGTGGAACCACGCGAATAGCGTCTCTGTGTGATGGAGTCATCACACAGGGGCGCTTTTTTTAATAATTATAGTTCTTTGGAACGCTAAGATGGTGAACCTACATTCTAGTTGACCTTAAGGGAGTATACGGAGAGGGGTGAAGAAATGTGGAAGACGTTGAAGCAGGATATCGATGTGGTCTTTGATCAAGATCCAGCAGCACGAAGTTATTTTGAAGTTATTTTAACTTATGCTGGCCTTCACGCAATATGGTCACATCGAGTGGCACACTGGTTTTGGAAAAAGAAGTTTTTCTTTCTTGCTAGAGCAGTATCGCAAATCAGTCGATTTTTCACAGGTATCGAAATTCATCCAGGAGCAACAATTGGAGAACGTTGTTTTATTGATCATGGTATGGGCGTTGTTATAGGTGAAACATGTGAGATCGGAAATAATGTGACGTTATTCCAAGGTGTAACACTTGGGGGGACTGGTAAAGAAAAAGGGAAGCGTCATCCAACTCTTGAGGATAATACGCTTGTTGCGACGGGAGCGAAGGTGCTAGGCTCCATCACGATTGGAGAGAATTCCAAGGTAGGTGCCGGGTCCGTTGTTTTGCAGGATGTACCGGTTAATTCAACTGTGGTAGGTATACCTGGAAGAGTCGTTATCCAAAATGGAGTAAAAGTTCCACATAACCTTGATCATCATAAAATGCCGGATCCAGTGGCTGATAAATTCAAGCAAATGGAACAAGAATTGCGCGAGTTAACAGAGGAAGTACGTACGTTAAGGAAGAGGAGTGAAAGTTATGGCGATTAAGCTATATAACACATTGACACAGAAAAAAGAAACGTTTCAACCAATTGAAGAAGGTAAAGTAAGGATGTACGTGTGCGGTCCGACCGTATACAACTATATTCATATTGGTAACGCGCGCCCAGCTATTGTTTTTGATGTTGTTCGTCGTTATCTTCAATACAGAGAATATGATGTGCAATATGTTTCCAACTTTACGGATGTAGACGATAAATTGATTCGAGCGGCCAATGAATTGGGCGAAGATGTACCGGCTGTGGCTGAACGATTTATCGGTGCTTATCATGAAGATACTGGTGCGCTTGGCGTTAAGAAAGCAGACGAACATCCAAGAGTAACAGAGAACATGCAGGAAATCATTGATTTTATTACAGCTCTTATTGAAAAGAACTACGCATATGAGTCTGAAGGAGATGTGTACTTTAGAACACGTGAATTCGAAGGTTATGGAAAACTTTCGCACCAGTCCATCGATGAGCTTAAGCTTGGTTCTCGAATTGTGGTGGGTGAAAAAAAAGAAGACCCTCTTGATTTTACACTTTGGAAATCTGCAAAAGAAGGTGAAATTTCATGGGCAAGTCCATGGGGAGAGGGGCGACCAGGCTGGCATATTGAATGCTCGGCGATGGCGAAGAAATATTTAGGGGATACAATTGATATCCATGCGGGAGGAAAAGATCTGGCATTCCCTCACCATGAAAATGAAGTAGCGCAAACGGAAGCGTTAACTGGGCATACTTTTGCGAATTATTGGCTTCACAACGGGTATATCAATATTAACAACGAGAAAATGTCTAAATCACTAGGTAATTTTGTCCTTGTTCATGACTTGATTAAACAGCATGACCCAGAAGCGATTCGATTCTTTATGTTGTCTGTTCATTACCGTAATCCCATTAACTTTGACCATGAGCTCCTGGCAAGTGCTAAAACAGGACTTGATCGCATTAAGGATACGGTAGAAAACCTGGAGCACCGCCTTCAACACAGTGCCGATCTTGATGGAGATGTCGAGAAATGGCAAGAGAAAATTGAGGGGTATCGTGAACGCTTCGTTACAGAAATGGACGACGATTTTAATACGGCGAATGCGATCTCCATTTTGTTTGAACTTTCTAAAGAAGCTAATCTCTACCTCCAGGGGACAAATTCATCCATGGAGATTCTTGAACTATTTATGGAGCGCTTTGAAGATTTTGGTTCCGTTCTTGGCATTTCCTTCAAAAGAGAAAAAGCTCTACTTGATGAAGATGTGGATCAACTGATAGAAGAACGTAATAAAGCAAGGAAACAACGTGATTTTGGAAGAGCGGATGAAATTCGTGATGAATTAAAAGAACAGGGAATTCTTCTTGAGGATACACCTCAAGGCGTTCGCTGGAAAAGGATGTAGCGCATGAAGGAAATCGATGCAAAACAACTTAATTCACTTGCACTTGCTTATATGGGAGATTCGGTTATTGAAATTAACGTTCGGAAGCGGCTGCTTTCACTTGGTCACATTCGACCTAATCAGCTGCACCGAACAGCAACGACGTATGTTTCTGCAAAAGCCCAAGCAGCATTCCTGCACCATGTTTTAAACAAAGAATGGCTGACAGAGGAAGAAGCTGGTGTTGTGCGCCGAGGAAGAAATGCTAAATCGGGAACTGTCCCAAAGAATACGAGCGTAAGTACGTACAAATATTCAACAGCTCTTGAAGCATTGTTTGGGTACCATCATTTAAAGGGAAATGAAGAGAGAGTAAATGAATTGTTACAAAAGCTTTATGAATTCGTAGAACAACCGCAGAAAGAAGTGAAATCAGATGGATAAAGAATTTATTGTAGGGCGAAATTCGGTTCTTGAAGCATTACGCTCTGGACACGAAATCAATAAAATTTGGATAAATGAAGGGTCTCAAAAAGGCCCTCTTCAAAACTTGATACAAAAAGCAAAGGAACAAAATGTACTCGTGCAGTTCGTACCGAAACGAAAGCTAGAACAACTTTCCGGGGAAAGTAACCATCAAGGTATTGTCGCTTCAATTGCGGCTTATGAATATGCTGATATTGAGGATTTATTTAAGAAAGCAGAAGATTCTGGGGAGCCACCGTTTTTCCTTATTCTTGATGAAATCGAAGATCCTCATAATCTAGGATCTATATTAAGAACAGCGGATTCTGCAGGAGCTCACGGAGTTATTATTCCAAAAAGAAGAGCGGTTGGTTTAACTTCTACCGTTGCCAAATCTTCTACAGGAGCGATTGAGTATATCCCGGTTGCGCGAGTAACGAATCTTGCTAGAACAATGGATGAGTTGAAAGACCGCGGCTTGTGGTTTGTGGGCACTGATGCAACCGGTGGCCAGGATTATCGCCAGGCAGACTATGATATGGGGATAGGACTTGTCATCGGAAGTGAAGGTAAAGGAATGGGACGTCTTATTAAGGATAAATGTGATTTCTTAGTAAGTCTTCCAATGGCCGGAAAAGTAACCTCTCTCAACGCTTCGGTTGCTGCAGGTTTAATGATGTATGAGGTTTACCGACAACGTCATCCTTTGGGGGAGTAAATAATGGACGTGCTGTTAGTTGATGGCTATAACATTATTGGTGCATGGCCAGAATTACGAACACTTAAAGAGAGAGATTTCAGTAAAGCACGTGAGCTTCTAATTGAAAAAATGGCCGAATATCAAGCTTATACCGGGTATCAGGTGATCGTCGTTTTTGACGCTCACCTCTCTCATGGTATTGAAAAACGTCATAGCCAGTACAGAATTGATGTTATTTATACGAGAGAAAATGAAACAGCAGATGAGCGGATTGAGAAAATGGCGAGGGAACTGAAGGGTATAAGAACGCAAATCCATGTGGCAACATCAGATTTTACAGAGCAGTGGGCTATCTTTGGTCAAGGGGCACTTAGGAAATCTGCGCGTGAACTTTACAACGAAATGCAAGGAATCGAAAAAGGAATTGAAAAAAGTGTAAATACTGAAAATCGCCGCAATCGTTCTGGTGGCCTGCATTTATCAGAAGAAATTAGCGAAATATTTGAAAAATGGCGAAGAGGCGGTAAATAGGCGGTTGACGATTTTTCGACACGTACTGTATAATATTTCTATATAGCGTACTGGTCGGGGGGAACGCATATTGAGTACAGTAGACCTCAAAGAAAGCACGGTAAATCAAGAACAACTGTCAGTAGACCAAAGACACCTGGAACACGTAGCATTCGATCAACTTGATGATGAAATGCTCGTCATCATGGTTCATGAAGGTCACAGTAGAGCGTTGGAACATTTGATTACGAAGTACAAAAATTTCGTACGCGCTAAGGCGAGGTCGTATTTTCTCATTGGAGCAGACCGAGAAGATATCATCCAAGAAGGGATGATCGGTCTCTACAAAGCCATTCGTGATTTTAGAGGAGACAAGTTCTCATCTTTTAAAGCGTTTGCCGAATTATGCATCACCCGGCAGATGATTACAGCTATCAAAACCGCAACAAGACAGAAGCATATTCCGCTTAACTCTTACGTATCGCTTGATAAGCCAATTTACGATGAAGAGTCTGATCGTACGCTTCTTGACGTTATATGCGGCACAAAAGTAACTGATCCTGAGGAACTAATTATTAATCAGGAAGAATTTGATGACATTGAACTTAAAATGTCAGAAATTTTGAGCGATTTAGAGAGAAAAGTGCTAATGCTCTATCTCGATGGACGTTCGTACCAAGAAATTTCGGTTGATCTAAACCGTCACGTCAAGTCAATTGATAACGCATTGCAACGAGTGAAGCGCAAGTTAGAGCGTTATCTCGAACTACGTGAAGTCAGCCTATAATATGGACAAACCTATGATGGGTAGGGAAAAGAACAGGGGCGAGTTCCCTGTTCTTTTCTTATGAGTACCTATCCGACGCTTTATTGACATGCTGAAACACGCTGTGATAAAGTGATAAAAGTAAGAATGTCAATTTTTTGTTAGGTTTGTAAGAACGTCACAGGGTAGCTGAACGTTTTTTTATTTTGCTCTTTTTTGAAATGAGATAGCTTATATAAATTACAAACTTCACTACTGCGCGGCTTAGGAAGGTGTCATTATGCGAAAAAAGGCAGTACTAGCATGTGTTCAATGCAATAGCCGAAACTATACAACTATGAAAAACTCACAGACGAGCCCGGCCCGCATGGAAGTTAAGAAGTATTGCAAATACTGCGATGTTCATACTGTCCATCGTGAAACAAAGTAATGCCTCGAAGGGTGTTTGCTTCTTGAGGCAAACCTTATCAAAATAGATTCTCGGGGGAGTTTTCCACCAGATTAATTGGGGGTAACAAGTAATGGCAAGTATTGTTCAACGTTCTGGTAAGTTCTTTCGTAATGTCGCAAGTGAAATGAAGCGGGTAAGCTGGCCAACGCGTAAGGAATTAACACGCTATACGATTGTAACTGTTATAACGGTTATTTTTATAGCTGTTTTCTTCGCATTGATTGACCAGGGTATTTCCTCGATAATCCGCCTCATTTTAGGATGATTCGTTATAAATTTTCATTCAGAAGGTTAGAATGAGAGAGTAAATGAGCTGGGGAGGGAAGGACGCAGTCCTGCAAATATGGAAAAAAGATGGTATGTTGTTCATACGTACTCGGGGTATGAAAACAAAGTAAAAACCAACCTTGAGAAAAGGGTTGAGACAATGGGCATGACGGATAAGATCTTTCGTGTTCTCGTCCCGGTAGAAGAAGAAACAGAAGAGAAGAATGGCAAGAAAAAGACAGTTATGAAAAAAGTCTTTCCTGGCTATGTTATTACAGAAATGGTCATGACAGATGATTCATGGTATGTTGTTCGGAATACACCAGGTGTTACTGGATTCGTAGGGTCTAGTGGTGCTGGGTCTAAACCGACTGCGTTGCTTCCGGAAGAAGTGGAATCGCTTCTTAAGCAAATGGGTATGGAGCAACCAAAAGTAGATGTAGACTTTGAACTTAAAGAGAAAGTTAAAGTTAAAGAAGGTCCATTTGCTGATTTCGTAGGTTCTGTTGAAGGGATCGATACGGACAAAGGAAAAGTCAAAGTGCACGTAAATATGTTCGGCAGAGAAACGCCTGTTGAACTTAATTTCGGACAAGTTGAAAAGTTCTAATTGAAAAGTCCTTGCTTAACTTTTCGATTAATGATAGAATTTTAATGTTTCATGAGTCTCATACTAATCGAGACATTCAATTGATATATAAGGTGGGAGGGTGTAAAACACCCAAATACCACATCACGGACTTAAGGAGGTGTGTCGCGTGGCTAAAAAGGTAATCAAGGTAGTTAAATTGCAAATCCCGGCTGGGAAGGCGAATCCTGCACCGCCAGTAGGACCTGCACTAGGTCAAGCTGGAGTTAACATTATGGGATTCTGTAAAGAGTTTAATGCTCGTACTTCTGACCAGGCTGGTATGATCATTCCAGTAGAAATTACGGTTTTTGAAGACCGTTCATTTACATTTATCACTAAAACTCCACCAGCTGCAGTTCTTCTTAAGAAAGCAGCGGGTATCGAGTCAGGTTCTGGTGAACCAAACCGCAACAAAGTTGCGACTGTGAAGCGTGATAAAGTGCGTGAAATCGCTGAAACAAAAATGCCAGACCTTAACGCAGCGAATGTTGATTCTGCAATGCGTATGGTTGAAGGTACTGCACGTAGCATGGGAATTACGATCGAAGATTAATGTTACACAAGCCGTTGCGATTAAAAGGGATTCCTGCCTGTGTTATACAGGTTCGCAACTTTTATTATGATGTCGGCATTTTGGCGTCATAAATAGTGGGAGGTTAATCCGCTAAACCACATTCAAGGAGGAACACAAAATGGCAAAAAGAGGTAAGAGATACCAGGAGGCTGCCAAGCTAGTTGAACGTACAACTTTCTATGAGCCTCAAGAAGCAGTTGAACTTGTGAAAAAGACATCTGTAGGAAACTTTGATGGAACAGTTGAAGCAGCAGTTCGTCTTGGAGTAGATCCTAAGAAAAACGACCAGCAGGTTCGTGGCGCGGTTGTACTTCCAAACGGAACTGGTAAAACACAACGCGTTCTTGTTTTCGCTAAAGGTGAAAAGGCTAAAGAAGCTGAAGCAGCTGGCGCTGACTATGTAGGAGAAGCAGACTATATCGCTAAAATCAACGAAGGTTGGTTTGAGTTTGACGTAATCGTTGCAACTCCAGACATGATGGGCGAAGTTGGTAAACTAGGTCGAGTACTTGGACCAAAAGGTTTAATGCCGAACCCGAAAACTGGAACAGTAACGTTCGATGTTGAAAAAGCTGTTAACGAAATCAAAGCTGGTAAAGTAGAGTACCGCGTTGATCGTGCTGGTAACGTTCATGCACCGATCGGTAAAGTATCTTTCGAAGCTGACAAGCTTGTAGAAAACTTAAACACACTTGTAGAAACACTTGTGAAAGTTAAGCCGGCAGCAGCTAAAGGTACGTACCTTAAAAACATTTCGGTTACATCTACAATGGGACCTGGTGTTAAAGTTAACGCATCAACTTACCGCTAATTAAATTAGCTGTTGACATTTGCGTAGCTATTAAATATACTTGTAAATGTTGTTTGATAAATTAATACTTTCTGTACCGTAGACAGCAGGGGTGTTCTTGCACTTAATATCCTGCCGAGGTGTGAAGTGATTCGATACGTATGTAATCGTAAAGCCTTCATGTCTTCGGATGTGAAGGCTTTTTATATGACCTCATATTCCAGGGCGGTATAGATACATTTCTTTAGGAGGTGGAACTATGAGCAGTATAGTTGAACAGAAGAAGCAACTAGTTACGGAAATTGCAGACAAACTACGTGATAGCCAATCAACAATTTTTGTTGATTATCGCGGACTTGATGTTTCTGAAGTAACTGAGCTTCGTAAGCAATTGCGTGATGCAAACGTTGAGTTCCGTGTTTACAAGAACACAATGACTCGTCGCGCGGCAGAAGAGCTTGAACTTACTGATTTGAATGAACACCTTGTCGGACCTACGGCAATCGCGTTCAGCAATGAAGATGTTGTTGCTCCTGCTAAAATTTTGAACAACTTCGCTAAGAATCACGAAGCTCTTGAAATCAAGACTGGCGTAATCGAAGGCGGCGTTGTATCAGTAGAAAAGATCAAAGAACTTGCGGACCTACCAAACCGCGATGGACTACTTTCTATGTTGCTATCTGTGCTTCAAGCACCTATGCGCAATATGGCACTTGCTACAAAAGCTGTGGCTGATCAAAAGGAAGAACAAGGCGCGTAAATACACGGCCTATCAATTGGTATAAATAAAACAAAAATTAAGGAGGATTTACTCATGGGTAACGAGCAAATCATTGAAGCAATCAAAGAAATGACAGTTCTTGAGCTTAACGACCTAGTTAAAGCAATCGAAGAAGAATTTGGTGTAACTGCAGCAGCTCCAGTAGCAGCAGCAGGTGGCGCAGCAGAAGGTGCTGCTGAAGAGCAATCTGAATTTGACGTAGTTCTTGAAAGTGCTGGAAGCAGCAAAATCAAGGTCATCAAAGTTGTTCGCGAAATCACTGGTCTTGGCTTGAAAGAAGCTAAAGAACTAGTTGATGGCGCACCAAGCCCGATTAAAGAAGGCGTTGCTAAAGAAGAAGCTGAAGAGCTTAAAGGCAAGCTTGAAGAAGTTGGCGCAGTAATCGAAGTTAAGTAGTCGTTTGAAACAAAAGCTCGCTTTTAAAAGCGAGCTTTTTGTTATTTGACGCTATTATTTTTGGTTTGGTTATAGGGGTTAGTCTTATAGAAATGACGTTGAAAAGAGGGAAAGCAATGGGTGAACATTATTATACGAAGAATCCGGGTGTGAAAAGCAGTCCGAACAAAATTGATGTGGATTTACGGGGAAGTAAATTTCAATTCACGACTGATTCTGGTGTTTTTTCAAAGAAGGAAATCGATTTTGGGAGTAAACTTCTAATCGAATCATTTGAAGAACCTGAACTTGAAGGGGATATTGTTGATGTTGGATGTGGCTATGGCCCGATCGGCATTTCACTCGCTTCTGAATTTTCAAATCGTTATTTTTATATGCTAGACATAAATGAACGCGCAACAGAGCTTGCGATGAGCAATGCCATTAAGAATCGCGTTCATAATTTGAGCGTTATGGCAAGTGATCAGTTGAATGCCGTAAAAGATAAAACGTTCGCGTCTGTCCTTACGAACCCTCCTATACGTGCGGGTAAACAAGTTGTTCATGGAATTCTTCAAGAGGCCTATGACGTCTTAAAAAAAGGTGGGACGCTTTGGGTAGTAATCCAAAAGAAGCAAGGGGCCCCATCTGCAATAACCAAACTCGATGAAATGTTTGAGCATGTTGAAACCGTCGTGAAAAAGAAAAGATACTATATTCTTAAAGCAGTCAAGTAAAATATGAAAATATCCTTTGACTTCATGGATGGCCTATGCTAATATAATATAATGCCAATGATGGATTTTCCAGGCCTTTTTCACATTCGTGTGCAAAGAGGTATAAAATACCGTCGTCTGGAAAAACTAATATAATCGCTTATAGTTAAGGGGAATTTTTATCAATGCCCTTTTTCTTTTTTTGTCCAACGATAGATTCTTTTTAAAACAGAATATCATTGGGCTAAGAAAATAAATACGCTGGATTTGAGGGGTGAATCATTTGACAGGCCAACTAGTTCAGTATGGACGCCACCGCCAAAGAAGAAGCTACGCGCGAATCAAAGAAGTGTTGGATTTGCCAAATCTAATTGAGATTCAAACGGCTTCTTATCAATGGTTTCTTGATGAGGGTTTACGAGAAATGTTTCAGGATATTTCTCCAATCGAAGATTTCACTGGTAATCTTGTGCTGGAATTTATTGATTACAGCCTCGGTGAACCTAAGTATCCCGTGGAAGAAACCAAAGAGCGAGATGTGACCTATTCTGCGCCTTTACGTGTAAAAGTACGCTTGATCAATAAAGAAACAGGCGAAGTAAAGGAACAGGAAGTGTTCATGGGTGACTTCCCATTAATGACTGAAACAGGTACGTTTATTATTAATGGGGCAGAACGCGTAATCGTATCTCAGCTCGTGCGTTCTCCAAGTGTCTACTATAGTGAAAAGATCGATAAGAACGGCAAAAAAGGATATACAGCTACTGTCATTCCAAACCGAGGAGCATGGCTGGAATTTGAAACTGATGCCAAAGATATTGTCTATGTACGAATTGATCGTACTAGAAAGCTACCAATTACGGTGCTGCTCAGAGCGTTAGGGTTTGGGTCTGATCAAGAAATCATAGATCTCCTAGGTGAAGATGAGTATCTTCGCAATACCCTGGAAAAAGACAACACGGACGGCACGGAAAAAGCGCTTCTAGAAATCTACGAACGCTTACGTCCTGGCGAGCCTCCGACTGTCGATAACGCCAAAAGCTTACTTGATTCTCGCTTTTTTGATCCAAAGCGTTATGATCTTGCGAATGTAGGACGTTACAAGATTAACAAGAAGCTTCATATTAAAAACCGTCTATTCAATCAACGTCTTGCGGAAACGCTTGTTGATCCTGAAACAGGCGAAGTGATTGCAGAAGAAGGCGCGATCCTTGATCGTCGTCTACTTGACAGAATCCTTCCTGCTCTAGAGACTAATGTTGGATTTAAAGACGTTGAGCCTCACGGTGGAGTAATTGAAGATGAGTCTATCGGTCTGCAATCCATTAAGGTATACGCACCTGATGATCCAGAAGGGGAAAGAGTCATTAATGTAATTGGTAATGGTGGAGTCGAAACAGGCGTGAAGAATATTACACCTGGCGACATCATTTCTTCTATTAACTATTTCTTTAACCTTCTACATCAAGTAGGTAACACAGATGACATTGATCACCTTGGTAACCGTCGTCTTCGTTCTGTAGGTGAACTACTTCAGAACCAATTCCGTATCGGTTTATCTCGTATGGAACGTGTCGTTCGTGAACGTATGTCTATTCAGGATACGAACGTTATTACGCCTCAGGCGCTAATCAACATTCGTCCTGTTATCGCTTCTATTAAAGAATTCTTTGGTAGCTCTCAGTTGTCCCAGTTTATGGATCAGACAAACCCGCTAGCTGAGTTAACTCACAAGCGTCGTTTATCTGCTCTAGGACCTGGTGGTTTAACACGTGAGCGTGCTGGCTTTGAAGTTCGTGACGTACATTACTCCCACTATGGCAGAATGTGTCCGATCGAAACGCCGGAGGGACCAAACATCGGACTTATTAACTCATTGTCATCTTATGCGAGAGTTAATAAATTTGGCTTTATTGAAACGCCATACCGCAGAGTAGATCCTGAAACAGGTAAAGTGACGGAGTTTATTGACTACCTAACTGCTGATGAACAGGATAACTACGTTGTGGCACAGGCAAATGCAAAGCTACACGATGATGGTTCATTCCAAGACGAAGATATTGTTGCTCGTTTCCGTAGCGAAAACATTATCATCGCTCGTGAAAAAATTGATTACATGGACGTATCACCGAAACAGGTAGTTTCGGCTGCAACGGCTTGTATTCCGTTCCTTGAGAACGATGACTCCAACCGTGCGCTTATGGGTGCGAACATGCAGCGTCAAGCTGTACCTTTGATGGTTCCTGAAGCACCAATTGTCGGAACAGGTATGGAGCATGTTAACGGAAAAGATTCCGGTGCTGCTGTTATTTGTAAGCATGACGGTCTTGTCGAGTTTGCATCTGCTGCAGAAATTCATGTTCGTCGTATCTCCGTCATTGATGGACAGGAAGTAAAAGGCGATCTTGATCGTTACAAATTGCTTAAATTCATTCGTTCCAACCAGGGAACGTGTTATAACCAAAAACCTATTGTTGTTGAAGGCGATCGCGTTGTAAAAGGAGAAATCCTTGGCGACGGACCTTCAATGGAAAAAGGTGAAATGGCCCTTGGGCGTAACGTCCTAGTCGGATTTATGACATGGGAAGGTTACAACTATGAGGATGCTATTATTATGAGCGAACGTCTTGTAAAAGATGACGTTTATACCTCAATTCACATCGAAGAGTACGAATCAGAAGCTCGCGATACGAAGTTAGGACCTGAAGAAATTACTCGTGACATTCCGAACGTTGGGGAAGACGCATTGCGTAACCTTGATGAACGCGGAATTATTCGCATGGGTGCTGAAGTGAAAGATGGAGATATCCTCGTTGGTAAAGTTACTCCTAAAGGTGTAACAGAGCTAACTGCTGAAGAACGTCTACTTCATGCAATCTTTGGAGAAAAAGCTCGTGAAGTTCGTGATACTTCTCTACGTGTACCACACGGCGGAGATGGTATTGTACTTGATGTGAAGATCTTTAACCGTGAAGACGGCGATGAGCTTCCTCCAGGAGTAAATCAACTTGTTCGTGTTTATATTGTCCAGAAGCGTAAGATTCATGAAGGAGATAAAATGGCGGGACGTCATGGTAACAAAGGTGTAATCTCTAGGATTCTTCCTGAAGAAGATATGCCATACTTGCCTGATGGAACTCCGATCGATATCATGTTGAACCCTCTAGGTGTTCCTTCTCGTATGAACATTGGACAGGTACTAGAGTTGCATATCGGTATGGCCGCACGTGCACTTGGAATTCACGTAGCAACACCGGTATTTGATGGAGCTCGTGAAGAAGACGTATGGGAAACACTAGAAGAAGCAGGAATGCCACGTGATGGTAAAACTGTTCTTTACGATGGTCGCACAGGCGAACCATTTGACAACCGCATTTCTGTCGGTGTCATGTATATGATCAAACTTGCTCACATGGTCGATGACAAGCTTCACGCACGTTCTACTGGACCATATTCACTTGTTACGCAGCAACCGCTTGGTGGTAAAGCACAATTCGGTGGACAGCGTTTCGGTGAGATGGAAGTATGGGCACTCGAAGCATATGGTGCTGCATACACCCTTCAAGAGATTTTGACTGTGAAGTCGGATGATGTTGTTGGACGTGTTAAGACTTACGAAGCAATCGTAAAAGGCGAAAATGTTCCTGAGCCTGGTATTCCAGAATCGTTTAAAGTTCTAATCAAAGAATTGCAGTCGCTTGGTATGGATGTCAAAATGCTAGCAAGTGATGAGCAAGAAATTGAAATGAAAGAGTTAGACGATGAAGAAGACCAATCCAGTGAGAAATTAAACTTGAATGTTGGGTCAAATCAGGCGAGTGAGTAAGGGTTAAACCTGAATTCTAAAGGGAGGTAGGCCCCTTGATAGATGTCAATAAATTTGAGTATATGAAAATCGGTCTGGCGTCACCGGCTAAAATCCGCTCTTGGTCAAGAGGAGAAGTTAAGAAGCCAGAAACCATTAACTACCGTACCTTGAAGCCAGAGAAAGATGGTCTTTTCTGTGAGCGAATCTTTGGACCCACAAAAGACTGGGAATGTCATTGTGGGAAATACAAACGTATCCGTTATAAAGGAGTCGTTTGTGATCGCTGCGGTGTTGAAGTAACACGTGCAAAAGTCCGTCGTGAGAGAATGGGGCACATCGAGCTTGCTGCTCCTGTCTCTCACATCTGGTACTTTAAAGGCATTCCAAGTCGTATGGGACTTGTTCTCGACATGTCTCCACGTGCATTAGAAGAAGTTATTTATTTTGCTTCTTATGTTGTCACTGAAGCTGGAGACACACCGCTTGAGAAGAAACAACTTCTTTCTGAAAAAGAATACCGTGCATACCGTGAAAAGTATGGCAAAACATTCTCTGCAGAAATGGGTGCGGAAGCAATCCGCAGACTACTGTTTGATATCGACCTTGATAAAGAAGTAGATATCCTTAAAGAAGAGCTCAAAACTGCACAAGGTCAACGTAGAACTCGTGCGATTAAACGTCTTGAAGTACTTGAGGCATTTCGTGGTTCAGGAAATAACCCGTCATGGATGATCTTAGATGTTCTTCCGGTTATACCTCCAGAGCTTCGTCCTATGGTACAGCTTGACGGCGGACGATTTGCGACATCGGATTTAAACGATCTGTATCGTCGTGTAATTAACCGCAATAATCGTTTGAAACGTTTGTTAGATCTTGGTGCTCCTAGCATTATCGTGCAGAACGAGAAGCGTATGCTTCAAGAAGCTGTCGATGCCCTTATTGATAACGGCCGTCGTGGTCGTCCGGTAACAGGTCCTGGTAACCGTCCTTTAAAATCTCTTTCTCACATGCTGAAAGGGAAGCAAGGTCGTTTCCGTCAGAATCTACTAGGTAAGCGTGTTGACTATTCAGGTCGTTCCGTTATCGTTGTAGGTCCTCACTTGAAGATGTATCAATGTGGACTTCCAAAAGAAATGGCGCTTGAATTGTTTAAACCTTTCGTAATGAAGGAGCTTGTATCAAAAGGCCTTGCACACAACATTAAGAGTGCGAAGCGTAAAGTAGAAAAAGTTCACCCTGAAGTTTGGGACGTTTTGGAAAACGTAATTAAAGAACATCCAGTTCTTCTAAACCGTGCACCAACGCTTCACAGACTTGGTATCCAGGCGTTTGAACCAATTCTAGTTGAAGGGCGTGCAATTCGTCTTCACCCACTCGTGTGTACAGCTTACAATGCTGACTTCGATGGTGACCAAATGGCCGTCCACGTACCGTTGTCTGCTGAAGCGCAAGCTGAAGCACGTATCTTAATGCTCGCAGCACAGAACATTCTAAACCCGAAAGATGGTAAACCAGTTGTTACACCGTCACAGGATATGGTTCTAGGTAACTACTACCTTACTATGGAACGTGAAGGAGCAATTGGTGAGGGTTCTGTTTACAAAGATACAAATGAAGCATTAATTGCATACCAGAATGGATTTGCACATCTTCATTCTCGCGTAGCAATCCCTGCTGCATCATTGAATAAATCTGCCTTTACTGAAGAGCAGAACAAGCAATTGCTTGTGACAACGGTTGGTAAGTTGATTTTCAACGAAATTCTTCCGGAGTCATTCCCATATATTAATGAACCGACGACAAATAACCTTGAAATCGCCACACCGGAAAATTACTTCCTTCCTCACGGAGTGAATGTGAAAGAAGAAATTGCTCAGCGCGAATTGATTTCACCATTTAAGAAAGGTATTCTTGGTAAAATCATCGCCGAGGTGTTTAAGCGATTCAAAGTGACTGAAACGTCTCGTATGCTTGACCGCATGAAAGATCTTGGTTTCAAATTCTCAACTAAAGCTGGTATTACCGTTGGTGTAGCTGACGTAGTGGTACTTGCTGAGAAACAAGAAATTGTTCATGAGGCTGAAGAGAAAGTCGAAAAAGTTCTTAAGCAATTCCGTCGTGGTCTTATTACCGACGACGAACGTTATGATCGTGTTATTGCGATTTGGAGTAGTGCGAAAGATCGTATCCAGGAAAAACTAATGAATCGACTCGAAAAAGACAACCCAATCTTTATGATGAGTGATTCAGGTGCCCGTGGTAACGCATCTAACTTTACTCAGCTCGCAGGAATGCGTGGATTGATGGCAAACCCATCTGGACAGATCATTGAACTTCCAATCAAATCCAGCTTCCGCGAAGGTCTAACAGTACTTGAGTACTTTATTTCAACACACGGTGCTCGTAAAGGTCTTGCCGATACGGCCCTTAAAACAGCTGACTCAGGTTACCTTACTCGTCGTCTTGTTGACGTGGCACAGGATGTTATTGTTCGTGAAGACGATTGTGGTACGGATCGCGGCCTTGAAGTTAGTGCGATTAAGAATGGAAATGAATTAATCGAAGGATTGTTTGACCGTCTTGTTGGCCGTGTTGCCTTTAAGAAAGTTAGACATCCTGAGACGAACGAAGTTCTTGTTGAGAAAAACAACCTAATTACAGAAGACATCGCTACTGAAATTGTAGAAGCTGGTATTGAGAACGTCTATATCCGCTCTGCCTTTACTTGTAGCACTAGTCACGGCGTTTGTAAGAAGTGTTATGGACGTAACCTTGCAACAGGTACTCGTGTAGAAGTTGGTGAAGCAGTTGGAATCATCGCTGCTCAATCAATCGGTGAACCAGGTACACAGTTGACAATGCGTACATTCCACACAGGTGGTGTTGCCGGAGACGATATTACTCAGGGTCTTCCTCGTATCCAGGAGCTATTTGAAGCACGTAACCCTAAAGGTCAGGCTGTTGTTTCTGAACTTGATGGTAAAGTGATTGATTTGGCTGAGGTGAAAGAGAAGAAAGAGATTGTCGTTCAAGGTGAAACTGAAACAAGAAACTACCCTGTACCATACGGCGCTCGTTTGAAAATAGTTGTAGGAGATGAAGTGAAGGCTGGTCAACCTCTAACTGAAGGTTCGATTGACCCTAAACAACTTCTAACTATTAGTGGTATTGACGGCGTTCAAGAATACCTACTTGCAGAAGTGCAAAAGGTTTACCGTATGCAGGGTGTTGAAATTGGCGATAAGCACGTTGAAGTTATGGTTCGTCAGATGATGCGTAAAATTCGCGTCATTGATGCGGGCGATACTGAAGTGTTGCCAGGATCCCTTATCGATATTCACCAGTTTAAAGGTGTTAACCGTAAAGTTCTTAAACAAGGCGGCTTACCTGCAACTGGACGTCCGGTTCTTCTTGGTATTACTAAAGCATCTCTTGAAACTGAATCATTCTTATCAGCAGCATCCTTCCAGGAAACAACTCGTGTCCTAACCGATGCAGCTATCAAAGGTAAGCGTGATGAGCTACTTGGTCTTAAGGAAAATGTTATTATCGGTAAACTTGTTCCGGCAGGTACTGGTATGCAACGTTACCGTAGAATCAACGTAGCAGGTGAAGCACAAGAGGCTGAAGAGCTTTTAGAACAAGAAGAAAGTGCGTTAGTTAGTCAAGAATAAACAGGGGAAGTGTTGACATCGGAAGTACAGGGTGATATTATATCCAAGGTGCTTCCGATAATCCTGTTACTTTGGAGGATATGTTCTTGTCTTATGAAAAAGTATCACAGGCAGATGAATTAATTATCGGAACGAAACAAACTCTAAAGGCCCTCCAGATTGGAGAAGCGAAGGAAGTTTTCATCGCTGACGACGCTGATCGCAGGGTAACTTCTAAAGTTGTTGCACTCGCCGAAGAGAAAAGCATACCAGTTTACCGAGTGGATTCTATGAAGAAGCTAGGTAAGGCATGTGGAATCGAAGTAGGCGCAGCAACAGTTACGATAAAAGCATAACCGTTTTTACCAGGCTAGGCTTGACCTGCCAGGTAAAAACTTTCCTTTTATCTATACATGAACCACCTGGATGTGTGGGCTTGCTATTAACAAAAGAAGGGAGGAAAACAAAATGCCAACTATTAACCAACTTGTTCGCAAGGGACGTGTTTCTAAAACAAAGAAATCCGATTCTCCAGCATTGAACAAAGGATATAATAGCTTCAAAAAGTCTCATACTGATCTTTCATCTCCACAAAAACGTGGTGTGTGTACTCGTGTAGGTACGATGACTCCTAAGAAGCCGAACTCCGCATTGCGTAAATACGCTCGTGTTCGTCTTACTAACGGAATTGAAGTAACTGCTTATATCCCAGGTATCGGTCACAACCTTCAGGAGCACAGTGTAGTGCTAATCCGCGGAGGACGTGTTAAAGATTTACCGGGTGTACGTTACCACATTGTTCGTGGTGCGCTTGACACTGCAGGGGTTAACGATCGTAGACAAGGTCGTTCTAAATACGGTACTAAGAGACCGAAACCAGCTAAGAAATAATAGCTATTAATTAACTAAAACATGAAAGGGGGTTAACCCATGCCACGTAAAGGTCCAGTAGAACGTCGTGACGTATTACCAGATCCAATTTACAAATCCAAGCTAGTTACTCGCCTGATCAACCGCCTTATGGTAGACGGTCAGAAAGGTAAAGCTCAACAGGTGCTATACAAAGCATTTGATCTTATTCAGGAACGCACAAACACAGAGGCTATGGAAGTATTTGACCAAGCGATGAAGAACGTTATGCCAGTACTTGAAGTACGCGCTCGTCGTGTTGGTGGTGCAAACTACCAGGTTCCAGTTGAAGTACGTCCAGATCGTCGTACAACTCTAGGTCTTCGCTATCTTGTGAACTATTCCCGTCTTCGCGGTGAAAAGACAATGGTAGAAAGACTTGCTAACGAAATTATGGATGCTGCTAACAACACAGGTGCTTCTGTTAAGAAGCGTGAAGAACAGCACAAAATGGCTGAAGCTAACAAAGCATTTGCTCACTACCGTTGGTAATCAGCACACAACCCAAATCCCTTTATAAAAGGAAGGAGAAATACTAATGGCAAGAGAATTCTCCTTAAGAGATACACGTAATATCGGTATCATGGCTCACATCGATGCTGGTAAAACAACAACTACTGAGCGTATTCTTTTCTACTCAGGGCGTATCCACAAAATCGGTGAAACTCACGAGGGTGGATCACAGATGGACTGGATGGAGCAGGAGCAGGAGCGTGGAATCACGATCACTTCTGCTGCTACCACTGCCCAGTGGAAAGACCACCGTGTTAACATCATTGACACGCCTGGTCACGTAGACTTCACAGTAGAAGTTGAACGTTCATTGCGTGTATTGGATGGAGCAGTTGCAGTACTTGATGCACAATCTGGTGTTGAACCACAAACAGAAACTGTTTGGCGTCAGGCTACTAACTACGGCGTACCGCGTATCGTATTCATTAACAAAATGGATAAACTCGGAGCAGACTTCCTATACTCCACAGGTACACTAACTGAGCGTTTACAAGCTAATGCACACCCTATTCAGCTACCAATCGGTGCTGAAGATGACTTCGAAGGAATCATTGATCTCATCACAATGGAAGCTTTCTATTATCTTGATGATCTTGGTTCACGTACAGAATCACGCGAAATTCCTGCTGAATACAAGGAACAAGCTGAAGAGTATCGCACGAAGCTTATTGAGGCTGTAGCTGAGCTTGAAGAAGACCTTATGATGAAATATCTTGAAGGTGAAGAATTGACAGTTGAAGAAATCAAAGCTGCAATCCGTAAAGGAACTTGTAACGTTGAATTCTATCCTGTACTTTGTGGTTCTGCATTTAAGAACAAAGGCGTTCAGCTTGTTCTTGATGCTGTACTTGACTACCTGCCTTCACCACTTGATGTTCCAGCAATTAAAGGTCATCTAAAAGATTCTGAAGAAGAAGTAATTCGCACAGCTGACGATAATGGTCCTTTCTCTGCACTTGCATTTAAAGTAATGACTGACCCTTACGTTGGTAAGCTTACATTCTTCCGTGTTTACTCAGGAACGCTTTCTTCCGGTTCTTATGTTAAGAACTCGACTAAAGATAAGCGCGAACGTGTAGGCCGTATTCTTCAGATGCACGCTAACTCTCGTGAAGAAATCTCAACTGTTTACGCAGGAGATATCGCAGCGGCAGTTGGTCTGAAAGATACTTCTACTGGTGACACTCTATGTGATGAAAAGGATACTGTTATCCTTGAGTCTATGGACTTCCCAGATCCAGTTATCTCAGTAGCAATCGAGCCTAAGACTAAGAGTGACCAGGATAAAATGGCTGTAGCTCTAGCTAAGCTTGCTGAAGAGGATCCAACTTTCAAAACTGAAACAAACGAAGAAACTGGCCAAACGATCATTTCTGGAATGGGTGAACTTCACCTTGATATCATCGTTGACCGTTTACGTCGTGAGTTTAAAGTTGAAGCAACTGTTGGTGCACCTCAGGTTGCTTACCGCGAATCAATCCGTAAAGCCGGTAAGGTTGAAGGTAAATTCGTACGTCAGTCCGGTGGTCGTGGACAATTCGGACACGTATGGGTTGAATTTGAACCTAACGAAGAAGGCGCTGGATTTGAATTTGAAAACAAAATTGTCGGTGGTGTTGTTCCACGTGAATATATCCCTGCAGTTGAAGCAGGACTTCGCGATTCAATGGCCAACGGTCTGCTTGCAGGCTACCCACTAATCGACGTGAAAGCTCGTCTTGTTGATGGATCTTACCATGACGTTGACTCAAACGAAATGGCATTTAAGATCGCGGCATCTATGGCTTTGAAAAAAGCTAAGACTGTTTGTGACCCTGCTCTTCTTGAGCCTATGATGAAAGTTGAAGTTGTAGTGCCAGAAGAATACTTGGGAGACATCATGGGCGATGTAACTAGCCGTCGTGGACGTGTTGAAGGTATGACTGCTCGCGGAAACGCTCAGGTTATTAACGCGTTCGTACCACTTTCAGAAATGTTTGGTTATGCAACTACGCTTCGCTCACGTACACAAGGTCGTGGTACTTATACAATGACTTTCGATCACTACGAGCAAGTACCTAAATCAATTTCTGAAGAAATCATTAAAAAAGCTACAGGCGAATAATTGTAGCAAACCAACTTTTGTTGTAATCTAAGATAGGCGAGATTGATTCACTCATACGCCTATCTTGGCATAGATAATTTCTTGGTAATCAAAGGAGGAAACACTAATGTCTAAAGAAAAATTCGACCGCTCCAAGCCCCACGTTAACGTTGGTACAGTTGGACACGTTGACCATGGTAAAACAACTCTAACAGCTGCGATCACTTCAGTGCTTCATAAGCGTTCAGGTAGCGGTACTGCTATGGCTTATGATCAAATTGATGGTGCTCCTGAAGAGCGCGAACGTGGAATTACAATCTCAACTGCACACGTTGAGTACGAAACTGAAAACCGTCACTATGCACACGTTGACTGCCCAGGTCACGCTGACTATGTTAAAAACATGATCACTGGTGCTGCACAAATGGACGGAGGAATCCTAGTAGTTTCTGCTGCTGACGGTCCAATGCCACAAACTCGTGAACACATCCTTCTTGCTCGTCAAGTTGGTGTACCAACTCTAGTTGTATTCTTGAACAAATGCGACATGGTTGACGACGAAGAACTACTTGAACTAGTTGAAATGGAAGTTCGTGATCTTCTTTCTGAATACGACTTCGATGGCGATGAAGTTCCAGTAATCAAAGGTTCTGCTCTTAAAGCTCTAGAAGGCGACGCTGACTACGAAGCTAAGATTTATGAACTTATGGACGCTGTTGATGAGTATATCCCAACTCCAACACGTGACACTGACAAGCCATTCATGATGCCAGTTGAGGACGTATTCTCAATCACTGGTCGTGGTACAGTAGCAACTGGCCGTGTTGAGCGTGGACAAATCAAAGTCGGTGACGAAGTTGAAATTCTTGGTCTTGCTGAAGAGAACAAGAAAACAACAGTTACTGGTGTTGAAATGTTCCGTAAGCTTCTTGACTATGCTGAAGCTGGTGACAACATTGGTGCACTTCTTCGTGGTGTATCCCGCGACGACATTCAGCGTGGACAAGTTCTTGTTAAGCCAGGAACTGTAAAAGCTCACACTAAGTTCCAAGCTGAAGTTTACGTTCTTTCTAAAGAAGAGGGTGGACGTCACACTCCATTCTTCGCTAACTACCGTCCTCAGTTCTACTTCCGTACAACTGACGTAACTGGTACAATCGCTCTTCCTGAAGGCGTAGAAATGGTTATGCCTGGAGACAACATCGAAATGACAGTTGAACTTATCGCTCCAATCGCAATCGAAGATGGAACTAAGTTCTCTATCCGTGAAGGTGGACGTACTGTAGGCGCAGGCGTTGTAGCAACAATCACTGAGTAATCTCATTGATTAAACAAAACACCCGGATTTTTCCGGGTGTTTTTTATTTTGAATCTATGTTAGATTAGACAAATGGGTTCGATCAGGACCATTTGAAATTACAACCGATTCATCGAATAGTCTGAAATTGCTTTTAGACCTTGCATTTTTCGGCGTAGGCCGTTATACTATCAAGAGTGTGCGATCGACATACTTTTCTAATTGAGCTAAACCTTGCATATAGGCGCTTGATTTAGTATAATAAGAATGTTGGTCATAAACAGCGATGATGTGGAAGGTTGCTGACACACCCGGCCCCTTTGCCATGGCGAGTGTGTTGGGTTTATTTTCACGGAGAACTGTCTATAACAATATGGGCGATAAAGGAGGGGAAATAATGGCAAAGCAAAAGATTCGTATTCGTTTAAAAGCATATGATCACCGTATTCTAGATCAGTCTGCTGAGAAAATTGTAGAAACAGCAAAACGTTCAGGTGCTCAAGTATCCGGACCAATCCCGTTGCCGACGGAAAAATCTGTTTACACAATTCTACGTGCTGTACACAAGTACAAAGATTCTCGTGAGCAGTTTGAAATGCGTACGCATAAGCGTCTTATCGACATCATCGAGCCTACACCACAAACGGTTGACTCGTTAATGCGTTTGGACCTACCGTCTGGCGTTGACATCGAAATTAAACTTTAATATAACGCTAAATAAATCATTTAAAAACAATTAGGAGGTGTGACGAATGACCAAAGGAATCTTAGGAAGAAAAGTAGGCATGACACAAGTTTTTGCTGACAACGGAGATATTATCCCGGTAACTGTTATTGAAGCAGAACCAAACGTTGTCCTTCAAAAGAAATTGGTTGATACAGACGGCTACGAAGCAATCCAAGTTGGTTTTGCTGACAAGAAGAAGTCTCGCTTCAACAAGCCTGAAGAAGGCCATGCTACGAAAGCTAGCACAACACCTAAGCGCTTCGTGAAAGAAATTCGTAACGCAGAAGGTAGTTACGAAATTGGTCAGGAAGTCAAGGTAGATATCTTTAACGAAGGTGACGTAGTTGATGTAACTGGTACGTCTAAAGGGAAAGGTTTCCAAGGTGCAATCAAGCGCCATAACCAATCTCGCGGACCAATGACTCACGGTTCTCGTTATCACCGTCGTCCAGGTTCAATGGGACCTATCGATCCAATGCGTGTTATGAAAGGTAAACTTCTACCTGGTCGCATGGGTGGCGAACGTGTAACTGTACAAAACCTTGAGATCGTTAAAGTTGATGTAGAACGTAACGTCATTCTAGTAAAAGGTAACGTACCTGGAGCTAAGAAGAGCTACGTAACTATCCAAAGCGCGGTTAAAGCAAAAGAAGCTAAGTAAGAAGGGAGGATATCCAAGTGCCTAAAGTAACAATGTTCAACCAAACCGGAGCACAGGTCGGCGACATCGAACTCGCTGAAGCAATCTTCGGCATCGAACCAAACGAAAGTGTTATGTATGATGCGGTTATCATGCAACAAGCATCTATGCGTCAAGGTAATCATGACGTAAAAAATCGTTCAGAAGTACGCGGTGGTGGAGCTAAACCATGGCGCCAAAAAGGAACAGGTCGTGCTCGTCAGGGCTCAATCCGTTCACCACAATGGGTTGGCGGTGGAGTAGTATTTGGTCCGACACCAAGAAGCTATTCTTATAAGCTACCTAAAAAAGTTCGCCGTTTGGCAATCCGTTCTGCTTTGTCTTCTAAAGTACAAACAGAGGATATGGTCATCGTGGACAGCATTTCTTTTGATGCTCCAAAAACAAAAGAAATGAAATCAGTACTATCAAGCTTATCTGCAGAAAACAAGGCGCTTATCGTTACAGGAGACTATAACGAAGCAGTTGCATTATCTGCACGCAATATTCCTGGTGTTACTGTTGTAACTTCAGCTGGACTTAACATCCTTGATGTCCTTAAAGCTGACAAACTAGTTATGACAAAAGACGCTGTGGAAAAAGTAGAGGAGGTGCTAGCGTAATGAACGCTCGTGATATCATCAAGCGCCCCGTTATTACAGAAGCTACTACAGACGTAATGGCAGACAAAAAGTATACTTTCGAAGTTGATACTCGTGCTAACAAAACTCAAATCAAGAGTGCTCTAGAAGAAATCTTCGGAGTTAAAGTTGCAGGAGTTAACACTCAGAACTATATGGGTAAAAAGAAACGTGTTGGCCGCCACAGCGGATTTACACCACGTCGCAAAAAAGCTATCGTGACGCTTACACCAGAAAGCAAAGAATTGGACTTCTTTGAAGGCTAAAAATTAATAGTGAAGGAGGGAAATAAGAATGGCGATTAAAAAGTATAAACCGACCACAAACGGTCGTCGTGGTATGTCAGTATCTGACTTTGCTGAAATCACAACAGACCAGCCGGAAAAATCGTTGCTTGCACCGATTCATAGAAAAGGCGGTCGTAACAACCAAGGTCGCTTGACAGTTCGTCACCAAGGTGGCGGTCACAAGCGTAAATACCGTGTTATCGACTTTAAACGAGACAAAGATGGAATACCAGGACGCGTTGCTACGATCGAATACGATCCAAACCGCTCTGCTAACATCGCTCTTATCAACTATGCTGATGGAGAGAAGCGTTACATTCTTGCTCCAAAAGGAATTAAAGTAGGAACTGAAATCATGTCTGGCGCTGAAGCTGACATTAAAGTAGGAAACGCTCTTCCGCTAATCAACATTCCAGTTGGTACTACTATTCACAATATCGAACTTAAACCAGGCCGCGGCGGACAGCTTGTTCGTTCTGCTGGCGCAGAAGCTCAGCTTCTTGGTAAAGAAGGCAGATACGTACTAGTACGTCTTCGTTCTGGAGAAACTCGTATGATTCTTTCTACTTGCCGCGCTACAATCGGTCAGGTTGGTAACCTTGAGCACGAGCTTATCAATATTGGTAAAGCTGGTCGTTCTCGCTGGTTGGGCATTCGTCCTACAGTTCGTGGTTCTGTAATGAACCCAGTTGATCACCCACACGGTGGTGGTGAAGGTCGTGCGCCGATCGGACGTAAATCACCAATGTCACCATGGGGCAAACCAACCCTTGGATTTAAGACACGTAAGAAAAACAAAGACTCTGACAAGTACATTGTACGACGTCGTAAAAAATAACGAGATTTTCCTACGGTTCCAAGGAGCCGTAGCATAATCTCAAAAGGGAGGTTCACAAATGGGTCGTAGTTTGAAAAAAGGACCTTTTGTCGACGATCATTTAATGAAAAAGGTCGAAGACTTAAATGAAAAGAGCGACAAAAAAGTTATCAAAACTTGGTCTCGTCGTTCAACAGTATTCCCAGAATTTATTGGACACACTTTTGCAGTATATGATGGACGCAAGCATGTACCGGTTTATGTTACTGAAGACATGGTCGGCCACAAACTTGGTGAATTTGCTCCAACTCGCACATATCGCGGGCACGCTGCAGATGACAAAAAAACTAGACGTTAATTTGAGGGGAGGTACAACGAATGCAAGCTAAAGCTGTTGCAAAACACGTGCGTATTGCTCCTCGTAAAGCACGCTTAGTCGTAGATCTCATTCGAGGAAAGCAAGTCGGTGAAGCTATTGCGATTTTGCGCAACACAAACAAAGCTGCTTCTCCAGTAGTTGAGAAAGTGCTTAACTCTGCGATCGCTAATGCAGAGCATAATCTTGAGCTAGAACCGAACAATCTTACGGTTTCTCAAGTGTTTGTGGACGAAGGAGTAACAATGAAACGTTTCCGCCCACGCGCTATGGGTAGAGCTAGCCGCATTAACAAGCGTACTAGCCATATCACAGTCGTGGTATCAGAAAAGAAGGAGGGATAACGAGTGGGTCAGAAAATTAATCCGGTAGGACTTCGAATTGGTGTCATTCGTGATTGGGAGTCTAAATGGTACGCAGACAAAGATTACGCTAACCTTTTACACGAAGATATTAAAATTCGTGAATATATTGAAAAACGTTTGAAAGATGCATCTGTTTCAGCTGTTGAAATCGAACGTGCAGCAAACCGAGTGAATGTTACAGTGAAAACTGCTAAACCTGGTATGGTAATCGGTAAAGGTGGTTCTGAAGTTGAGTCTCTTCGTAAGTCTCTCGCGGAACTAACAGGTAAGAAAGTTCACGTTAACATTTTCGAAATCAAACAAGCTGACATCGACGCAACTCTAGTTGCTGACAACATCGCTCGTCAACTTGAAAACCGCGTTTCATTCCGTCGCGCTATGAAGCAAACAATCCAGCGTGCAATGAGATCCGGAGCAAAAGGTATTAAAACGCAAGTATCTGGCCGTCTAAACGGTGCTGATATTGCTCGTTCTGAATCATACAGTGAAGGTACTGTACCTCTTCACACACTTCGTGCTGACATCGATTATGGTACTGCAGAAGCAGATACTACTTACGGTAAGCTTGGTGTGAAGATTTGGATCTATCGTGGTGAAGTCCTTCCAACGAAAGGAACGCAAAAAGAGGAAGGGGGAAAATAAATCATGTTGTTACCTAAACGTGTTAAATACCGCAGAGAACATCGCGGAAAAATGCGCGGACGTGCTAAAGGTGGCACTGAAGTAGCATTTGGTGAATATGGTCTACAAGCTCTTGAAGCTAGCTGGATCACTAACCGTCAAATCGAAGCAGCTCGTATTGCTATGACTCGTTACATGAAACGTGGCGGTAAAGTTTGGATTAAAATTTTCCCATCAAAGCCTTACACTGCTAAACCACTTGAAGTACGAATGGGTTCCGGTAAAGGTGCTCCTGAAGGTTGGGTAGCTGTAGTAAAGCCAGGGAAAATCTGTTTTGAAATTGCAGGCGTATCTGAAGAAGTAGCGCGCGAAGCACTTCGTCTTGCTTCTCACAAATTGCCTATTAAAACTAAGTTCGTAAAACGCGAAGAAGTGGGTGGTGACACAAATGAAAGCTGAGGAAATTCGTAACTTGACCACTGCCGAAATCGAGCAGAAAGCGAAATCTTTTAAAGAAGAACTTTTCAATCTTCGCTTTCAACTTGCTACAGGTCAACTGGAAAACCCAGCCCGCATTCGTGAAGTCCGTAAATCAATCGCTCGCGCAAACACTGTTTTGCGTGAAAGAGAGTTAGGAATCACAAACGGTTAATATGAGGGGAGGTTTGCGAAATGAGCGAACGCAATAATCGCAAAGTATACACTGGGCGTGTAGTCTCTGACAAAATGGATAAGACAATTACTGTTATGGTTGAGACATACAAAATGCACCCGTTATACGGTAAACGCGTTAAGTATTCTAAGAAGTTTAAAGCACATGATGAAAACAACACTGCAAAAATCAACGACGTGGTAACTATCATGGAAACTCGTCCAGTTTCTAAAGATAAGCGTTTCCGTCTTATGGAAGTAGTTGTAGAAGCAGTTATTATCTAAATGAACTCGGATCATTGAATAATGTCCGAAGGGAGGTCTTTCTAGATGATTCAACAGGAATCTCGTTTGAAATCAGCAGACAACTCTGGTGCACGCGAATTGCTATGTATCAAAGTTCTTGGTGGCTCCGGTCGCAAAACTGCTAATATCGGTGACGTAATTGTTTGTTCGGTGAAACAGGCAACACCTGGAGGCGTTGTTAAGAAGGGTGAAGTCGTAAGAGCTGTTATTGTACGCAGTAAATCTGGCGTTCGTCGTCAAGATGGTTCATATATCAAATTTGACGAAAACGCAGCGGTTGTTATCCGTGATGACAAAGGACCGCGCGGAACACGTATTTTCGGACCAGTTGCTCGCGAACTACGCGACAATCAGTTTATGAAAATCGTTTCTCTTGCTCCAGAAGTTCTTTAATCATTTGAAAATAGATGCCTTGTAAGGAGGTGCGCGACCTTATGCACGTAAAAAAGGGAGATAAAGTAAAAGTTATTTCTGGTAAGGATAAAGGTAAACAAGGTGTGATCCTTGAAGCTTACCCGAAAAAAGAAAGAGTTATCGTTGAAGGTGTCAACCTTGTTAAGAAACATTCGAAACCATCACAGGCTAATCCTCAAGGTGGAATCATCGAACAGGAAGCTGCGGTTCATGTTTCTAACGTAATGGCGCTTGATCCGAAGTCTGGTGAACCTACTCGCGTTGGATACAAAGTAGACAACGGGAAGAAAGTTCGTATCTCAAAAAAATCCGGTGAAGTACTCGATAAGTAGTTCGTAGCGAAAGGAGGTCAATCCGATGAATCGTTTCCAAGAAAAGTATCAAAATGAAACTAAACCTGCATTGATGGAGAAATTTAACTATTCCTCTGTTATGGAAGTTCCAAAACTTGAGAAAATCGTAATCAACATGGGTGTTGGTGACGCTGTACAGAACCCGAAAGCTCTTGATACAGCTGTTGAAGAGCTTGAGTTAATCTCAGGTCAAAAACCACTTATCACTCGTGCTAAAAAGTCTATCGCTGGCTTTAAGCTTCGTGAAGACATGCCGATTGGTGCAAAAGTTACATTGCGCGGAACTCGTATGTTTGAATTCCTAGATAAACTTATTTCTGTATCACTACCTCGTGTACGTGACTTCAGAGGTATTTCTAAGAAAGCATTCGACGGTCGTGGTAACTACACACTTGGTATTAAAGAGCAGTTGATTTTCCCTGAAATTGATTACGATAAAGTAAATAAAGTACGCGGAATGGACATCGTTATCGTAACAACAGCTAATACGGACGAAGAGAGCCGTGAAATGTTGACTAACCTAGGTATGCCATTTCAAAAGTAAGTAAGGAGGGAAAATTGTGGCGAAAAAATCAATGATCGCGAAACAACAGCGTCAAGCTAAGTTTAAAGTTCAAGAATACACTCGTTGTGAACGTTGCGGACGTCCTCACTCTGTTATTCGTAAATTTAAACTTTGCCGTATTTGTTTCCGGGAACTTGCACACAAAGGTCAAATCCCAGGCGTTAAAAAGGCTAGCTGGTAAACCCGAAATAGGGAAGGAGGTAATTACTAATGGTCATGACTGATCCAATCGCAGATATGCTTACAAGAATTCGTAATGCGAACACTGTTCGTCACGAAAAACTTGAGTTTCCTGCATCTAATTCGAAAAGAAGCATCGCTGAAATCCTCAAACGTGAAGGTTTTGTACGTGATGTTGAAATGATCGAAGACAGCAAACAAGGAATCATCCGTATCTTCTTAAAATACGGTTCAAATAACGAACGAGTTATCACTGGATTAAAGCGAATCAGTAAACCTGGTCTTCGCGTATACGCTAAAGCAGACGAAGTACCACGTGTACTTGGCGGTCTAGGAATCGCTCTTGTTTCTACTTCTAAAGGAATTATGACGGACAAAGAAGCTCGTCAACAGCAAGTAGGCGGAGAAGTTCTAGCGTACGTTTGGTAATTCTTAAAGCAGAATGGAGGTGTAATTATGTCACGTGTCGGACTTAAACCGATTGAAATCCCAAGTGGTGTAACAATCGATATCAAAGAGGACGTTGTAACGGTTAAAGGACCTAAAGGGGAACTTTCTCGTTCATTCAGCTCTGATATCAAAGTAAACATTGAAGAGAACGTGCTAACTGTAGCTCGTCCTTCAGATCATAAAGAGCACCGTGCACTTCACGGTACAACTCGCAGCCTGATCGCTAACATGGTTGAAGGTGTGACTAAAGGCTTTGAAAAAGGTCTTGAAATCATCGGGGTTGGTTACCGTGCTAGTAAATCCGGTCAGAAACTAATCCTTAACGTAGGGTACTCTCACCCAGTTGAGATGGTACCTGAAGAAGGTATTGACATTGAAGTTCCTTCAAACACAAAAGTTGTTGTTAAAGGGATCGATAAAGAACGCGTTGGAGCTGTTGCAGCAAACATCCGCGCTGTCCGTACTCCAGAACCTTATAAAGGTAAAGGAATTCGTTACGAAGGCGAATATGTACGTCGTAAAGAAGGTAAAACAGGTAAATAGGTAAAACCTAGCGGAAAGGAGTGACTTTAATGATCACTAAGGCCGATAAAAACAAAGCGCGTCAAAAAAGACACGCTCGCGTTCGTCGCACAGTTACCGGTACTACTGAACGTCCGCGTCTAAACGTATTCCGTTCTAACAAGAACATCTATGCTCAGCTTATCGATGACACTAAAGGTGTTACAATCGTTGGAGCTTCAAGTATGGAACAAGGAATTGACGTTAAACACGGCGGTAACACAGAAGCAGCTGTGAAAGTAGGAGAAGCTATAGCAAAGCGTGCTGTTGAAGCAGGTTATTCAGAAGTGGTTTTCGACCGCGGAGGATACCTCTATCACGGACGTGTGAAAGCTCTTGCAGACGCAGCGCGTGAAGCAGGACTGAAATTTTAATAAAAAGGAGGTTAACTCATGCCTAGCATTGATGCTAACAAACTAGAACTTGAAGAACGCGTAGTTACCGTTAACCGCGTAGCGAAGGTTGTAAAAGGTGGACGTCGTTTCCGCTTTGCAGCAATCGTAGTTGTCGGAGATAAAAACGGTCACGTTGGATTCGGAACTGGTAAAGCACAGGAAGTTCCTGAAGCTATTCGCAAAGCTATTGAAGATGCGAAAAAGAACTTAATTACTGTTCCAGTCGTTGGAACAACAATTCCTCACCAAATCACAGGCCATTTCGGAGCTGGTAACGTACTATTGAAGCCTGCTTCTGAAGGTACAGGAGTTATCGCTGGCGGACCTGTTCGTGCGGTACTTGAACTCGCTGGTGTAGGTGACATTCTATCGAAGTCTCTTGGATCTAACAATCCGATTAACATGGTGCGTGCAACTCTTAATGGCCTTGAAAACCTTAAGCGTGCTGAAGACGTTGCGAAGCTTCGTGGAAAATCTGTAGAAGAGCTACTAGGTTAAGGGAGGGAAATTAGATGGCTAAGCAATTAGAAATCACCCTCACACGTAGTGTGATTGGTCGCCCTCAAGACCAACGCGTGACGGTAAAAACACTTGGACTTAAAAAGATGCATCACACGGTTGTTCATAGCGACAATCCTGCGATTCGCGGTATGATCAACAAGGTATCTCACCTTGTAACTGTTAACGAAATTGATGCGTAAAAAATCTATACATTGAGGAGGTGCCCACAATGAAACTACACGAACTAAAACCATCTGAAGGTTCTCGTAAAGAACGTAACAGACTTGGTCGCGGTATTGCTACTGGTAACGGTAAGACATCTGGCCGTGGTCAAAAAGGTCAAAAGGCTCGTTCTGGCGGCGGTGTACGCGTCGGTTTCGAAGGAGGACAGCTTCCAATCTTTAAACGTCTACCGAAACGTGGATTTACAAACATGAACCGTAAAGAGTTCGCGATTGTTAATCTTGATTCGTTGAACCGTTTTGAAGATGGAACCGAAGTTTCTCCAGAGCTTCTTTTGGAATCTGGCGTAGTTAGCAAAGAAAAAGCTGGAATTAAGATTCTAGGTAATGGTAAGCTTGAGAAAAAGCTTACCGTGAAAGCCCACAAGTTCTCTGCTTCTGCAAAAGAGGCGATTGAAGCGGCAGGCGGAAATACTGAGGTGATCTAATGTTCCAAGCAATCTCCAACATTATGCGCGTAGGTGATATTAGAAATAAAGTTATTTTCACCCTACTCATGCTTGTCGTGTTCCGTATCGGAACATTCATACCGGTTCCTGGTGTGAACAGAGATGTACTTCAATTTCAAGATCAAATGAGTCTCTTCGGAGTTCTTAACACCTTTGGCGGTGGAGCGTTGCAAAACTTCTCCATCTTTGCCATGGGAATTATGCCTTACATCACTGCTTCTATCATTGTGCAGCTTTTGCAAATGGACGTTGTTCCTAAGTTTACCGAATGGTCTAAACAGGGCGAAGCCGGACGTAAAAAGCTAACACAAGTTACTCGTTATGGAACAATCGCACTTGGACTTGTCCAAGGTGTTGGACTTTCAATCGGGTTTAACAATATTGTTGGAGGTCAGTTGATTAGTAATCCCGGTGTACTAACGTATCTTAATATTTCTCTTGTTTTAACAGCCGGAACGGCTTTTTTGATGTGGTTAGGCGAACAGATCACTGCAAAAGGCGTTGGAAACGGAATTTCAATCATTATCTTTGCTGGGATTGTAGCTGCAATTCCTCCGGGGCTTAATCAGCTCTATGCTCAGATGTTTGAGGGTTCTCAGGATGAGTTGTTCATTAACATCGTTACACTTGTTATTATTGCACTAGCTGCACTTGCAATTGTTGTCGCTGTTATCTTTGTTCAACAAGGTCTTCGTAAAATTCCAATTCAATATGCAAAACGAACTGTTAACCGCAGACAAGTTGGTGGTCAATCCACTCACTTACCGATTAAAGTTAATGCAGCAGGTGTTATTCCAGTTATCTTTGCGATATCACTGATCATTACTCCACCAACGATCGCCAGGTTGTTCGGAGATAATTCGGTAACGGAATGGATCGTAAGGGTGTTTGACTATACACAGCCTATTGGTATGGTCGTGTATGCGTTACTCATCATTGGATTTACGTATTTCTATACGTTCGTCCAGGTAAATCCGGAGAAAATGGCTGAGAATCTGAAAAAACAGGGTGGATACATTCCTGGTATTCGTCCGGGTAATGCTACTGAAACGTACATTACACGAATTCTCTACCGTTTAACGTTTGTAGGAGCACTTTTCCTTGCTGTTATATCGATTATTCCGGTATTTTTCACAACCGTAGCAGGACTGCCGCAGACGCTGCAAATCGGCGGAACAAGCTTGCTGATCGTTGTTGGGGTAGCGCTTGATACGATGAAGCAAATTGAAAGTCAATTAATTAAACGTCATTATAAAGGCTTTATTAAATCTTGAGGATAAACTGGGAAGAGCTTTCTTCCCCTCCTTCATCCTCGATTGGGTGACGTGCGGAGGGATTAGATGAATCTAGTATTAATGGGGCTTCCGGGTGTCGGAAAAGGAACCCAGGCAGAAAAGATTGTCGAAAAGTATGGTATCCCTCATATCTCTACTGGAGATATGTTCCGAGCAGCGATCAAAGAAGGAACGCCTCTTGGTCTAAAAGCAAAAGAGTACATGGATTCTGGAAACCTCGTACCTGATGAAGTAACAATCGGTATAGTACGGGAGCGTTTAGGAAAAGATGATTGCGAAAAAGGTTTTCTCCTCGATGGTTTTCCAAGAACCGTCGCACAGGCTGATGCGCTTGAAACGATCTTAGCCGATCTTGGTAAAAAACTTGACTACGTGGTAAACATTGCAGTCGAGGAAGATCAACTCATGCAGCGTTTGACTGGACGTCGCGTTTGCCGTAATTGTGGAGCAACCTATCACGTAATCTTTAATCCTCCTAAAGAAGATGGAGTTTGTGATAAGTGCGGTGGAGAGCTTTATCAACGTGATGATGATAAAGAAGAAACTGTACGAACTCGCCTCGAAGTCAACAAGCAGCAACAGCAGCCATTGTTGACCTTTTATGAAGGCAAGGGCTATCTTAAAACGATTGATGGCAACAGAGACATCAATGAGGTGTTTGAAGATGTCGACCAACTCCTAAAAGGGTTGTCGTAATGATTATTTGCAAGACTCCTCGTGAACTTGATATCATGCGAGAAGCAGGCAAAATTGTCGCGTTAACACATCAAGAACTACAGAAGCACATCAAGCCTGGAGTTACGACAAAAGAGCTGGATACGATTGCCGATCGGTTTATTCGTCAGCTTGGTGCAATTCCTTCCTTTAAGGGTTACAATGGATTTACTGGAAGTATATGCGCTTCAGTCAATGAAGAGCTTGTACATGGTATTCCAGGAGATCGCGTGTTGGCGGAGGGAGATATAATTAGCATTGATATTGGTGCTAAGTATAATGGTTATCATGGCGATTCAGCCTGGACCTATCCTGTTGGCACTATCTCAGAAGAAGACGAACGGTTGTTAAAAGTTACCGAGGAATCGTTATATAAAGGGTTGAATGAGACGAAGGCTGGTAGGAGGCTTTCTGATATTTCTCATGCGATCCAAGCATATGCCGAAGCTGAGGGTTTTTCGATTGTACGAGAATATGTTGGTCATGGTGTAGGTCAGGACCTTCATGAAGATCCTCAAATTCCCCATTACGGTCCTCCAGGAAAAGGACCGAGGCTTAAGCAGGGGATGGTCCTTGCAGTAGAGCCAATGGTGAATCTGGGCTCTCGCTACGTTCGAACACTTTCGGATAATTGGACTGTAGTAACAACTGACGGTAAGAACTGTGCTCATTTCGAGCATACGATTGCCGTTACAGAAGAAGGATATGAAATACTAACAAAAGCCTAAGTGAAGGTGATGGTTCGTGAAAGAGTCGGATACCGTTCCCGAGATCGGTCAGATCGTTCGGAATAGACGGGGAAGAGACGCTGATCAATATAGCGTGATTGTAGGGATTGTTGATGAACGTTATGTTTTCTTAGCCGATGGTGACAAACGAAAGTTTGATCGTCCTAAGCGGAAGAACCTCGCACACCTTGAGCTGGTAGAGTATATATCTCCTGAGGTAAAGCGAAGTCTTGAAGAAACGGGCCGTGTCACAAATGGCAAGCTACGTTTCGCGATCTCAAAGTATATGAATGAACACGTCATTGATTTAAAGGAGGGAGAGCAAGTAGATGGCTAAAGAAGAAGTAATTGAAATGGAAGGCACGGTTATCGAACCTCTACCGAATGCAATGTTTCGAGTAGAACTCGAAAACGGTCATAAGATTCTTGCTCACGTATCCGGAAAGATACGTATGCATTACATCCGTATTCTACCAGGTGACAAAGTAACTGTTGAGCTTTCTCCATATGACTTATCACGTGGTCGTATCACGTATCGATATAAATAAGAAATTAATCTCCGTATACAAGGAGGGTTAAAATAATGAAAGTAAGACCGTCAGTAAAACCAATGTGTGAAAAATGTAAAGTTATTCGCCGTAAAGGGAAAGTCATGGTTATCTGTGAAAATCCAAAGCATAAGCAAAAACAAGGCTAATATATAAGGAGGTGCAACGTAATGGCACGTATTGCTGGTATTGATGTTCCACGCGAAAAGCGTATCGTAATCGCGTTAACTTACGTTTATGGAATCGGTAAAACAACTGCGAAACAAGTTCTAGTTGACGCTGGTGTTTCTGAAGACACTCGTGTACGCGACTTAACTGAAGAAGAGCTCGGAAAAATCCGTGAAGTAGTAGACAAAATTAAGGTTGAGGGTGATCTTCGTCGTGAAATCTCACTTAACATTAAACGTCTAATCGAAATCGGTTCTTATCGTGGTATCCGCCACCGTCGTGGTCTTCCTGTCCGAGGTCAACATACGAAGAACAACTCTCGTACTCGTAAAGGCCCTCGCCGTACAGTAGCTAACAAGAAGAAGTAAGGGAGGTAATTAACAAATGGCTAAACAACGTAAAGCAAATACACGTAAAAAGCGCGTGAAAAAGAATGTTGAGAGTGGAGTAGCTCATATCCGTTCCACTTTTAACAACACAATCATTACGATTACTGATACTCACGGAAATGCGATTTCTTGGGCAACTTCCGGAAACATGGGCTTCAAAGGTTCTCGTAAGTCTACTCCATTCGCTGCTCAAATGGCTGCTGAAACTGCAGGTAAAACTGCACAGGAGCACGGCATGAAAACTGTAGAAGTTTCTGTTAAAGGCCCTGGTGCTGGTCGTGAAGCTGCTATTCGTGCACTTCAAGCTGTAGGTCTAGAGGTTACTGCGATCCGTGATGTAACTCCAGTACCTCATAACGGCTGCCGTCCGCCAAAACGTCGTAGAGTCTAAGGTAGTAGAGAGTTCAAAAACGTAGATGTTCCCTTCGGGAGAATGCCTGGTTTTGAACAATCTCTTATGGAAAGATTCAATCTATCGGTATACAATTGATGAACATGTCAATAATGATAATGTATAAATTGTTGACGGTTGACGAATCATAATTAGGTTGTTGGTATTTGAACCACCTAAGGGGATTATTCGGTTAGACAGCATGTCTAACCGAAGTTCGACGTTTTGAAGGAGGGTTTGTTGGATGATCGAAATCGAAAAGCCAAAAATTGAAGCGGTAGCTATCAACGAGGATGCAAAATACGGTAAGTTTGTTGTAGAACCATTAGAGCGTGGTTATGGAACTACCCTGGGTAACTCCCTTCGTCGTATCCTGTTATCTTCACTTCCTGGTGCTGCTGTCACATCCGTACAAATTGAAGGAGTACTCCATGAGTTCTCTACAATTGAAGGCGTACATGAAGATGTAACAACTATCATTCTCAATCTTAAGAAGTTAGCTATGAAAGTTTACTCTGAAGAAGAGAAGACTTTGGTTGTTGATGTACAAGGACCAGGAACGGTAACAGCAGGAGATATTACTCATGACAGCGACGTGGAGATCTTAAACCCTGACCTTCATATTGCTACCCTTTCTGCTAGTGCCCGTTTCCAGATGCGAGTTACTGCAATTCGTGGAAGAGGCTATGTACAAGCGGAAGGAAACAAAAATGATGAACAGCCAATCGGTGTAATTCCGGTTGACTCGATCTTCACACCTGTTTCTCGTGTTAACTACCAGGTTGAAAACACTCGCGTTGGCCAGGTAACAAATTATGACAAACTAACCCTTGATGTTTGGACAGATGGAAGCATTCGTCCTGAAGAAGCTGTATCTTTAGGCGCAAAGATTTTAAATGAACATTTAAACATTTTTGTTGGTTTAACGGACCAGGCTCAAAATGCTGAAATCATGGTCGAAAAAGAAGAGGATCAAAAAGAGAAAGTGCTTGAGATGACTATCGAAGAGCTTGATCTTTCAGTTCGTTCATACAATTGCCTGAAGCGTGCTGGCATTAATACAGTTCAAGAATTGACTCAGAAGTCTGAAGAAGACATGATGAAAGTTCGTAATCTTGGACGTAAGTCACTTGAAGAAGTACAAGAGAAGCTTGAAGAGCTTGGGCTTGGACTTCGTAACGAAGAATAGATATTTAAAGTTGTTGATTTTATAAACAACAAAGGAGGGAATACTTCATGGCATACCAAAAGTTAGGTCGTACTAGTGATACGCGTAAAGCGCTATTCCGTGACCTTGTTACAGATTTGATCATCAATGAACGTATTGAAACGACAGAATCAAAGGCGAAAGAACTTCGTTCTTTCATCGACAAAATGATTACGCTTGGTAAACGCGGAGATCTTCACGCACGTCGTCAAGCAGCTTCTTTCATCCGTAACGAAGTAGCGGATCAAGAAAGCGGTCAAGATGCAGTTCAAAAACTATTCAGCGATATCGCTCCTCGTTATGCTGAGCGTCAAGGCGGTTACTCTCGTATCCGTAAACTTGGACCACGCCGCGGTGACGGTGCTGAAATGGTTATCATCGAGCTAGTATAAGACGCACTTGATTAAAAGGGCGGGACAGGATCTCGACATTGGATACTGATTCTATGCCCTTTTTTCGTGCGTTTTTTTGTTTGAATCGCACAAATTCAAGTGGTTATTTGCTGCTTGCCATTAAAAAAAGCCTGGCAGATGCCAGGCTTTTTTTATAGGATAAGTACAGTTAATATCACGCACTAAAAAGCTTATTATACTGATAGGAAAAAGCGGCGGTTCCATCTGCCCGCCTTTTTTTCGCACCAGTATATTGCCTGAAGCGATCACCGCTTGAAATTAGCAGAGGCAGGAGGAACGAGTATGGAAGAACTAATCACCGTTCAAAACGTATCCTTTCGGTATCAGGAAGAGCAACCCCATGTATTGCATGATGTGTCATTATCTGTTCATAAGGGTGAATGGCTAGCGATCGTGGGACATAATGGTTCTGGGAAGTCGACACTTGCAAAACTTCTAAATGGGCTGCAAATTCCCGAAAAAGGCGATGTTACCGTAGAAGGATATAACAGTAGAGATGAGGAAAGTATTTGGGAAATTAGAAGAAGAGTGGGGATCGTATTTCAAAACCCAGACAATCAGTTTGTAGGTACGTCTGTGCGTGATGATGTAGCTTTTGGTCTTGAAAATAACGGAATGGCACGCGAAAAAATGTTGGAGCGCATCCATGAGAGTGTGAATAAGGTGCGGATGGCGGATTACCTTGATCAAGAGCCACACCGTCTCTCAGGTGGTCAAAAGCAACGTGTAGCGATTGCTGGGATTATTGCCTTAAGACCATCCATTGTCATCTTAGATGAGGCCACTTCTATGCTAGATCCAGCTGGTCGTAAAGAAGTGCTTCAAACGATGCGTGAGCTTAAAGACGAAGAAGGCATGACGGTGATCTCTATCACTCACGATCTCGAAGAAGCTGCACAAGCTGATCGATTGATCGTCATGAATGCAGGAGAGGTCATTGATGAAGGTCTTCCTGTTGATGTGTTTAAGAAAGGTGACATGCTTGAGCAAATTGGTTTAGATTTGCCGTTTCCACTTCAGGTGCAGCGAGCACTCAGTGAGAAAGGCTATGATTTCTCAAAGCTTACTTTATCTCAAGAGGAACTGGTGAATGAGCTATGGACATTACAATCAAAGATTTAGAGCATTCTTATGGTAGAGGGACTCCTTTCGAAAGAAAAGCGCTCTCTGAAATATCGTTATCTATCCCAGCACGTACTTTCCAAACGATTATTGGGCATACCGGCTCAGGCAAATCAACACTGATCCAGCATTTAAATGGGTTACTTAAACCTACAAAAGGGAGCATTCAGATTGGCGACTTTTTGATTCGAGCTGGTGAGAAAGAAAAACGCCTAAAAGCCCTAAGAGAGCATGTAGGGATCGTTTTTCAATATCCAGAACATCAGTTGTTTGAAGAGACTATAGAGAAAGATATTATATTTGGTCCTCGTAATTTTGGAGTATCAGAAGAAGAAGCGAAACAGCGTGCAGCGAGGTTAATTGAACAAGTGGGACTTGATCAATCATACCTTAGCCGTTCTCCGTTTGATTTGAGTGGTGGCCAAATGCGCAGAGTAGCTATTGCAGGAGTACTAGCGATGAAACCATCTATTCTAATTCTCGATGAACCTACTGCTGGACTAGACCCTAAGGGGCGACGGGAGATTATGAGTCTCTTCTATCGTTTACATCAGGAGGAGGGACTCACTACGATTCTAGTGACCCATAGCATGGAAGATGCAGCGCAGTATTCCGATGAGATCATCATAATGGAAAAGGGCGGTGTGGCACTTCAGGGGAAACCTGAGGAAATTTTCGCTAATTCCGATGCGTTGAAGAAACTAAGTCTTGATGTACCAGAAACTGTTAAGTTCATTCATCGGCTAGAAGAACGCTTTAATCTCAGTCTGCCAAAGAGTGTATTTACTCTCGATGTGGCAGTTGATGCAGCCCTGTCTATTTTGCAGAAAGGAGATGATTCTTGATGCAAAATATTATTATTGGTCAATACGTCCCAGGTCAATCCTTCATCCATAAACTTGATCCAAGAGCGAAGTTGCTAACGGCGTTTCTATTTGTTATTATCGTTTTCTTGGCTAACAATTGGATTACCTACGCATTACTTGGTGGTTTTACACTTCTAGCGATCCTGGTATCCAAATTACCATTGCGCTATATCTATAATGGTTTAAAACCAATTTTACTTGTTATCATTTTAACGTTTCTTCTTCATGTGTTTTTAACGAAAGAGGGACCGCTGCTGTTTGATTTTGGTTTTCTTGAAGTTTATGAAGGTGGCTTGAAGCAAGGTGTATTTATTTCACTCCGGCTATTGTTTTTAATCATGATTACTTCCTTGTTAACTCTGACGACAACGCCTATTGATATTACAGTAGGTATTGAAACGTTACTTGGACCTATGAAAAAAATTGGTCTTCCTGTTCATGAGTTTGCTCTCATGATGTCTATTGCTCTTCGGTTTATTCCGACGCTTCTGGAAGAAACTGAGAAGATTATGAAAGCACAATCTGCACGGGGGGCGCAATTTTCTAGTGGACCAATTAAAGAACGATTGAAAAGTATTGTTCCTTTGCTAGTACCTCTCTTTGTAAGTGCATTTAAGCGTGCTGAAGATCTTGCTATGGCAATGGAGGCTAGAGGATATCGTGGGGGAGAAGGAAGAACTAGCATCCGATTACTGAAGTGGTCAGGAAAAGATACAGCCTTATTTCTTATCCTCCTCCTTCTATGTGTTAGTTTGCTGCTTCTAAGAAGTTAGGAGAGAATGTGATGCAACGAATAAAAATGACCCTCTCTTATGACGGGACGGCTTTTAATGGTTATCAAATTCAGCCAAATGGCCGCACAGTTCAAGAGGAAGTGCAGTGCGCCCTGAAGCAGATGCATAAAGGCGCCTCTATTCCGATTACCGGATCAGGAAGAACGGATGCTCGGGTGCATGCTCACGGGCAGATTATTCATTTTGACACCCCGCTTTCGATTCCTTCTGAAAATTGGACACGGGCATTAAACGCTCAGCTCCCACAGGATGTGAGGGTTTTACACACTGAAACCGCTCCTAGCGATTTCCATGCGAGGTATGATGTCGTTCGCAAAACCTATCAATATCGAGTGCATAATCGTGCAGCTTCAGATGTTTTTAGAAGAAACTATGCCGTACATGAACCTCATCCGCTCAATGTTAAAGAGATGAGGCGTGCAGCCGCTCACCTCATTGGGGAGCATGACTTTACATCCTTTTGTGCTAGTAAGACTGATGTGAAGAATAAAGTGAGGACCATCTACCGAATAGAAATTGAGCGAATTCAGGATGAACTCGTTTTTACCTTTGAAGGAAGCGGCTTCCTATACAATATGGTTCGCATTTTAATGGGGACATTCCTTGAGATAGGGAGAGGGCGGCGCTCAGCGAATGAATTGGTGTCCATTTTAGAAGCAAAGGATCGAAACACAGCGGGAAAGACGGCACCACCACATGGGCTTTATTTATTGGAAGTCTCTTATAGGTAAAAAAGGAAAGAAAGTTACCAAACACTTGACATTTTCGCCCCAGTATTATAAGATATTCTTTGGTATTTCTACATCCACTTGCCCCGGATTTAGAAATCTGACTGACAACTGACAATGAAAATTCTGTGCTAGTTTTAAAATAAATTGGATTGATTTTAGGAGGGAAACTCATGCGTACAACATTTATGGCTAAAGGCCACGAAGTAGAACGTAAATGGTACATCGTTGACGCTGAAGGTCAAACACTTGGCCGTCTAGCAAGTGAAGTAGCAGCGATCCTGCGCGGTAAAAACAAAGTAACTTTCACACCTCACGTTGACACTGGTGATCATGTGATCATCCTTAACGCTGAGAAAATTGAACTAACTGGTAACAAACTTAATGACAAGATGTACTACCGTCATAGTGGACACCCAGGTGGTTTGAAATCAAGAAATGCTCTTGAAATGCGTACTAACCGTTCTGAGCAAATGCTTGAACTTGCAATCAAAGGTATGCTTCCAAAGAACAGCCTTGGTCGCCAAATGATTAAAAAGCTTCATGTATTCGCTGGTAGCGAGCACAATCACCAGGCACAACAGCCTGAAAAATACGAACTAAGAGGATAATTAAAAGGAGGGAATTAACTTGGCACAAGTACAATACAACGGCACTGGCCGACGTAAAAACTCTGTAGCACGCGTACGTTTACTTCCTGGTAACGGACGTATGGTTATTAACAACCGTGAAATCGATGACTATTTCGATCTTGAAACACTTAAGCTTATCTCTAAGCAACCACTAGTTGAAACTGGTACTGAAGGCACTTACGATATTTTCGTAAATGTTAACGGTGGTGGATTCACTGGACAAGCAGGCGCAATTCGTCACGGTATCGCTCGTGCACTACTACAAGCTGATCCGGAATCACGCGCAACACTTAAGAGTGCTGGCTTCCTAACACGTGATGCTCGTATGAAAGAACGTAAAAAATACGGTCTTAAAGCAGCACGTCGTGCACCTCAGTTCTCAAAACGTTAATATGGTTTTCAAAACCTCTGGCCTATGGCCGGGGGTTTTTTTGTATTTAGAAAAGATTTGCTACTATGGTCTTTTTAACAAAAGACTTGAGAATTATTCATTATGAAGCCTGAATGAATTACCAATTTATTTGCTGTATACTCCCCAACTCTTGAGTGAGACTAAAACAATATGATTCGAGAGGATGGGTGAGATGGACAACGTTATTACTGTATTCAAGGAACGTCAGCGTCATAAACGCCTTGAATTCGAACGACGAGTGTTGATTGAAATTTCATTGAAAGAGTTATCGGATAACATAAGAGAACTGTTTTCTCCATTTTTCTCAGAGGCTATTCTGTATAAAGGTGATGTGGAGAATGTTTGTATGGACATTGCGATTGAAGCGTATTTACTTGGTGCTGAGTATAGCAAGTTTTCTTATTATGGAGAATCAATGTCGACAGCGCATAAACGGTGCTTCAAATTAGAGAAAGCATTAATTGAAGCGTTGTTTGATTATTGGCTTTTCTGGAAAACGTCAGCGGTTTACGAAGAATCATTACAAATTACGTGTGATGTATTTGTTTCGAATTGGTGGAAAGCAGGCTATGAAAAAGGAACGATGAGGCGTCGACTTCGATTACAATAAATTGCTTAAGTTCTATGACTAATTCAGCTACCCGTCCCATATAGATAAGATAGGACAAAATAAGGGGCGGTGTTAGTGGGATATGAAAAAGTGGTATAAGCGATTTGGCGTTGCCACTGGAATCATCGTGCTGTTATTTATTATTAATTACAAATTCGCTATTGATTCTTCTTGGGATGCCTGGCATCTTCCTTTATCAGGACAGGTCATTGTCATTGACCCTGGACATGGAGGGGCTGATGGAGGAGCTGTTGGTGATAACGTAGTTGAAAAAGATATTGCGTTAACGATCTCTCTTAAGTTAAGAGATTATCTCCAAGAAGCGGGAGCACTTGTTATTATGACACGTGAGACGGATACAGATTTAGCAGCAGATGGAACAAAGGGACTTAGCAATCGAAAAGCTGAAGATTTAATAAAACGAGTTGAGTTGATTAATGAGGGAAGTAACGATCTTTTTGTGAGTATTCATCTAAACGCGATTCCATCTTCTAAATGGAGTGGCGCTCAAACGTTTTATAATCCTGTTAATGATGAGAGTCAGGCCATATCTCGTTTTATTCAGGCTGAAATTAAGCGAAACCTGGAAAACACGAATCGACTGGCTAAAAACATGGATAGTGTATATTTACTAAGAGAAGCTGAAATTCCAGGAGCTCTTGTTGAAGTTGGTTTCCTTTCTAATCCAACTGAGAGGGAGTTACTAAATACTGAAACTTATCAAAATAAAGTCGCAGCCTCTATTTATCAGGGCATTATTCGATATACGACAAATGAGCCAGTACCGGAGGAATAAAGAAAATACTGGCTCGTTTTACGTTCTATACTCTTCCATTGATTTGGTATATCCTTCAAGCACCGAAGTCAAAACTCTCTGAATGATATGTTATACTAGCAATGTAATCGAATTCAGAGAAGGTGGTGCCTCCATGTTAACGAAAGATCAAGTCGTTGAATTACTACAAAAGGTGCAAGATCCTATTTTACATAAAAGTATCACGATTCGTGATGTGAAAACGAAAGAAGGCTATGTCAGTGTTAAGGTTGCTCTTGCTCAAACTGAATCAGCTGAGCAGATGAAGGTGCAGCAAGAAATCGTCAACACTTTAAAAGGCGAAGGGGCCGAATCTGTTGGATTGCGATTTGAACAGTTAGCGGATGAAGAGCTTCCTGAGGGAACGTCTGCTAATCCTGACCTCCCGTCGTTGCTTTCTCCAGAAAGTAAAACACAGTTTATCGCAGTGGCAAGTGGAAAAGGTGGCGTAGGTAAATCAACTGTTACCGTAAATCTTGCAACGTCACTTGCCCGTCTTGGAAAAAAGGTCGGCATTATCGATGCAGATATTTATGGATTTAGTGTACCGGATATGATGGGGATTGAAACAAGACCAAAAGTGGAAAACGAAAAAATCTATCCCGTTGAGCGGTTTGGCGTTAAAGTAATGTCTATGGCCTTTTTCGTAGAAGATAACGCTCCTGTTATTTGGCGTGGTCCAATGCTTGGGAAAATGCTGAACAACTTCTTTAGTGAAGTAGATTGGGGAGAGTTAGATTACCTGCTTCTAGATTTACCGCCAGGAACGGGAGATGTAGCACTTGATGTTCATACGATGCTTCCGGCTTCAAAAGAGATCATTGTGACCACTCCTCATGCCACAGCAGCTTTTGTAGCTGCGAGAGCGGGTGCTATGGCGCTTAAAACGAAACATGAAGTGCTTGGTGTTGTTGAAAACATGTCTTACTTTGAGAGTAAAGTAACAGGCGAGAAAGAATATGTGTTTGGTCAAGGTGGAGGCGATAAGTTAGCTTCCGAGTTAACAACTGACATTCTTGGTAGACTTCCTCTTGGGCAGCCAGATTTTAATGATGAAGAATTTGCACCTTCTGTTTATCAAGAAGATCATCCGATCGGACAGCAATATCTCCACATTGCACAAGAAATCTTAAAAAGAACAGCAAAATAATAATAAAAGGACATGCGAGCGCATGTCCTTTTATTATGCAGATTTATTTCTGACCAGAATTTGATCCTTCGCCACTATCTGATTCGGTATTGTCTGTGTTTTCGTCTTTCTTATTACCGCTTTCAGATGATTTTAGTTGTTCAGAAGTAATTCCAGTTAACATTTCCTGGATTTTGGCCTGGAATAACGGACTTTCAAATGTTTCGGATATAAGGTCTTTAATTTGCTGTCTCGATTGTTTACTTTCGAGTAGTTGTAAATAATGTTTTTCCATTACCGGATCTTGCAAGAGATCCATCATTTTTTCCTGGTATTCTGGATCATCCATCAGTGATTTAAATAATTTCTCATTTTCACTTTGAATGTTCTTGGCAAAGTTCTCAACGAACGCAGGATCTTTCAGCATTTCTTGCCAGTAAGCTTTTCCTTCTTCAGTTGTTAGTACTTTTTGTATGGTTTCTTTCACAAATGGCTGTTCCATAACAAGTTGTTTTTTTATTTCTTCATCTGACATGACTTCTTGAATTGCTTTCTTGCCATCATCTGATTTAAGTAGATCGACAAGCATCTTTTTCGTTTCTTCGTAATTAGCCTGAGATCCTTCAGCGGAACCCGAGGCACATCCGGTTATTAAAAGAATGGTTAATCCAAGAGCAAGCAGTTTGAATCCATGACTCATAAGTCTGTGCTCCTTTCTCGAGGTGTTAACCTTAATATTAGGCGAAACTGTGAATTTATACCCGGTGAATAAAGGAAGGGTGGCAATTTAAAAGTGGCATTGGTACAATTCAACATAGAAGCACCATTAACGTTTACGGGGGTTTGATTTTGAAAACAAGAAATCTTGTTTACTTATTTTTTACAACCCTTCTGATTGGATCAACAGCAGGTATGCTCACAGGGATTGTTTTAGATTGGTCACAGTATTGGACGGATCTGAAAAATGGAGAATTTGTTTCGTTCCTCATTGTGATACTCTGGTTACTGGGAGTATCTAGTATCTTTAGTTTGATTAGTCAGATGGGATTCTTTGCCTATTTAACAATTCATCGTTTTGGTCTTGGTATCTTTAAATCAGTAAAGCTTTGGAATACGGTACAAGTCGTACTTATTGCTGTCGCTCTATTCGATCTTGTCTACTTCCGCTACGCTGTTTTTGCTGAAAAAGGAGAGAGTATTCTAAGTTATATTTTGACCGCTCTTTTTATTTTGATTATTGGATTGGTAACAGCATATATTAAGCAAAAAGAAACGAATAAGCAGGCCTTTATTCCAGCTCTTTTCTTTATTGTTGTTGTAACCATTCTTGAGTGGATTCCTGGCCTGCAAAGTAATGATCCAAAGTGGCTCTGGCTTATTTTGGTTCCACTATTGGTGAGTAATGTATGGCAATTGCTAACACTTCATCGATTAATTCGAAAAGAAGCTTAATACACAAAAGCAGCTCTCCTAATCGGAGGGCTGCTTATTTTACTTCCTTGGTATTTATTTTTGCATTAGATACGAGTTCACTGACTGTGACAAAAGAATAGCCTTCCTTTTTTAGAAGAGAGATCATTTCTGGGATGGCTTCAACTGTTTGTTTAGCGGAATCAGATGCATGCATAAGAATGATATCTCCCGGATCAGCTTGTGTTGTTACATTCTGAACAATTTTGTCTACTCCAGGGTTTTTCCAGTCTTCTGAATCCAGACTCCAATGAATGACTGTGTAATTAAACTTCTCAGATAGAATAAGAACACGTTTATCAAAGTTTCCATTTGGTGGTCTTAGTAATTCTGGTTGGTCATCTGTTACTTTTTTGATTGCTTCATTAGAACGAATAATGTCCTTTTTTATTTCCTCGTCCTTCATTGATGTATAGTTCTCATATCGATATCCAAGGTTCCCGATTTCGTGTCCATCTTTTGCAATTTGCTCGACAATTTCAGGGTGGCGTTCAGCCCAGGCTCCCGAAATGAAGAATGAGGCTTTCACTTTATTTTGTTTTAGCTCTTCAAGAATAGGTAGAGCTTTTGTCTCGCCCCAACTAATATCAAAGGTTAATGCAAGACGTTTATCCTCGCTTTTCACGTGATCAATTGCGAGCGGGACGTTGTTATTTGTAAATACAGCGAGGTCCCCACCTTCAATAAAAAGAATAATTGCAGCAAAGAAAGCGGCTGTAACTATAATCAGTCCTTGCTTTATTCGCATGCCATTCCAAATCCAAAAAAACCTCATCATGCACCCCCTTTGTCCCATTCATATGCGAAAAGTTTCTTAACTATGTACAAACTCTAGAGGAGACACATATTTCTTAAAAGCTTAGGTCATACTGGTTTGAGGAAGGAGAGGTTCAGATGATTGGATTCTTAGTAAACTTTAAAGAGATGAAGGAAATCGAATACTTACTTAAAAGAGAAATGGAAGAGCTACTGTTAGATCTGGATAACAATCGAATCGATGGACTAATTAAAAGAGCGATGGAAGAACGATATCACCTTCTATTAGGTATCTATAAAAGAACGGCTACAGAAGCGGAGATTTCGAAGTATAGGCGGATTTTGAAAAAAAGTACAAATTAATTTAAAATACCCCTTGCCAAATAGTACAACTACCTGTATATTTATATAGGTCGCCGCAACAACGCGGTTGACGCCAAAAAGATTTTCAAAAAAGTTATTGACGCTGACGAAGTTAATATGGTATATTAATAAAGTCGCTGAAAACGACATTGAAAGAAAAAAATTGATCTTTGAAAACTGAACGAAACGCCATGTAAGTAGTTGTTTCTACGGAAACAAAACATTGTTTTAAAAGCTAGATTAAGCTTTCTATCGGAGAGTTTGATCCTGGCTCAGGACGAACGCTGGCGGCGTGCCTA
>NZ_JAUORD010000174.1:0-251 GCF_030547345.1 Anaerobacillus sp. 1_MG-2023 | reverse complement strand
ACTTTGTTGCTAACGAAAAATACCTGCCTAACCCTGAAGGTGCAGTACATACTTTTTGTCATTGTATTGAAAACACCTGGCACCAAATGTCAGTGGTGTTAAGCGCAGCAAGCTGTTTAAACTGGGTTACTCAATTAACCGGTTTTGAAAACGAAGGCGCACTTCTTGAACAAGTGAGTAAATGCGACTTTAGCAAACCAAGTTCAGTGATATTTTTACCCTATTTAACTGGCGAACGTACACCGCACAAT
>NZ_JAUORD010000173.1:0-252 GCF_030547345.1 Anaerobacillus sp. 1_MG-2023 | reverse complement strand
TGTCAGAACCATCCGCGGGCTCGGATGTGGTGTCGATGAAGCTGCGCGCGGAAAAGCGCAACGACCGCTATGTTCTGAACGGCAACAAATACTGGATCACCAACGGTCCCGACGCGGACACGCTTGTTGTCTATGCCAAGACCGATCCGGATGCCGGCGCGCGCGGAATGACCGCCTTTATCGTGCAAAAAGACTTTAAGGGTTTTTCGACATCGCCGCATTTTGACAAACTAGGCATGCGCGGATCGAACA
>NZ_JAUORD010000172.1:0-252 GCF_030547345.1 Anaerobacillus sp. 1_MG-2023 | reverse complement strand
GCGCTGCTTTCCTACGCCGGTCATGGCGAGAAGGACCCCAGCCAACAATTCCCACGCGCGGAAAGGAAACAGATAGAATGCTGCCGGTTGATGGCGTGTCGTCAAATAGATCGCGGACACAAGCGATGCAGCGGCGATGCCCCACAAGGCGGGCACCAAAACCTTGGGCCAGCGCGCCAGAAGCAACAAAAGGGCGGGAAACACCAGATAGAATTGCTCTTCGACCGAAAGGGACCACGTGTGCAACAGCAC
>NZ_JAUORD010000171.1:0-252 GCF_030547345.1 Anaerobacillus sp. 1_MG-2023 | reverse complement strand
ACATTGTACAAGTCTTATGGGGCAGGGACTCCAGATACAGATGGTAAAGTAGAATTACTTCCGAATGGATTTATCCAAGTTACTGGAATAGATCGGGTTATACCCCATTATTCCCTGTTCTATGTCGCGATTTCAAACTATTATCTCGAAAACAATGAACAAAGGTATCCGTTATCCGACTACGTTCCGGAAGACATAAATATCCAAATCCACTATGAACAAATACAAGTCTATAAATGGCTACTGTTAAGG
>NZ_JAUORD010000170.1:0-252 GCF_030547345.1 Anaerobacillus sp. 1_MG-2023 | reverse complement strand
GTGAAAGCGTTGCTCACCCAGCCAATAGATTTTCTAAGTTCATTCAAAACAGTTTTTCCAAGACGCTGCCCTAATACTTCAACGATGGGATCATATCTAAGTAGGGGCCAGATCGAGCCGTGAATTAACTGAAGTAGCGTCGTTTTAACTGATCCATTTAATCCGACAATGGCCTGATGCTGTCCAATCTCTACCGAAAAAGAAATATCAGATAAAAACATCAGTTTCTCACGTGTGTAATAAGCATTTTAT
>NZ_JAUORD010000169.1:0-253 GCF_030547345.1 Anaerobacillus sp. 1_MG-2023 | reverse complement strand
CCCTTTCACCATTCGTTTAAATGCGGCCAGTTCACGAAATGATCGATAACGAGCAAGCTTATTTCCTTGCTTCGAAATATTACTAACAAGCTGTTGTAATTCTTGATGCTTTAAACTTTGTGTTTGGGACTGAACCATTTGACTGAAAGCCTGTTTATCTGCACTTGCTTTACGCGCATATTTCGGCTCTAAATTAGCTTGTATTTCGTTTGTAATTTTCATTGGTCCAGCCCCTTTCTTAGAGGTAATACAC
>NZ_JAUORD010000168.1:0-253 GCF_030547345.1 Anaerobacillus sp. 1_MG-2023 | reverse complement strand
GGCTTATTTGCTGTAATATATTCTTTAACTGAACAAAAAGCATCACCAATACCCTCAGTGATCGTTACACGACCAAACCCATCATCTTCGGTAACACGGTCAAAGTAATAGGCACTCCAGTCACCCACTAAAAGAGGCTCAGATAGTTCTTGAATAAATGGACTATCACCCGTACCTCCATCAACGCTTGGCACAGAAACATACATCTGCCCATCGCTATCCAACTCGAATGAAATATCTGCTGGACTAACAC
>NZ_JAUORD010000167.1:0-253 GCF_030547345.1 Anaerobacillus sp. 1_MG-2023 | reverse complement strand
GCGCTCAATAGCCGCATTTAAAAAGCCGTGATCAAACGCGGCGTTATGCGCCACAATAACAGAACGCTGGCACCCTGCTGCTTTTTGCGCTTTACGCACGACCTTACAAATCTCTTTAATGGCGTCTTCTTCTGCGACTGCGCCTCGTAATGGAGAAAATGGGTCAATTCCGTTAAATTCAATTGCTGCTTGCACAATATTTGCGCCTTCAAACGGCTCAACGTGAAAATGCACTGTTTGATCTATGCTAAGC
>NZ_JAUORD010000166.1:0-253 GCF_030547345.1 Anaerobacillus sp. 1_MG-2023 | reverse complement strand
GATTGAGCAACGCCACCAGTTGTGCTTTTTTTTGCGGCGTTAAGGTAAATCCGAGTGGATTCTGGCTATTAGTCATCAGCCAGCACGCTTTCACCGGATACTCCTGCAACGCCAGTTCCAGCGCCTGAAGATCTATCCCTTCTTTAACATCCGTCGCCACCGATAACGCCTTCAGCCGTAGCCGCTCCAGCGCCTGCAACGCACCGTAGAAACAAGGTTTCTCTACTATCACCCAATCGCCCGGTTCAGTTAC
>NZ_JAUORD010000017.1:0-67838 GCF_030547345.1 Anaerobacillus sp. 1_MG-2023 | reverse complement strand
CTAGCTTTAAAACAATGTTTTGTTTCCGTAGAAACAACTACTTACATGGCGTTTCGTTCAGTTTTCAAAGATCAATTTATTTCTTTCGTTGTCGTTTTCAGCGACCAAACCATCATACCATGATGACTTGAACAGTGTCAACAACTTTTTTCAAAAGATGGTGGGCCTGAGTGGACTCGAACCACCGACCTCACGCTTATCAGGCGTGCGCTCTAACCAGCTGAGCTACAGGCCCATCTTTAATGGAGCGGGTGATGGGGATCGAACCCACGACATCAGCTTGGAAGGCTGAGGTTTTACCACTAAACTACACCCGCGATATTGATGGTCGGGAAGACAGGATTTGAACCTGCGACCCCTTGGTCCCAAACCAAGTGCTCTACCAAGCTGAGCTACTTCCCGACATTTTATTAAGTAAATAAATATGGTGCGCCCGAGAGAAGTCGAATCCCTAACCTTCTGATCCGTAGTCAGACGCTCTATCCAATTGAGCTACGGGCGCATATTATATTTGGTGCGGTTGAGAGGACTCGAACCTCCACGGGGTTTCCCCCACTAGCCCCTCAAGCTAGCGCGTCTGCCATTCCGCCACAACCGCACATCGTTACTTGATGAAAACTTAGCATTTTAAAAGAATTGGTGCGGGTGAAGGGACTTGAACCCCCACGTCGTAAGACACTAGATCCTAAGTCTAGCGCGTCTGCCAATTCCGCCACACCCGCAAAAAGTGGTGAGCCATGAAGGACTCGAACCTTCGACCCTCTGATTAAAAGTCAGATGCTCTACCAACTGAGCTAATGGCTCAACATGGCTGGGCTAGCTGGATTCGAACCAGCGCATGACGGAATCAAAATCCGTTGCCTTACCGCTTGGCTATAGCCCAACAATTTATATAATCAGATTCATTTTAGAAAATAATGGCGGTCTCGACGGGAATCGAACCCGCGATCTCCTGCGTGACAGGCAGGCATGTTAACCGCTACACCACGAGACCTCTATAACTGATTACATATCATGTTGTTGAAACATTTTATTTTAAAAATTTGTTGGTGACCCGTACGGGATTCGAACCCGTGTTACCGCCGTGAAAGGGCGGTGTCTTAACCGCTTGACCAACGGGCCATAAAAATGGCGGAGAAGGAGGGATTTGAACCCTCGCGCCGCTCACGCGACCTACACCCTTAGCAGGGGCGCCCCTTCAGCCACTTGGGTACTTCTCCGTTTGGCTCCACAGGTAGGATTCGAACCTACGACCGATCGGTTAACAGCCGATAGCTCTACCACTGAGCTACTGTGGAATAGTGTTTAATTTGTCGTCTCCGTTATCGGCGACATTTAATATAATAACTCATCCAGCAATCAAAGTCAACAGCTTTTTTGAAATTTCTTAAAGCATTATGTATTCGATTTGGACTTGCTCTCCGAAGAGACTTTATTAATTTACCACATACAATCTAGGTCGTCAATGATAACTTTCAATAAACTTGTTTTAACTTTCCTCTACACTTTCCGCACACATATCGTAAGGTGTCCATCCTTCTCTTCCTTCTATACTTAGCATGGCATTGTTGACACTCGTAAAGGTGCTTATATGATTCTACCCTTCTTTGCCCAGGTACTACCTGGCAGTAGCGTGACCCCCCCACTTTTTGAAGAAGTTGATTGAAATCCTGGTCCTGATGTTTATAACCTTTCTTCTGAATGTGTAGGTGATAATGACATAGTTCATGCTTTATAATCCCTTCAAGTTCTGTTATACCAAATTGATCATAGTGCTTTTTATTGAATTCAAGATTATGTGACCTTAACAAATAACGTCCGCCAGTAGTTCTTAAACGAGCATTAAATGTAGCTTGATGAAGAAAAGGTCTACCAAAATACCCCTCGGATATTGCTTCTACTAAACGCTGCAGTTCTTTCTCAGTCAACTCATTCATCCTTTCACTTTCCGAACATATACAAGCCGCTTTTCATAAACTAATTTACATCATCATTCACGCAGTGTCATCCATTAAAGGAGGAGATGGAGTTGCCTGTATGGTTTAAGAAACAACTGAAACAAGCTTACCTTGAGAAAGATCGCCGACAAATCAAACTTCTTAATCAATGTTGGTTTTTTTACAGAAGAAAACACCGCCCCTAAGGGCAGTGCTTATGATGGCTTTAGCATAGTAAGAGCGATTCTTTCCCTTTTCAAATCGACTTCATCAACCCATACAGTAACAACTTGCCCCACATGGACAACTTCCATAGGGTTTTTCACAAAGCGAGTCGTTAATTTCGAGATATGAACAAGCCCATCTTGTTTAACCCCTATATCAATAAAAGCACCAAAGTCTACTACGTTTCGTACTGTTCCTTCTAACTCCATACCCTGTTCAAGATCTTCCATTTTCAACACATCCGTTTTTAAAATAGGCTGCGAGAGTTCATCTCGGGGGTCACGCCCCGGCTTCTGCAGAGACGCCACAATATCTTGTAACGTGGGTTCCCCTATATTTAAAGCCTCCGCAGTTTCCTTCATCGGAATTGCAGACAATGATTGCACTAGTTTTTCAGTCCCAATATCCTGCGGCTTACAATCAATACGTTCTAAAAGTGCTTTTGTTACCTGATAACTTTCAGGGTGGATCTCTGTTTGATCAAGAGGTTGCTTCCCACCCATTATTCGAAGAAATCCAATACACTGCTCATATGTTTTAGCACCAAGCCTTGGCACTTTCTTTAACTGCACCCTACTTGTAAACTTTCCTTCTTCATCTCGTTTTTTAACGATATTCATCGCAACTGCTCGAGAAAGACCTGCTACATATTGAAGGAGAGAGACAGAAGCTGTATTCACATTAACGCCAACCTGGTTAACAGCGGTTTCCACGACAAAGGTTAATTGATCATTCAGCTTTTTCTGAGACACATCATGCTGATATTGTCCTACTCCTACTGATTTAGGATCAATTTTAACTAGCTCAGCAAGTGGGTCTTGAACTCTACGCGCAATGGAGACCGCCGAACGTTCCTCCACTTGAAGATCGGGAAACTCTTCTCTTGCAAGGTCTGATGCAGAGTAAACACTCGCTCCTGCTTCATTAACTATTAAATAGACCACTTTTACTTTCACTTCTTTTATCACATCTGCAATAAACTGTTCGGTTTCACGTGATGCCGTCCCGTTCCCTATAGCAATCATCTCGATATCGTAGTCTTTTATCATTTGTATCACTATAGCTTTCGCTTTCTCAACTTCTGAGCGTGGCGGTGTTGGATAGATAACAGATACATTAAGCATTTTACCGGTATCATCAACAACAGCTAGTTTACACCCAGTTCGAAAGGCAGGATCTACCCCAAGGACTCTCTTTCCTTTTAAAGGGGGTTGTAGTAAAAGATGTTTTAGGTTTTCTGAGAAAATATGAATGGCTTGGTCCTCAGCTCGCTCAGTTAATTCTTTACGTATTTCTCTTTCTACAGAAGGTTGAATAAGACGTTTGTAACTGTCAATAATGGCTTCCTCTAATAGAGTGACGCAACTTTGCTGCTGATTTTTTATTATTTTCCTATTTAAATAATCATGGATTGAATCAGTAGGCGGGGTGACTGATGTACGTAAAACTTTTTCCTTCTCACCTCTATTAATCGCTAGAACCCGATGTGGAACGATTTTTGAAATACCTTCCTGGTAGGAATAGTACATTTCAAATATCTTTTTAGGATCATCTTCTTCAGATTTCACAGCGGTTTGAAGAATACCATGTTGAAACGTTTTTGCACGAATCCACTTCCGTGCGTCCGCATCATCTGATATCCATTCAGCAATAATATCCCGCGCTCCTTGGATGGCCTCTTCCACTGTAGGAACTTCGTTTTCTTCTGATATGTATTCTACAGCCGCGTTGGAGGCTTCTCCAGTTCCATCATTTAGAATCCAAAGAGCAAGAGGCTCCAATCCCTTCTCTTTTGCAATTGTAGCCTTCGTTCGTTTCTTTTGTTTATAAGGTCGATATAGATCTTCTACTTCTTGAAGCTTAGTAGCCTTCTCTAGTTGCTTCTTTAATTCATCTGTTAGTTTGTCTTGCTCCTGTATGAGACGAATAACCTCTTCTTTTCGATTGGCGAGGTTTTGAAGATAAAGCCAAGCTTCCTGAATATCCCTCAATTGAACTTCATCAAGCCCACCTGTTAACTCCTTACGGTAACGCGCAATAAACGGAACCGTGTTGCCATCATTTAAAAGTGTAATTACTTCTCGTACACTTCGTTCAGCAAGCTGCAATTTCTGCGCTACCTTATGAAAATGTTCCGCTTGCTTTTGATCTGCTGTCATTTCCAAAATAATTCCTCCTCGGGAGTCATTCGATAATATTATTAGTTTACCGGATAAGTTGATTAGTTAAAAGCTCGCAAGCAAAATCACAAAAATACTAAAGACGGTTTCTTCTATTAAGTAGAAGAAACTTAAATCAAAATAAAAAAGCTCTCCCTGATTTATCTGGAAGAACTTTTTATACCGTTTTCCCTACAAGTAGAGTAATGTCATCATTTGTAGATGGAAGCGCGTCTGTTAAATGCTGAAAGGATTCCTTTACTGAATCAAATCGAGCAATCATTGAGTAGTTTTTAGAACTAATTTGAACACCGTCAGAATAAGTAACGAAAGAGGACCCTGAAGGATAATCAATTGATTGCACCTTCACCTTCTGAAGCTTTCCTGAAAGATACCCTGAATAAGAGATAGGACGAACAATCTTACCATCCGGTTGGTAAATTATTAAATTAATATTTCCTATACCACTATATTCGAGCTGTCTTGTCTTAAGATCAAGTTTAAAAATAGAAAGAACGCACCCGCGTTTCCCTCTCATCTCTTCATTTGCACGTTTCATCAGAGCTTCTACATCTTCATCCTGATATTCTTTTACTACATTGATAGCTGCTAGGGAAGAATCTTTAGCCATATCTCCACTGCCAAGCCCATCCGCTACAGCGCAAATGAAATAATCAGATGTTTCAGCTACATAATAGCTATCCCCGCACATCTGATTACCTGCCTTTGGTTTCTGATAAGCCGCAACAGTAAGCTTTTTAAAATCATGATGGTGAATCATGATTAAAAAGCCTCCGTTGGTTCAATGCGAATAGCCTGTCTTAATTTTTCGAGAGCTCTTCTCTGCAAGCGGGAAACATGCATTTGTGAAATACCAAGCTTCTCTCCAGTTTCTTTCTGGCTCATATTTTCAAAATACGTACAATTCAAGATTTCTTGTTCTCGCTCAGTGAGTACTGCAAAAGCCTTTTTAAGAAGCATTTGCTGATCAACAAGATCAAACCCTTGCTCTTGATCCCCAACTAGGTCAAGTAAGGTAACTGTACTTCCTTCTTGATCTGCTTCAATTGAACTATCAACCGAAAGAGCTTGATAACTTTTGCCCATTTCCATCGTCTCAAGAACTTCTTCCTCAGATACATTTAGGTACTCTGCAAGTTCATCGACCTTTGGAGAACGCTGAAGTTCATTAGTTAATTCTTCAACCGCTTTTTTAATACGGGGGCCAAGCTCTTTGATTCTTCTCGGAACGTGAACACTCCATGTTTTGTCCCGAATAAATCTTTTGATTTCACCGACAATCGTTGGAACTGCAAATGATTCAAAGCTTCTACCAAATTCAGGGTCGTAACGACGAAGAGCTGCAAGCAACCCAATCATCCCAACCTGTGAAAGGTCGTCATGAATGCTTTTCCCTTTCGAGAACTTACGGGCGAGTGACTGGACTAGATCCTGATACCGCTCAACAAGCTTTAGTTGAACAACTTCATCAGTCGGATCGTTTTGATATTGTTCAATCCACTCATATACCTCATTGTTATTATTATTGCGGGGATGATGAGATTGTGTCGGCATCTACTTCCACCCCATCTCTATGGAGGAACTTTGTCATCATGACTACTACTCCGTCCTCTCCACTGATTTCCACTTTGTCCATCAGTGATTCAATCAGAAAGAGCCCTAATCCTCCCTCACTGAGTTGTTCTACAGACTTGTCACTATCAACTGGTCCAAGCTTTTCGGAAACTTTTGTATAGTCAAAACTTTGACCGCGATCGAGCACCATCATCTCAAGACGGTCTTCATAAATGCCAAATCCAATTGTGATTTGACCCTTTTCATCTTCTTTATAAGCATGGTTCACTGCATTTGTACAAGCTTCTGAAAGAGCAATTTTGATATCCTCAATCTCATCATAAGAATACCCCATGCGATTTGCAATTCCTGAAACCGTTAATCTCGTAACGCCAACAAATTCTGCTTGTGCTGGGATTTTCATTTCAACGAAATCTGAAATATTGATCACTTCGATCCCCCCTTTACGTCTTCGATATCGATCACTTCGTCTAATCCAGTGATTTCAAAAAGACGTTGTACACGTGAAGTCATTCCAGTCAACTTAAGAGAGCTACCGTGCTCTTTAGATGACTTCAGTGCACCTACGAAGACACCAAGACCAGTACTGTCCATATAGTTTACGTCACCAAGATGAACAAGTGTCTCATGTCCTTCTTTTCCAGTTAACGGAAGCAAAGCTTCACGGAGCTGAGGTGCTGTATAAGCATCTATCTCACCAGCTATATGTAAATGATGTGTATTTTCATGATCTTCTTGTTTGATTTGCAAATTCATAACATTACCCCCTGTAGGTTGCTTCTAATTATTAGTTAAATCCATTAATTCCTTATTCCACTTTTTGAAAGAAGTTAAACCTCACGACGCAAAATAACAAGGGTGAAATCATCTCTGAGTTCAAACTCCTGTAAGCGCTCAAGCTCTCGATAAACCTCATCGACAATTTCTTGAGCAGAGAGGTGGATGTATTTACGAATTAACGCAACTATTTCATCACGTTCGATAAAACCATTAGTAGAGCGGCATTCAGTTACACCATCTGAAAGCATGATAACCATATCATTTCCATTAAGGACACGTTGGTATTCTTGATATGACGTTTTCTTTGAGACCCCTAGGACAAGTCCCTTTGTAAATAGCTCCTCGAACTCATCTTTTTCTGCGTCGTAAAAAAAGCCCGGTTCATGACCGGCACCAGCGTAATAAAATGAATGAACCCTAGGATCATATAATCCGTAAAACATTGTAATGAACATATTAGGGTCAACATTTTGCTCGACTACACGATTTAGATTTTCAAGAACAGCACCTGGCTGCATTCGCTGCTCTGGTGCGCTATCCATTGTGTATTTAATCATACTCATACATAAAGCAGCTGGGATTCCCTTACCAATAACATCAGCGATAGCTACACTAACGCAATTGTTCTCATCTTGAACAAAATGATAGTAATCCCCGCTCATTTTCTGGGCGGGTTTACTAATAGCACCAATATCAAGATCCTGAACTTCCGGCTTATCACCCGCAAGCAAGGTTTGCTGCATGTTTGCCGCGATCTCAATTTCGGATTCTAATTGTTGCTGACGACTGCGAAGACTCTGATGCTCTCTGTATGCAAACCCATACCCGATCATCATCTCAAGTAGAAAATCATACGAATTTTTAAGCGGCTCAGGTATATCCGGGAACAGTTCCTCAAGAACGCTCACATGGAGACTGACAGCTTCTTCAGGAGATATTTTTTGTTCGATCATCTTTCGACTAAACTGCTGTCCCTTATATAAGGTTTGCTCAGACTGCTCCTCTAAATAATTCTCTAATATTGCTTTATATTTTTGATATTGAAGATCTCGGTCGTCCATTATTGTCTATCCTCCTTAACGGAGCCATTTAATAGAAGTGATAACAGTTCCTTCATTTTCTTTCGAATCGATCGTAAACTCATCCATTAATCGTTTGACCCCAGGAAGACCAGCTCCAAGACCACCAGAGGTTGTAAAACCATCTTCCATTACTTTTCTAATATCTTTAATTCCTGGGCCAGAGTCAGATGCTTCGATTTTAAGTCCTAACTTCCCCCCATTTTCTACCCGTTCAATGGCTACTTCGCCACTCCCGGCATAGAGGTATATGTTACGAGCGAGTTCAGAAATAGCCGTCGTAATACGAGCTTGATCAACAGTACCGAAGCCTAGCTCTTTTGCAATATTCCTACCAGACTGTCTCGCTTTCACAATATCCCATTCATTTCGTACTTCCACACAGGATTGGATATTCATAACTTATCCCCCCAATTCCTGTTGTAATTTCTCTAACCCCTGTTCTAAATCTAATGCAGTCGGGACATTCTTCATCATGATGCCTAAATCAATTAGCGTAATAGCAACAGCAGGTTGAATTCCTGTCAGCACTACTTTTGCCCCCATTAAATTCGACATGCGCACTACATCACCTAAAACTTTGGCAATAAATGAATCAATCATATCGACAGAAGTTAAATCAATTACAACGCCCTTTGCTCCTGTTTCATGAATCTTCTCGAGCAAATCCTCCTGAAATTGAAGTGCTGTTTTGTCATCGAGATCTATCTGTATAGTAATTAGTAAATACTCATTTAATTTTAATATAGGAATCCGCATAGTCTTACCCCCTTACTCAATCTCAATCATTTGACGTTTTGTCATTTCTAATGCAGTTTTCATGCCTTTAAATAACGTACTTTTCGTTGGGAATTGTCCAAGGTCAATTCCCAGGTTAACGATTGTTTGAGCAATTTCTGGTCTAATCCCTACAAGAATGCACTGAGCACCAACAAGTCTCACTGCTTCTGCTGCTTGTATAATATGATGAGCGACCATCGTATCAACAACTGGAACCCCAGTGATTTCAATAAGAACAACTTGAGACCTGTGTTTAATAACACCAGTTAACAAGTTTTCCATTATAAGTTTCGCTCGCTCAGTATCAATTGTGCCTATAAGTGGCATGACGCTAATATTCTCAAATACCGGAATGAGAGGTGCTGATAATTCTTGAAGAGCAACTTTTTGAATAGATACAGTGTTCTCCCAATTTTTTGCGCTCTCATTAATTAATTGATTAACAATTGGATCGATCCAACGATCGATTTCATCGTACATGCTAAACACTTTATCATTAGATTGATTCGCATCAAGAAGAACACCTAGAATAATTCGACGGAAGTTTTGTAATCCCTGAGTGACATAACTCAGTCTCCACCCAATCTTCATCAACCGCTCTGCAAACTCTGTCATTCGATCTGTTGGTTTATGAACGTTTTGTTCAATATGCGTGTAAATAATTTCGAACAACTCTTTGTTCGTTTCTATATAAGCATTATCTGTTATTGATTGAAGCCGATGTTCATCACGTACTCTCTCCATCTCATCCATCCATCTAGTGTAAATACGTTCTCGGCTTTCGTTCAATAATTGTATAACTAACTTGTCCATCGTGCTCCTCCCTACGATCTTTCTTCATTCATTTATCTTCTCATTGCAAGAAATCACTCGCAATTATTATGCCTTACTAGTCTTAGCGCATCACATCATTTTCATCTTAACACACTTTTCGACATAACTAGAAAATTCCCTGCTATGAGCTACACGAAATGTGGTGAATAAAAGGGGGAGCAGACCAAGAGTTGCAAGGAACCACTCTACCTAAAGACATTTATATGATACAAAAAAACTGCTCATAGGAGCAGCTTCGTTTGGGTATTATACGTTTTCAAAAATCAATGAGTCCAAGGCTGATCTGCAAAGCTTCTTGCACTCTTTGCATCATACCCTCATCAAGGTGAGTGATTTTATCAGTTAGACGCTGTTTATCAATGGTACGAATTTGTTCTAGCAGGATAACCGAATCACGTTCAAACCCGTAACGCTTGGCATCAATTTCCACATGTGTGGGCAGCTTAGCTTTTTGGATTTGCGCAGTAATTGCGGCAACAATGACAGTAGGACTAAAACGATTCCCAATGTCGTTCTGAATAATTAAGACGGGTCTTACCCCACCTTGTTCAGAACCTACAACAGGAGAAAGGTCAGCAAAATACACATCACCTCGTTTGACAATCAAGCCACTACACCCCGCTTACTAAGCGGTCCACGGTGTGCTCTGCTTCCTCCTCAACAAGAAAGGCTTCTGCTGCAAGGTTCAAGTTAATCTTAGCCATCTCCATGTACCCCTGGCGCATGGCGTCACGAATTTGTCGCTTCTTTCGTTCGCGAATATACATTGTCGTGGCCTGTGATATGAACTCGTTACGATCAAGCTGTTCCTGTTGAATAATACCATCCACCTCATTTAAAATATGTTGTGGGAGAGTTACAACAATCGATTTTTTGTTTGCCTCTGACACAAACATACACCTCCGAAGCACTGCTACTCATATTGTATTCCACCATTAATCTTACCATTGCAAACGACGCATTGCAAAACAACTTTCCACAAGACTATTTCATCATATTCTTCCAAAATCCTTCTTTTATTTTACTATTTTTTTAAAATTGTATTCATTACGCCTTTTTTTTCTCCGTTTTCACGAAAAAGTCTCGGAACGCGCGGTCCTATCATACAAGGAATTTCATAGTTAATCGTCTCAAGTCGTTCAGCAATGTCATCTATTGTAATTTCCTCTGAACCTTGTACTCCAATTAGCGTCACATGAGTTCCTATTTCAACTTCAGAAGAAAGACGAACCATGAGTTGATCCATACAGATACGGCCCACAATAGGTGCACGCTCGCCATTTATGAGAACATAAGCATTACTTAGTTTACGTATCCATCCATCAGCATATCCAATAGGAACTGTTCCAATCCATTCCCCTTCAGCTGTGTGATACGTAGACCCATAGCTAATCGGCTCTCCTGTGCTCATTTGCTTCACGTTAACTAGCTGACTATGAAGACTAAATGCAGGTTTAAGCTCAAAAGGTTGAATGGACTTCATCTCTTGAGAAGGAATCAATCCATACATTGAAATACCGATACGAATTAAATTTCCAATTCGATCAGGATAGCGAATCGCTCCTGCACTATTTCCAAGATGAACCCATTTAGGCTCAATACCTTCTCTTCGAAAATAATCTTTCATTTTTTTAAAAGTTGCTATTTGAGATTCAATGAAAGCATTATCCGGTTCATCCGCTGTCGCGAAATGAGTGTAGATCCCCTCAACGATAAAAGAAGTGTACTTTCTTAAACTTTCTATAATCATAGTTGCTTCTGTTTCCTTTTTTATTCCAAGACGCCCCATCCCAGTGTCAACTTTCAAATGGATATTAAGTGATAGTTCCCCTAGTACTCTCGCAGCTTGTTCGATCCAATCTTTTTGGAAAGCAGTAAGGGTAATGTCATGTTCTGCCGCCATTTTCACATGCTCAGGAGGCACCCATCCCAATACAAGAATGGGAGCATCAACTCCTTCTTCACGAAGTGCAAGTGCCTCATCAAGAATAGCCACCGCAAGGTATTTAGCCCCGGCGCTTAAAGCCTTCTTAGCTGTCGCAACAGCTCCATGTCCATACCCATTTGCTTTCACAACAGCCATGATGGAAACATCTTTCGGCACATATTGCTCATATGATCTTACATTCTGTTCAATGGCATCCAGATTAACCTCAGCCCAAGTTCCACGATAAAACGCCCGATTGTCCATTCCAACTTCCTCCTAAAACAAATCACTCTGCCCTCTATTTTAGGAGATTTCAAGAAAAGCGCAAGTGTCTCGTTAGTTCCGACAAGCGCTGGAAGCTTTTTTCCTGAACACGCCCTTTGTGTTCTGGGAAAAAGCTGAAGCGACTCGAGGAACTAGACACTGGAGCTAGACAATAAAAGCGCAAGTGTCTCGTTAGTTCCGACAAGCGCTGGAATATTTTAAATATGGTTAGCTGTAGCTATTTCTAAAAAAGGTTCAGCCATGTAATCATAGCTGAACCTCTTTGAAGTGTTATTTAATTTCCGTCATACCATACACTGACCTTGCCACAGATGCCATCTCTTCTTGAGTTAAATCATTTGAAGCCAGGAAGAAATCAACACCATTATGGTTCCAGGTAACTGTCGTATCTGTCATGACACCCATTGTAAAGCCTAAGTCCACCGGTTGACCCTCGCCTACCGAGACGGGGGCACTTGTTTCGAGCACTGCCTCACTTTTCTCTTCTATTAACGTAAAGGACTTTTCACCAGTGAAGCTTAACATAACTTTGTTTGTGCCTACTTCTTTCTCATCTGTAAGACCTGTGCCTTGTGGTTCATACATTGGATACACAACTTCAAACGGTTCATTTGTTGTAGCAATGACAGGTACTTCTAACTGAGCAGCTGTCATATTTCGTTCCATATCAAATGCACCCTTATCGAATGAAGCGTTGAATTTCATATTAGAGAATTCAATATCAACAAGAGGTTTCTGATCTTGATTCATAATTGTAACTTTCTCTGGCGCAAGGTCTTTCTTATTTAATTGGATAGACTGTTTTGATAAGTTCTTGTTCTGATAGTTTGTTTTCGTAGTAAACAAATAATCATTTTCTTTTGCTTCAAACTCTGCTCCAGAATCATTTAGTATATCTAGAACAAGCGTGTTATAGAGATAAGCCTGGCTACCGTTCTCAGGCCAATCACTCTGGAATCTAAAACTTTTATTAAGAGCAGGTGTCAGAACAAATACCCCTTCATCGTTACGCAAGATAATTTGACTCTGTTCTTTTGAAGCGTTTTTTAACTCAACACGATAAAAAGAGGGCTTTTGGTACCAGATCTCTACATCATAACGCTGTGGTTCTTCACCTGTTTCAAGCGTCATTTTGGCATTTACTTTATAGCTCTCCATCTCATTCAACTTTTTGTCTAAAGCATCTACAACATCCTGCTGACTTTTCTGTCCGCATCCCGATAGCGCCACAAGCATCAGTACTCCGATAAGAAAAACGACTCCGAACTTTTTCACTCTATCCAACTCCTTTGCCTCATTTAAAACGACAAAGGAGGTTCCTGTCATGTGAAAAACCTATCCGTGATGTTGGTTAAGAAATGAATGCAGAACGGTTGGAATCGTAGCAATAACATCAGTCGCCAGTACGTCAAGAGTAGTGTGAGTTGTTTGAACAAGGGTATCTGCTGCTTGCCCATGTAGAAATACCGCATTGCTTATCCCTTCTTGGATGGACGAACTGTGCATAACGAAAGCAAGTACCATACCAGTCAGGACGTCACCGGTTCCTCCCTTAGCAAGCGCTGGATTACCTGTTGTGTTAACGAACTGACTTCCATCCGGGGAAGTTACAATCGTATTTGGGCCTTTCAATACAAGGTAAACACCAAATTCTTTAGCAAATGAACGAGAGATCTCGAATCGCTTACGCTGAATTTCCTCGATTGGCAAGTCAGTTAACCTTGCCATCTCTCCAGGATGGGGCGTTAGCACAGTCGGTGTTTCCCTTGCCTTCAGACATCCTTTCAATTCTGCCAGGTGGTACAAAGCATCTGCGTCCAGAATGAGGGGGGAAGTTGTTGATAACGCTGCTTCAACGACTGTTTTACACCCCGGTTTTCTCCCAAGACCTGGACCAACAGCAATTCCATCGAAAGAAGAAAGGTCCTCCGGCACTTCTCCAGAGAAAAATCCTTCGCGAGATGACCACCCCTGGAAAATTGTTTCAACGACTGTTCCAGCTACCACAGAAAGAATCTCATCAGGTACTGAAGCCTGAATTAACCCCGCTCCGCTCCTATAGGCAGCTTTCGCTGTCATAACAGGCGCTCCAACCATTCCTTTTGATCCTCCAATCACCAGCCCTTTTCCATGGCTTCCTTTATGAGAGGACGCCGATCGATCAGAAAGCGTGCGATGTACATCTGACTTTTGCCAGAGTTCTCTATTGAATATAGATGAAAAAGCAGCCTGTGGTAGACCAATATCAACTACCTCTAAATCTCCATAAAAATCGGCATCTGGATAAAGGAAGGCTCCTAATTTTGGACACTGAATCGTATAAGTTTTATTCGCACGAACCGGAACGCCTTCGCCCACGTATCCTCCATTCGCATGTAAACCGCTCGGAAGATCAACAGATAAAACCGTTGCAGAAGACCGATTCAATTGCCTAATTACCTCATCGTAGGGAGCACGAATTGCTCCTGATAAGCCAAGTCCTAGAAGACAATCGATAACTACAGAATAGTTTTGAATGTCCCCAGCGAATGCAACTCCATCTTCATACGATCTGTAAGAATACGAGAGGCTACGATAAATATCGAAGTGAGTTCTAGCGTCTCCCCTGACCTTTGAATATGGTGGGATCAACCAGATATCTACATCATATCCATGCTCTTTTAAATATCTTCCCAGAACAAAACCGTCGCCTCCGTTATTCCCTGTGCCAATTAATACAGCCACACGCTCTTCTTTTTGAATTCTGCTCTTCATCGCCTCAAATAGAGCTTTCCCCGCATTTTCCATCAACATCACACCGCTAATCCCGATTTCCTCCATGGCAAAACGGTCTGCTTCATACATTTCTTCTCCGGATACGATTCTCACAACAGGTCCCTCCTGACCGTGGTAAATTATATGAGGCAAGTCTCCACCTTATGCAGACTAGCTTGACGAGCACTCAATAATTACTTGTGCAATAGCATGCTGCTTCGTATGTGAAATGGATATATGTACCTTCTCATCTTGATCGGCTGATTCAATATACGGCGCACCCTCTGGCGATTTCCGCACACAAATGTCTTGCCAGCTAAGTCTACCAATCCCAGTACCCCTCGCTTTTGCATACGCTTCTTTAGCTGCAAAACGTCCAGCCAAAAATTCCACACTTCTATGCCCACTTATTTGCTGATATTCTCTACGTTCACGTTCAGTTAGGATACGCCCAGCAAATGCAGCATTCCTCTGAATAACCTGCTTGATGCGATCAATTTCAATCATATCTATTCCGATTCCTCTAATCATCTCTATACTCCTTCGTACTAATTCGTCACAAGCCTGCATAGTGTTTTCAATAGTGATTATACCTCTAGCTATGCTAAACTAATAAGAAAACGAGTGAGCTTAATTTACCAGCCACTCCTACAACATTCCATTGAACCAAATTGATAATAAATTCTCTGAAAAAGGTGGTCGAATTATGTTTGTGCGAAATGAAGATTTTCGCTCATTTATCCGTTATTATCCTATCATTTCCATACTTATTGGTATACATATCCTCCTCTTTGTTCTCGCAAACCTTTTTGGTATGTATTCGATCTTAAGACTTGGAGTAGGCTACAATCGAGCGATTGAAATTGGTGAATATTGGAGACTTGTCACACCAATATTCCTCCATGGTGGATTTGCCCACGTCTTATTCAATTCCTTTTCACTCTATCTTTTTGGTCCGGCCTTAGAACAGATGTTAGGGAAAACCAAGTTCTTGGTCGGCTACTTCGGAGCTGGAATTATCGCCAATATTGCCACCTTCTATTTGCAAGATAGCAATTTCAGTCACGTAGGTGCTTCTGGTGCAATCTTTGGGCTTTTCGGGATATATTTTTATATGGCTTTCTATCGCAAAGAATTAATTGATCAAGCAAATTCACAATTGATTTTAATGATTCTTGGTATAGGGCTCGTAATGACATTTGTAAGTCCTAATATCAACATTCTTGGTCATCTCTTTGGGTTTATAGGCGGGGCAGCTCTGGCACCTATTCTTTTGATTGGGGCTAAACCATTTATCAATCGCGGCATTATTCGCGTCAGACGAACGGCTGACAGTGGAGAAATACGGTTTAAACCAAACCGTTGGCAACGGAGAAAAATCCGTACAGGGTCTGGGCGCGGCGGAAGAATTCTATGGGGGATTTTCATTTTCCTTGTCGTGATTGGTTTTATAGCAAGATTTGTTTAACGAAGTTCACACAAAAAACCAGTGATTTTAACTAATCACTGGTTTTTTTACGTGAAAGACTGTTTTAAATAATAATCTACAGCATCTTTTAAGCTTCCCGTAACCTCAAAGTTTTGATTTAATTCAAAATCATTCTTCATTAATTGAAGCACATGGTTCGGTTTTAACCCACATAAAACCACGGAAACGCCAATAACTTCGAGCATCGAGCAAAATGATAACAGTGGAAGAACTCCACTATTTTCAATTTCTCCAATACCACTAAAGTCTAGAATTACACGTTCATACTTTCCATTGTTCAAAATTTGTAAAAGATTTAACTCGTTAACAAGGAAGAGCTCCTTTTCAAGTTCACCAAACAAAGGAATAATCCCCATATTATTAGATATTGGTAAAAAGGGGCTTGATAGCTTTTTTATTTTCATTAATGCAGCTTCAAGCTCCTCCTTTTTATCTAATAAATCAAAGTTTGTATCAGCTAGTCTCTCTCGTTGCTTCTGTAGCATCGTGGACAACTTCTCAATGCGATCATCCTGTCTGACACAAACTATCTGCCCAACCCCGCTTGACCATTTTGCAAAAACCTGAAAAAGAGAATAGGGCGACTGCACCGTATTCATGACTAATTCTAATTCAACTTCATCTTGAGAGGGTCTCAACATACGTACCGCTTTATCCCTGCTATCAAAATCAACAAGATCCAAAAAAGACGAATGGATTGAGAAAGCTTTCGCAGCATTTTCCGACTGTGAAAGGATCGTCAATGTCTCATCAATTAAAAAAGCTGGAAGAGGATGATCATTTATATCATAAATCATACTGTACACTATCCTTCCAACTTTCAAGCCATTCACGTACCTGATGCAAATCAGCTACTAGCTTAGTTTGTTCGGAGCAATAGCTAGACAAATCATACTGTGATGCAAGCCTACCCCCTACTATTATCTCAGGTGAATGTGGCAAATCTTCTAGTTCGGTTACATATCGATTTAAGCGCTCCGCATGGCGTCGAATAGAGACCGAAATCCCTACTACTGACGCTCCCCACTTCTTAGCTTGATCTAAAGTATACTCAAGAGGTAAATTTGCTCCAAAAAGCTTTGTTTGAAATCCGTATTCCTCAAAGAGCAATGAAATCATTTTCACTCCCAAGTAGTGCTGCTCTTGTTCAATACAAAGAAAAAGAGCCTTTGGTCCTTCTGAATTCCGATTCGCCATCTTTCTATAATGCGCATATCTTGATAGAACATAATCACAAGTTGTTGTAGCTAAATGCTCGTCCGCTACAGATATTTTGTTTTCCTCCCATAGTATTCCAATACGATGCATCGCTTGTGTAAGAACTTCAAAGGTTAAATAACTGTTTTCCATCAACTCAGAATGATCCATTATTCTTTCCCATGCTTGATTTTGATCACCTTCAAGAAAGTCATCTGTTAACATTTCAATATTGATCGCCATGTTCACACCCCTTTCTATAAGATGAATGATCGTTCTAAAAGTTTTGCTATTTCATATAACCTGACATTCTGCTACAAGAAATTCACTCTTCATGATCCTTCCTTTTATTTGAACGATAGGAATACCAATACAACAGTTCTTCTGCATGAGAACGACCGAGGTCTTTCACTCTAAACTGTTTTCCAGCAAAACTTGATAAAATCGATACTTTAAAGGTAGCTAATTGTCGACGCTTTTGGAAGAAAGTTGTCTCGATTTCCAGCGATTGAATCTTCTTACGAGAAACATAGACTCTCGTTCTTCCAATTTGCCTAAATTGTAACAGCGCCACGTCATTTTTCACACCAGAAGCCGCATCTCGATAATGAAGATAACCAATTAGAGCAGAGATCGGTAGCAACAATATCGACATAGCGCCATATGGAACAAAGTAACTAATGACACCTATTGGTAGTAGAACGGGGATACAGAATCGAAAAAAATACCTTCTCCTAGCACGAACAGGCAAGGAAGTATACTCTTCATGTATCGCTAATTCAGGTAGAATTTCTGCAAGCACCTCGGTAACTTTCTTACGCTTTATGAGTGGAAATAAAATCGTTGAAAACTGTTCATCTTTTCCACCGCCACCGCCGCTCTCCACATAAAGCACAGAGTAGCCGAACGGTTGGCGAAGAACACCCTCTACAATGCGTATGGCCTGGATACGATGCACAGGAATCGTTAACTGTCTCTTCTCTAAAATCCCTCTATTAATGATTAAATCATTCTCCATTCGAGTGAGAATGAACCCTCCATACTTCAAAACAGTCCCCAAAACAGAAAAGATCCAGGAGACTAATAATAAAAAGGCAACACCAAGTAATACATATGGAAGGGTGGCCTCCATCACTCGCTCTGTTATGCTCTTATAAAATGCATCAGGAAGAAGATCATCCACTTGGGAAGCAAAGGCTGCGACGAAAGAGAGCACTACGCCAATCCCGCCCGATGTGGATGCTGCTATAAGTAACTCTCGCCATGAGAGCTTATATTCGTATGTCTTTGGACTTTCTAGTTCTTCCACTTCTTCATCTAATATTGGTTTTCTTTTATCATAAAGTTCACTTCTTAATAACTCTGCGTCTTCACGTCTTAGAGCGGACATAACCACTTCAGGTTCGCCACCACCACCAGCGGTTTCAATTTGAACTTTCACAAGACTGAACAAACGTTGGATAAGACCTTCAGAAAAATCAATGGATTGAATTCTCTCACGTGGAATGAATCTTTTCTTTCGAAATATAAACCCTTGATGAATTCGAAGCTCATTGTTTTCGACCTGATATGTATAAAAAAACCAACCAAGAACACCATTTCCGATCGTAAACAGTAGAAGTGCCCCTATTGCTATCACGTGCCACCATTCATAGCCGCTTCCGCCCCCAACAAAAACGAAGAAAATAAGAGGGAGCGCCGCTTCTCTTGCATATCTTAAAAGGGATAATAACATAGCAACTGGATGAAGACGTTTCTTATTAGACATCTTCTTCCGCCACCCTTGCAAGCACGGAGATACGGTCTCTTAGCTCATCTGCTATGTCATTTGATAGAGCTGGAATCTCGTGAGTCGTTGCTGCAGTAGAAATAGTCACAGATGATAGACGATAAGCTCTTAAAAGCGGCCCCTGTCTTGTATCAACGTGTTGAACTCGAACCATTGGAATCAACGTTCGCTTCACTATAATAACGCCATATTTAAGCTCAATTTCATGTTCTGTAACTTCATACCTCCATTTTGACCATCGTAATCTCGGTAAAATCCAGGTTTGTAAAAAGAAAAAGAGCAAAGCGAGTATGCAGCTTATCACCAATATCCATAAAGGAATAGGTACTATCATTAAATGAATAACAAACAGGCCACATAGGAGGGCAATGGCTAGTAAAGAAACTAGTCCACCAGTAATTTGCCAAACTTTCAATCCTTGTGGATCAATTTGTTTTGAAGGTTCCAGTCGCATTCTTTTTCCCCCTTTCTACCTCGTATCCTCTATTTTCTTTAAATTAGTATATCATGTTTATTAAATCTTCTATTCTCATTCTTATCCTCTATAACTAGTCCTAACTGTATTCTTTGTTCCATCTTCATTCACCTTTTCATTTCATCATAATCTCTCAAAACAAAAAACTTGAGCAACATTCAGCTCAAGTTTTTTCTGAAATTATAACTATATTAATTCATTATGTTGATTTCTCGATTTTTGGCTCATTTCGAGAGAAAAGTTCTCATAAAGGGTAAATGCCCAAAAAACTAATAACGTTTATGAGCATGGCAGAATTAAAAATGTTTTGATACATAAGGGCGCTCGGATTCTCTCATACTAATGATTTCCTTTTGTTCATGATCCCATATTGATAGTATTTTTGAGTCAGCGTTGTAGAAAGTTAAATGTTGATCTGAACATTGAACAAGCTCACTACTTGGGATAGGGAATTTTTCTTGATGCCCTGTTTTGGAGCATATATAAACGAGCTGATCACTTTTCCCTGTTCGCCCATTGATGCCATGAACAATTAAGCTCCCGTTCCAGGAGTGAATCGTTCGTGGAGAAAAGTCGAGCTTAAAGGAGTTTTTTATCTCATACGAATCATTTAGAAGAAGAATCTGATCTTGATAAGAAGCGGAGATCGATAGCGCAGCAACATATATACCTTCTTCTGCGATCATCATATTAACTGGAGAATATCCAGCTTCTAGCGGGATCACTTTTTTTCCTTTGTCACTGAATGTTGTTAAAAGAGCTTCATTTCCCTCAACATGGTAGGAAGAAACAATAAGCTGATTTCCTTTTCTTTTTAGATCACAGAAAATGCCATTCACGTGCCACTGGTGTGTGATACGCGGGTCTTCCTTTGAGAACTCATAAATCCATCCATTCCATTCTTCCCCTTCACAAGCAATGCAAATTGACTCAGGGTATTCATAGAAACTTGGCTTCCCGTTTACTTGAAATGTTCTCAATTGAGCAAGGTTGTGAACAAAGACATAAACCTCGACATGGTTAGATGAAAGTTGCTTGGTAAACCAATAATTCTGGTTTGAATCCCTTACAACATTAGAAAAGCCTTCTTCACTTGCAATTGGTAGCTTGGGTACATTGACCCGCTCTGATGTTTTAGTATTGTGATGGGCATTTTCACCGGATTTGAGTGCTTTGTTCCCTTGCTCTAACGGCATTCCAAACTCTCCCTTCATAATCAGCTGCCTTCTTCCGTTTAGGCAAGTAGGAAAAAGGATAGATATTTATAACCGATCCTTGCTGTTAGTACTAGTTTAACAAACAATTCGTCAAGGGGGTATTGGGAAATAACAATAACTTTCGTCGGATTAATAAAGCGAATTGTTTCCTACTTTCCCAAGTATTGTAGAATCGACTAGGACTTTATTCCTCGTTCTCTCCATTTAACAGGAGCACGCTCTCTTTACTACTAGTGTATAAACAGTAGTAGGAGGACGACTTTTACCTTGACACCCTTTCTCTTCTGCATAACAATGATTACGAATCCACTAATTTCAGGAAGGATGAGATTCACTTGGCACGCAACCATGATGAGTATATTCGCAATCTATTCGGAAATGAAGACACAGCACTTCAATCAGTCAATGAAAGCATTCGTAGAAATGGTATGCCCGCAATCTCAATTAAACCTGAAGTAGGACGCTTCCTAGCACTACTCGTCAGTATTGCAAAACCTCGAAACGTAATGGAAATCGGTGCCCTTGGCGGTTATAGTGGCATCATGCTCGCAGGTGCTCTTGAGAAAGAAGGCTCCCTCACATCTCTGGAGTTAGAAGAAACCTACGCCAATGTTGCTAAAGACAACCTCACTAGAGCGGGACTTGGCGATAAAGTGAAATACGTTATAGGACCAGCTCTTCAAAATATGGAATCTCTCCATAGCGCCGGCCAACAATACGATTTCTTCTTTATTGATGCTGATAAAGTGAACTACCCTAACTATTTTAGTATGGCACTAAAATTAGCAACTCCTGGAGCAGTCATCGTAGCTGATAATACCCTTCAAGGTGATAGAGTTTTCGATGAAGATATCCATAGTGAGAATGTGGAAGCTATGCGATCATTTAATAAACAAATAGCGACTGATGATAGAGTGGAGTCCATTCTATTACCTTTGTGCGATGGCTTAACGATTTGTAGAGTAAAACCTTAACTAGAAGAAATAAACAAGAAAGAAGGGAGAGCATTGCTCTCCCTTCTTTCTTGTTAGCTGAAAGGCGAAGGTACCACCTAACATCGCTCTCTTATTTAGAATGCAACGATTGTTCTTCCACGTACTTTGCCACTTAGAATTGAACTCAAGACATCAGGTAGTTCATCAAGTGTCACTTCATTTTGAATCGCTTCAAGGTGCTCAGACGGTTTATATTCGTCAGCGGCTTTCTTCCAAATTTCCTTCCGCTTTTCCATTGGACAATAGACAGAGTCAATCCCGAGTAAATTAACTCCTCTTAAAATAAACGGAAAAACAGTTGTAGGAACTTTAGCGCCTGCAGTAAGACCACTTACGGCAACAGCGCCACCGTACATTGTATTACTTAAAACAGCAGCAAGCGTTTCTCCTCCAACGGGATCGACTGCGCCTGCCCACTTCTGTTTGCCAATCGGCTTAAATCCTTCAGGGGCTACTTCTTCTCGACCGATTGTATGTGTCGCACCAAGTTGCTTCAAGTAATCATATTCTGATTCTTTCCCTGTACTTGCTGCCACTTCATACCCTTTTTTAGCTAAAATAGCTACAGCCATACTTCCTACGCCACCCGTTGCACCTGTCACAAGAACTGGTCCTTTTTCAGGCGTCACACCCGCTTGTTCAAGTTGGTACACGGAAAGAGCTGCCGTAAATCCTGCTGTTCCGTATACCATTGCCTCTTTAAAAGACAATCCGTCAGGAAGTGGGACGATCCAATCTGATTTCACCCTTGCATACTCGCTAAACCCGCCGGAGTGTGACACGCCTAACTCGTAGCTAGTAACAATGACCCGATCTCCTTCCTTCCAATCTGGATGATCCGATTCCTCAACAACACCTGCAAGATCTATACCAGGGATGTGGGGGTATTTCTTAACAATATTTCCCTTTGGATGAGTAGCTAACCCATCTTTATAGTTCACGCTAGAATAATGAACTTTAACTAACACATCTCCTTCAGGGAGATCGTTTTTCGTTAAATTCTTTATCGATACTTTTGTATCCTCATCAATCTTATCAACAACTAGAGCTTTAAATTGATCCATCTAGGATCCCTCCTTCAACTTTCTTTCGGACTCATCTTAACAGAAATTATTCTGACCGGTCAATTAATCTGAATTCTTTAATCGCACATATGGTTTGTGTATAATGATCACTGTAAGGAGAGGAATAAGATGAAACGTAAAGCTGAGTTAAAGCGGCAGCAGATTATTAAAGCAGCCTATCAAGCCGTCTCTGATAAAGGCTATGAGGCAGTTACACTTCAAGACATAGCTGATTATGCAGATGTAAGTAAAGGCGTCCCAAATTATTATTTCCACAACAAAGAGGACGTACTTGCTCATCTGCTCGCTCAAATTACAGATCGAATATATGAAAAAGAGAAACTGGCTGTTGAAAAAGAAACAACTTCAACAAACATGCTTATGGCATATTTAAATACAGTGTTTGTAGGTCCTAAAGAAAATGAGAAATTCTATCGTGTATATTTAGATTTTCTTGCGCAGGCAACCAGAAACAAACGGTACAGAGAAATAAATGAACGCTTTTATCAAAATTGTTCATCCATCTCTAAAGTGATCCTCGAGCAAGGGAAGAAAGAGGGCGCCTTTCGCACGATTGATAACGAAGAGGCAGGGAGAACAATTAGGGCAATGATAGATGGGTATATGATTCAATGGATGATGACGGGTGACCATACGCAACATAACGCATATAAAACAGCTTGTTACAGGAGCGTGCTTTCCTATATACAAAACTAACTTTTGCTACTTTTCAATAAAAATCCCCTCATTTCTTATTGAACTTCATTCTCTCAAAAAAACAAGACGGCCTAATAAAACATCTGAGAATGGGCAAGCTAACATCTAATAAAGGAGGGATGACGTTTGCCTCAGGAAAAAAAACGCAGCATGAAAAAAGAGCTGTCTCAATCTGTTGAACATGCCAACCAAACAAAGCCTTCCACTAAACAAAAAAGCAAAAAAATCACAGAATAAAACCGGGCCAGGAGCGCCCGGTTTTACTTTAGTTTGAACGTAGATTGATCAATAAGTTCAACATCACTTCTTTGTCTAATTCCATCCATCAGTTGAAAGAGCGCTGCATCTTTTTGTTTGGCTTCAATCATACAATCAATTTGGTCTGTGCTTCCTTTGACTTCATTCAGAAAAGAAAAGAACCAATCAACATCTACATAATCAGCATGACTTCGAAATTCCTTTTCACTCTTAGGAGAAGAAATATGCATCTTAACAGGTAGTGAAGAGTCTCTCCAAGTATTAACCACTCTCCCCCATTCTTTCGCCCAATCTTTTGTTTCATGACACGCCAGATGATGATGATAATCAAAAACGAGCGGCACGTTTAACTTCTCACATAAATAAAGAGTATCTAGGAGCGTAAACGTTGTATCATCATTCTCTAAAATAATGGTTTGTTGTATTTTCTGCGGGGTATACATCCAATTATGGATAAACCGTTCAAGTGACTTCTCCTTATCATCATAGGCTCCTCCTACATGAAGGACACACCGATGTGTTGAAGGAAGTCCCATTTCTTCAAGAAGACGTACGTGCAAAGAAAGCATTTGAATCGATGCTTGTAAAATTTCTTTCTTAGGTGAATTAAGTAAGACAAAATGATCCGGGTGAAAGTCCACCCTCATTTTTTCTCTAATTGCAAAATCACCTAACTGTTTCAACGGTTTCTTTAGTGGAGAAAGATAATCCCACCCTTCAAGGGCTTCATGATTGGCAAGCGGGATTAGCCTTGAGCTAAAGCGAAAAAAATGAATCTCGTTCCCTTTGTTGTGCTTAAGAAGACGTAGGCAGTTCTCAAGATTTGAAATAGCAATCCGCTCAAGCTTCCGAATAGCCGCTTCTCTATCTTGGATTTTTTGAAATTGAGCATATGTCATCGTCTGAGACGGAGAGCCGTTATTCAGTTCTGTACTCATTGCGACATACCCTAGCCGAATAATTGTCATCCCATTCTCACCTCCAAACATCTTTCTATTAGGCTCTCCATTCCATTCTTAATTCATTAGCCACAACTTACGTTCGATTAGGCGTTGAAGCGTGGTACAATAGACATAATACCTGGATGCGGGTAATAACAAAAAAGGGGTAATTGTATGGCAACTCGAATCATTACTGACAGCAGCGTCGACTTCCCTGAAGAACTGCTAAATGAATTGAACGTAACGGTCGTTCCACTCAACCTTCTCTTTGGTGAAGAAGAATACAAAGCTGGAGTAGATCTTGATACGCAAACGTTCTACCAAAAACTTAAAAAATCGAAAGAGCTTCCTAAGTCCTCTGCCCCAGCACCACAGGACTTTCTTACAAAATTTGAAGAAGCAAGTCCTGAGGACGATATTCTTGTTATAGCGCTGTCCGGATCATTAAGCACTACTTATGACAACGCTGTACTTGCAAAGAAAATGTTTCATGAGGAACATCCTGACAGGAAAATCGAAGTCATCAATTCAAAAACAGCCTCATCAGGTCTTGGGATCATTGTTTATCATGTTGCAGAAATGGCACGTGACGGCGAAACCTTTGAATCCATCGTTGAACAAGCATATGAATACACTGAAGATACGCTAACAATGTTTTTATTAGACACCCTTGAGAACGTTATCAAGGGGGGACGCCTCGATCGTGTAAGAGGAACGATTGCTTCAGCCTTGAATATTAAATTACTTATGAAGGCAAGTGATGACGATGGTTCACTTGAAGTCCTTGATAAAATCCGCGGAAACAAGCGAGCAGTACGCCAATTCATTCAAAAAATTGGCGAGTATGGACATAATTTTGAGGATAAAGTCATTGCTGTAGCTCATAGTAATTGTGAGGATAAAGCAAAGGCATTAATCGAGCAAATTCAAGAACGCTATAAATTCAAAAATGTGATTCTTTCGACGATGGGGCCGCTTATTGGCACTTATGCTGGCGAAGGTGGCCTTCTAGTCGCATTCAAGAAAAATTAATAACCATTTAGGGAGCGCATTTTGCGCTCTTTTTTTTTGGATAAATCTATGTTTGTTCATATTGTTGATTACTCAAATGAGCCAAAAATCAATAATATTCATTACCATATCCTTGAATAAAATAAAAATTTAAAATAAAAAAGCGCTTTCTTTACAGGAAATGAATGACCATTCATCGAAATGTGTTCAAAACAAAGAAGTGTGGTGAGCAGTTATGAAATGGGAAAAATTATTTAAACCAATTCAATTAAGGAGATTAACCCTGCCGAACAGAGTAATGATGGGATCCATGCACCTTGGAATGGAAGGAAATAAAGATCAAGAGGATGCTCTCATTTCGTTTTATACTGAACGGTCAGGAGAGAACGGTCCAGGTCTCATTGTTACAGGAGGGATATCTGTTTCACCTGAAGGCGATGGTGGACACCATTTTCTAGGATTCTATCGAGACGATGATCTTCGAGTCATGAAACGATTAACAAGCAGCGTGCATACAGCAAATGGGCGTATTGCGGCACAGCTTTTTCATGCTGGACGATATGCTTACTCTGAGATGAACGGAATTCCGTCTGTCGCTCCATCTCCTATCAAATCGCCCATACACAGAGAGACTCCCAAGGAACTAAATGAACTTGATATTCTTAATTTACTTGAATCCTATGCAGAAGCCGGTAGGAAAGCGAAAGAAGTTGGATTTGACGCAGTAGAAATCATGGGCTCTGAAGGATATTTAATCAATCAATTCCTATCACCAAGAACAAATAAGCGAGCAGATAAATGGGGCGGAAACTTTGAGAATCGCACCCGTTTTGCAATCGAAGTCCTTAAAGCAGTTCGAAAAGCAGTCGGAGAGGATTATCCGGTGATTTTTCGTATGTCTGGACTCGATTTAGTACCCAACTCCTCAACACCAGAAGAAACCGTTCAACTAGCTACAAAATTAGAGGCCCATGGTGCTGATATTCTAAACATCGGAATCGGTTGGCACGAATCAACAGTCCCAACGATTTCAATGATGGTGCCTCGTGCTGGTTTTATCGAACCCGCTCTACAAGTTAAAGAAGCGGTGACTATCCCGGTGATTGGAAGTAATCGAATTAATGACCCGGTTCTAGCTGAAGAGTTACTTCAGAAACTCGATATGGTCTCAATGGCTAGACCTTTTCTTGCCGATCCTCATCTATTAGTGAAGGCGAAGGAACAGTCACTTGATCAGATCAATACATGCATCGCTTGTAACCAGGCATGTCTTGATCATGCCTTCGAAGGCAAAGCCGTCTCTTGTCTTGTTAACCCCAGGGCTGGGAGAGAGCACAAGTGGACCATTAAGAAAGCTGCAAAGATAAAAACAGTTGTAGTGCTCGGAGGAGGCGTCGCTGGCATGGAAGCTGCAAGAGCTCATGCTGAATTAGGTCATAATGTGACACTTTATGAAGCAAGCTCTGCGATTGGTGGGCAATTTAATCTTGCTAGAAAAATTCCAATCAAGAAAGAATTTGACGAAACCATTCGCTACTATACAACGGAACTCAACCGATTAGGTGTTGAGATTTATTTAAATCATAAACCAACGGAACAAGAGCTTTTAAATCACTCACCAGATCTCATTGTGGTAGCAACTGGTGTGACACCAAGGCAACCGGTTATTCCTGGTATAGAACATGCCATAGCTTATCCAGACGTTCTTTCTGGTAATGTAGCTGTGGGCAAAAATGTGATTATCATTGGCGCCGGCGGCATCGGATGTGATGTGTCTCATTTCTTAATCGAAAAAGGAATTAATAATATTCTCCTTCTAAGACGTAATGGAAAAATGGGTGAAGGCCTTGGCAAAACAACTAAGTGGGCGATGTTGCAGGATTTAAAACAAAATGGTGTGAAATTTCGAACGAATCTCTCATATAAAGAAATGACAAAGGATGGTCTTACGATCATAAATACAGAGACAGATGAGAAAGAATTTCTCAAAGCCGACACCATCATTCTCGCAGCTGGACAAGAATCGAATATACCCCGTGAATACGAATTACTTTCACAAAAAGGTGTTGAAATCGCCATTATCGGTGGCGCACGTCTTGCTGGTGAGCTAGATGCGAAACGCGCCATTTATGAAGGTGCTAAAATCGCGTTTGAACCCGAAACCATATCGATTAACTAGCTAGGTCCCAAAACGAAAAGAAGAGACGCCAGAGAGCGCCTCTTCTTTTCATTCTATATCAATTCCAAATCATACGTTTAAGAAAAGGCACACTATAAACCGTACCTTCTAACTGCTCTATGATCCAATCTTCCTCTTCCTTCAACCAGTTTCGAATAAACTTAGCAGACATCTCATGCTCTTCAATCGTCATAAACTGAAAAATTTCTTTCGACTTCTCAACCTCTTTCTCCCCTAGTGTTCCATTCAATGCTTTTAAACCAAGCTGGGCTCGATCCGGGTGATAACGGTGCAATATCACTCTTGAATAATGAAGCATAACTTGATTTAACATATGAACAGACCAAATATCGTTTCCTCTTCTTCTGGACTTCTCGTATTGAAATAAGAAAAAAGCTGTATCATCCACGTGATTGATAAACTCCTGCCTCGATAAGGTTAACTGCTCATTAAAATGACTCAACCGATTGTTGGGATCATAAATCACTTTGCAATAATCTTTCTCTATCAACGATTCCGCTGTCACTGTAAATAAATCAAGATGGAGCATATTATCGAACACAGCGATGATCTGTGGAGCAATAATAAAAATTTCATCATAAAAGAGAAGATTAGCATATGCTTCTAAATGATGCTTTCGATTCTTAAGAAACAATTCCACATCGTTCTCTTCTACAAGACAATAAAGATCAACATCCGAATTTTCATCATGTTCGTTTCGTCCCATAGATCCTTTAAGAAAAATCGCTTTTACAAGAGGATCTTGCTCCAGACTGTTAGATATCACTCGAACCGCTTCTTCTTGCTTCACTCCCTCACCTCGTTTTTACATTTTTTAGGCATTAAACCATTATATAGGGAAAATACGTAAATAGACAAGAAAAAAAGAATGCTTAAATGCACTCTTCACCCTAATTTATCGCCTTTTTTCACTTTTTGATCAGGCTGTATTAGCACGACTCCTTCATCTCCATATACGCCTAATACAAGCACTTCAGACATATAATCTGCAATTTGCCTTGGGGGGAAATTCACCACCGCCATCACCTGTTTACCGATTAAATCATCCTGATTATACAGGTCCTTAATTTGTGCACTGGACTTCTTTATACCAATTTCCTCCCCCAGATCTACCTTTAATTGATAAGCCGGTTTTCTAGCCTTTTTAAAATCATTCACTTCAATAATTTCCCCAACACGAATATCAAGTTTCATAAAATCATCAAACGTCGCCACTTCATCCACCCGACCCTTTCATCTAAGTATAGAATCCTTTCTTTCAATACCTCTATCATTTGTTTCTCGAGATGATTTCAAAATCCTTCCTATTCCAATCTCTTCTCCATAAATAGATGAATCCCGCTATGAATTTCATCCTCACTTTTGTGTCGCTCTCCAAATAAAAATGAAGAATAACACTCTACTAGGAAGCGATCGCTCTCTTCAAATTGTATGGCGTATAGTTCAGATAGGGTAAGGGGGTATTGTGAAGTCTTGATAAACTGTTCGATGCGAAGGGCGTACATGATGTCATTTAATAATTCGTAGTGGTTGATTGGCGGCATACATTGTTGCAAGCGAGTATCAATGGACTGTAGCAGGCTCACAAGACCACGCTTGATTTTAGTTCTTGAAGGAAGAACAAATGGTGTGTCTCCATATACGTTTAATTGCTCAAAACAAGGAGCCACATACTCTCTTGACCCATCAGCCATTTCGCTAAATTCCTGTAGACTAACTTCTCTTAGATCAAGTGAAATACCCGTTAGTTCAGGGAGACATGGAGACTTACTTGGGAGTTCCTTATAAAAACACCAGATATCCAGATCGGAATACGGACCAGCTTCCCCTCTAGCAAAGCTTCCTGTCAAAACAATCCCAGATAACGATGGTTGTTTCAATCGGACTACAAGTCGTTTAGCGTATTTTTCAATCATTATTGGAGTAAGTAGTGGATTTCGCATCTCTTTTTCTCCTTTTCACCGAGACCCTAAGAAGGAGCTAGCAAGTATGAAGCTGTTCTTTATAGTTAAAAACAAGCTCTTTGTATTATAATCAATCATCCCGCTAGTTTATAAGGAAACGGTACACCGTATGAATAACATCATCCCGATCCTCTCCGTGGCAGATCAAATGCTTTGAATTCTCCATCAATCTAACCTGTTTCTCATCCGAACGAATCAATTGATAAATCGTATCAGCGGTTTTATAAGGTACCATTCCATCAAGCTTTCCCTGTAGGATGATCGTTGGAATAGAGACATGTTCAAAGGATGGCTTGAGGTGTTGGACAAGCTTTCGAAATTCTAATGAAGCAAGGAGTGGCGTTGTCTTCACCTTTTTGCTATAGCGAATAAACAATTCATTTTGAAGAAGCTTTCCTCTGTAGAGATCGGTCATCATTTCTCTTATATCCTTCACCATCTGCAAAGGATGAATATATTGTATAGCTGCACTTAATAACACTAATTTATCAACTTGATACTTCGTTGCTAAATAGCCAGCCAGAACGCCACCCATTGAAAATCCAATGAGATAAATCGTATCGCAACGTTCTAACAACTGCTTTAAATGCTCCTCAGCTGTATCTATCCATTGTTGAAAAGTAATCCCTCTAAGTGAATCCTTTTCCCCGTGTCCCGGAAGCGTCGGTGATACTACAATCCAATCCGTTTGACGTCTAAAATAATTTGCCAGAGGTTCAACTTCAAATGGTGACCCTGTAAATCCATGTATGAGCAAACAACCAATCATGTTTGGCCCCTCACCTTTCCTTCTGTCGTTACCACTTTATATTCCCATCAGAAGAAAAAGTTAATCACTTGTAGTCCTTACATATCATCCCTATTGCTTAAATGAGGTTCTTGAACCTTTCCGAACATGAACCTTTAGTGAAGACGGTTCTAGTTCTTCACGAAGAGAGGTAGAGCAATTCGGACAAATCACTGCTTTCGAAGGTATCGGCGTACAGCAAAACTGGCATTCTTTTCTAGTCATAGAATTAATAGGATCTTGTCCTGGTTTTCGCCATCTATTCAACTGACGAACGACAAGAAACACCGAAAAGAAAATGATTAAAAAGCGAATGGACGTTGTAAGGAAAACTCCATAATTGATTGTCGCCGCCCCAGCTTCTTTTGCATCAGAGAGAGACGGATAATAATGCCCATTTAAACTAATAAAAAGATCGGAAAAATTAATTCTCGCTAATAGTAAACCTACAGGTGGAAGAATAATATCTGAAACAAGCGAATCGATAAAATTACTAAATGCTGCGCCTAGTACAATTCCAATTCCCATATCAGCCGCGTTACCTCTAATAGCGAAATGACGAAATTCATTTAATAGACCGATGGAAATTCACTCCTTTATCCTCGCTCTACACAATATGTATGCTTCATTAATACAAGCTATGAATTTTTATAATGTTTTCAATTTTTCTTTAATTAGTTTTAAAAGCGAAGAATGTCACTTAGATGATATAATGTCTATTTGCGACTATAGTCTAACATCAAGGAGTGAAAAATAATGACATTTGCACTAGCCTGGTCAAAGGCTAATCCATTAATTGAGGATCCGATGGCTGTATTTGTCTATCTAACGGTTGTAGTTGGAGCAATCTTCATGCTTGGCGAATCAAAAAACAACGTTCTGCAGAAGATATTTCATTATGCCCCACCGTTAATTTGGACATACTTTATCCCAATGCTATCAACGACATTTGCGATTATTCCGCAAGAGTCGACTTTATATGGCTTCGTTTCTACGTATATTCTTCCAGTTGGGCTCCTGCTGTTATTATTATCAGCTAACGTCCCAGCTACGTTAAGATTAGGACCAAAAGCCTTATTAATGTTCCTAGCAGGAACAATCGGTGTTATTATCGGTGGACCGATTGCGCTAGCCATCTTCCAACCTTGGCTACCTGCAGACGCATGGACAGGAGTTGCTGCTCTCGCAGGAAGTTGGATTGGCGGCTCAGCGAATATGGCTGCAATGATTGAAGCAGTGGGCACACCTAAAGAAATTCTTTCCCCAATTATTGTCGTTGACACTGTTGTCGGCTATAGCTGGATGGGGATTATGATTTTTCTTGCAGGATTCCAGCACAAGTTTAACAAATGGAACAAAGCGGACGATTCCGTTATTCAAAGTGTGAATAAGGAAATGAATGATATTCAACGTAAGAATGAACGCCCGATTCAAGTACCTCAGCTACTAGGATTACTTGGACTTGGCTTTGGCGTCTCTTATATCGTATTGAAAATTTCCGAGAATCTTCCACAATCAGCTGTGCTATCTACAACAACATGGACAGTCATGATTATTTCTGCCATCGGTATTTTGTTCTCATTCACTCCTATTAAAAAGCTAGAGGGTTATGGCGCTAGTAAAGTCGGCTATACAGCCATTTATCTTTTGCTTGCTACAATAGGGGCAAGAGCGGATCTTACTTATGTAGTGGATTCACCACAATATGTCCTAATGGGCATTGTGTGGCTCAGTATTCATATTCTTGTTATCTTCATCGCAGCGCGCTTATTACGTGCCCCTCTTTTCTTTGTGGCCGTAGGTTCACAAGGAAATATTGGTGGGACAAGCTCGGCACCAATCGTTGCCTCTGTTTTCCAACCCTCACTTGCTCCTGTTGGACTTTTGATGGGAATTGTAGGTAACGTTGTCGGTAGCTACGCAGCGGTTCTCTGTGCGCAATTGGCCAAGATGGTCGCCACAATGTTGCTCTAGAACCTCAGTCTAGAAAGTTAAAAACCGTTCTCCTATATGGAGAACGGTTTTTCATTATCCTTGGGATGTTGGACGCACTAGTACTTCATTGATCGATACACTGTCAGGTTGACCAACAGCATAATAAACGGCATCAGCAATCGCCTCTGGATCCAGTGGATCAAGACCATTTGGTCCGCGATTATTCAACTTCTCTTGAACATCTTCATCTGTAATTGTGTTCGTTAACTCTGTTGCAACAGCCCCTGGTGATATGATCGTTGCACGAATATTTGTTGAAGGAGACATTTCCTTACGCAGTCCTTCTGTAATCGCTCGCACAGCAAATTTCGTACCACAATACACTGCACCAGCTGGCATAATTTCATGACCGGCAACAGAAGATACATTAATTATATGTCCAGATTTTCTTTCTTCCATATGTGGAAGAACTCCGGCAATACCGTAGAGGACACCTTTTATATTCACATCAACCATCTTATCCCACTCATCAATCTTAAGCTTATTCATGAATGATAGTGGCATCAATCCTGCGTTATTGATCATGACGTTAATCTGTCCATAATGCTCAATCGTTTTATCGGCAAGAGCCTGCATTTGTTCCCTTGAAGTTACATCTGTTGTTTGGATAATTGCTTCTCCGCCATTGTTCGTAATATCGTTCTTTAATTCTTCAAGGCGGTCCTCACGTCGAGCTGCAAGAACAACTTTTGCACCGTCTCCTGCAAGTTTCTTCGCCGTTGCTTCGCCGATTCCACTGCTTGCTCCAGTAATAATAACTACTTTTCCATTAATATGACTCATGATTCTCCACCTTTCGTTTTATCCTCACATCTCTAGTTCCCGGTTGAATGACGTGTAAACATTCCAATGTTTTATTGTATACAAAAAGCACCCTCACAGGGTGCTTTTGTATGTTAATCATTCTTTTCAATCCACTGTTTAAAAGTGTCTTCTGTTTGCGTACCTACAATACGATCAACTTCTTTACCATCTTTAAATCGTACAAGAGTTGGCGTTGATTCAATTCTGTAATCATTCCATCCTTGTTCAAACTCAAGAACATTGTATTTTTTCAAGTCAATTTCCATATCTTCTGCAAGTGGTACAAGGACTGGGGACGTATTTTTACAATGGATACAAGTTGGACTATAGAAATAGACGAAGGCATCTTCTTCATTAGACAGTGCTTCATCAAGCTCATCAGGTAAAATTTGATTTTGATATAATGGATCGTCGAGTTGTTCTATAGTAGCTGGATTTAGAGAGCTCTTCCCGTATGGATTCCCTTCTGTCTTCTCACTATTACTATAGTTTGTAACGAAAGCGAGTGCTCCGAATATTACGATGACAATACCAAGAAAGATAATAGCTTTCTTCATATGTTTTCCTCCCTCTTTGTTTGCTTATGTAAGGCAACCATTAGAATCGTAATGGTTAGAAATGCAATAAGTGCTAGAAACGGTATCGTAATAAATCCAAGGTAATTAATATATTCACCTGTACAAGGAACCCTACCACATGATGGTGCCGATTCTGCTAGAAAAGATGTTTTTTGTAGCAAATAATGGTACAGCGAAACGCTTGCACCAATGATCGACAATGGGAGAACATAAAATCGTTGGGATGCGTCTTTGCGAACCACAGCGATACCTAGAATCATAACTAGAGGATACATAAGAATTCTTTGATACCAACATAGTTCACAAGGTTCGTATCTAAGAACTTCAGAAAAATACAAACTTCCAGCAAGGGCAAGAACTGAAGCAGCCCACGCTCCAAATAAAAGATACTCACTTTTTTTCTCAGTATTCACAGCTGTACCTCTCTTCTTTCAAGCCAAAATATATTATTATTATACACTACTATTGATGACGTGAAATAAACAGAATGATGACAATCCATTTAACTCTTTTTTAAGCCGGCTCTTTGAAGAGCCGACTTTATCTCACTTAATAATTTGTAGATCCTTCGGATACTTTGTTAACGTCTCATAACCAGTCTCTGTTACAAGAACATCATCTTCTATACGCACGCCGCCAACATCTGATAGATAGATACCCGGCTCAATCGTATACGTCATACCTACTTGAAGCAAGTCGTCATTCTTCTCGCTCATGGAAGGATACTCATGTACTTCAATTCCAATACCATGTCCAATACGATGTGGAAAGTGTTCGCCATATCCTGCTTTAGAAATGATGTTTCTTGCTGCAAGGTCAATATCACCTAGTCGTGTCCCAGGTTTTGAGATATTAAGTGATTCCGTTTGTGCACTTAGTACCGTCTCATAAATTTCTTTTTGCTTATCGTTAACCTCACCAAAAGCCACTGTTCTAGTAATATCAGAGCAATATCCGTTTAGTACAACGCCGAGATCAAATAAGACGAGATCTCCTTTTCTTAATTGCCGCTCTCCAGGATTACCGTGTGGTTGTCCAGATTTCTCACCAAACAAGACCATTGTTGAAAATGACATCTCACGAATTCCTTTTTTCTTCAATTCAAATTCAATTGTAGCAAGGACTTCCATCTCAGTAACACCTTCGCGTAAAGCCTTAACACCAGTTTCTACACCAAAATCAGCAAACGCTGCTGCTTCACGTAATACTTCAATTTCTTTCTCATCCTTAATTAGGCGCAATTGATTCAGTCCAAGTTCTGCAGAGTGATAGCTCAGCTCAGGATAACGTGTTTGCAGTTCTTCAGCACGCTCATAAACAAGCATACCTTTTTCAATCGAAGCACTAGTTGGCTTATGGACGCCGCGTTGTTTCAGTGCTTCATAAATGAAGTCAAATGGTTGTTCTGAATCACTATAGCCGATAATGTCATATTTCCACCCTGCATCTCTAGCCTGTGAAACTTCCATTCCAGGACAGACGAGAAAAGGTTCCTGATTCGGCACCACAAAAAGTCCAAGCAACCTTTCATGAGGCTCACAATGAAAGTTAGTCAAATAATAGACGTTAGAAGGAGAATGGATGTACGCAAAATCTTGATTCTGCTCAATAAGGTAATTAGTAAATTTCGATAAACGTTCGTTCATAGTGACACTTCCTTTTTGAAATTAACCTGTTCACTTTTTCATTCAATTAGAACACAGGTCTCTTGATTATTAAGATCGTTACCTACCCTAGCTTATCATACGTGAAATCGTATACGTCATACAAAAAAATACTATGTAAAAAACCCTGCATTTAATATGCAGGGTTAAATCTCTCTATTCTAGTTCTTTCGCAAAGCTTGGCTTAATTAAATCAGCATCTTCAAAGACTTTACCCATTTGATCTTCAAACATCGTAAAATGCTCTAATGCCTTCTCCTGTACTGAAGAATCATCAATAGTAGCTTGCTCAGCGCGAATTTCATAGGCTTCCGTTAGTTCATCAAGCGCGCTTTCAATTTCTTCTTTCGAGTCGTTCAATTCAGATGGAACTTTTAGGTTTTCAATACCTTCAACAGTGGCTTTGCTTGCTTCTACAGCATTGCCTTTCAGTTCTTTAAGTTCTTCGGTTGAAGGCTTTTCCTCTTCGGGTGTTTCACTGTCACTTAAAGCAAACTTAGCTGACTCATATGCTGCAATGTCTTCATTATTTTCTTTCAAAACGCTAACGATTTCAGATTGAAAATCAAGTAGAACACTCTTCGTGTCCATCTGCTCTGCCTCTCCGCTAGTTTCATTAGCACTATTTGTATTTGAACCGCATGCTGCTACGACGAGAAGCATTGATAAACTCAAAACAAAAAAGACCTTTTTCATTGGTATAACCCCCATTATAAGTGTACTTCCAAAAATTAGTTTAGCACGTTATTAAATTTTGTAAATGAAAATATATGGATAAAAACCCTTTCTAAATCACTGGTATAAAAGGATTTATGTATATTTATTAAATGAGACAAATAAAAATAGCTGCCGGCGTTGGCAGCTACGATATTTAAACAATTGGAGAAGGGGGAACTTCTTTGGCTTTGTTTGAGCTATATATGACAATTTGTGTCGGGGAACACCATGTCTCTTTTCTTCTATACTGATAATGATAATCTTTATCAATTAGAAAGTCAATAACTTTTCTTAAATGAAATTGGTGGTGTTGATTCAAAAGCACTCGTTTTCTTTTTACGTACATAACCACTTCTTAAAGCCTCTGCCCTAAGAACAAGTGCAAATGCTGTAAAGGAAAAGACTAGTATTAAGAAAAACATGGAGATTTGTAACGTTTCAACCATATTACCCACCTCTTCGTTGACTATTTTTTTCATTATAGCACGCCTTAATGATAATGAGAAGCATTATCATTAAGGGTGAGCACATTTGCACACTAATAAAGGTTCAACAAGTTGCGCAAACGATTTCATTACATTATGATAAGAAAAGTACATATAAAACCATTTTGGAGGATTAATAATGCAGCGTATTCATTTAACAGAAGATTTATCATTCTCTCGTCTCGTCCATGGTCTCTGGCGACTTGCAGACTGGAATCAAACGAGTGAAGAAACACTTTCTTTAATAGAGCATAATCTCGATCATGGCATTACAACGTTCGATCACGCTGACCTTTACGGAAGTTATGAGTGTGAAGAACTTTTCGGGAAAGCATTATCACTCAAACCATCTCTACGTGATCAAATAGAGATTGTCACAAAATGCGGGATTGTAATCGAGTCTCCTAATCGTCCCTCCCACCAATCTCATCATTATAATACAAGTAAAGATCACATCATCGCTTCTGCTGAACAGTCCCTTACAGCACTTGGGATTGAGCATATCGATGTCCTGTTAATTCATCGACCTGACCCCTTTATGGATCCAGAACAAGTGGCCGAAGCTTTTTATGAATTAAAACAAGCTGGAAAGGTTCGTCATTTTGGAGTCTCTAATTTCAAACGTCATCAACTTAACATGCTACAATCTTATGTGGATCAACCATTAATTACAAATCAGCTGGAACTTTCAGCCTATCATCTTGAGAACTTCGAAGATGGCACGCTAAATCTTTGTCAGGAAAAGCGAATGAAACCAATGGCATGGTCTCCTCTTGCAGGAGGAGATGTGTTCACATCGCAAGAAGATAAAGCAGTTCGTCTCCGCAAGACGATAGAAAAGATTGCCTCTGAGATCGGTGCTGAAGGAATCGATCAAGTGCTTTATGCATGGCTACTTAACCATCCGGCAAACATTATGCCAATCGTTGGATCTGGAAAGCGTGAGCGAATTGATAGTGCTGTTGAAGCTCTTTCTTACTCCTTATCACGCGATCAATGGTTTGAAATTCTAACAAGTTCTATGGGACATGATATTCCATAAGAGCCTCGCTAACCGAGATATATTCTAAATTTGATCTGGATATGACACAAACAGAAGCGCCTATCTATAGAAAGGCGCTTCTTCTTATTATTCATTTTTAAACAAACGTGTATTTAGCTCTATTTAGAGCTATATTGCTGTACAATATTTACTGAAAAACCTTCTCTTCAAATACCGTTCTGTTTCATCTTTTTATTTTTTTACTTGAAATAATTTCAGATAATGCCAGCTTCCTACTACCTGTAAATGCTAGTATAAGTGATAATCCAAAAAGGGAAAGTGGAAATTCGTAGCCTCCTATTAGCCCCATAGGAAGCTTTGCAAGAACAATAGCACCAATCATCGTTAATCCAAGGAGGATCGCAGATGGGATAACGAAAATCCCCGCAATAAGAAACGCTCCTCCAACGGCTTCAATAATGGCTGTAGCATAAGCTAACCAGGCAGGTTGACCAATTTTTTCAAACATCGCAATGGTATTTCCTATTCCACCTAATTTTTGTATTCCATGAGCTAGCATAATGAAACCGAGTATTACTCGACCACCCAGAAAGCCCCACTCCATTCTGTTCTTCATAATGGACACCTCACTTGTTGTATTGTTTCTTAGCTAACGTGTCAGGCAGGGCCAATGGATCACTTTACGCTTGAATCGTTCCCACGGGGCTTTGTAAGAGCCTTGCTTGAATCAGACGTTTGCGAACAGTAATACCTATCCAACTTGCAAGAAATGCTTTGATTAAACCAACGAATAAGAAAGGATAAACCCCCGCGACCATCGCTTCATGCCAGTTTAGATCTACAACAAATTTTAATTGAATCGTACCGATTAATAGGATGATAATCATAGACACTGTGTTCGCCAACATCGCATGCACCATAGTATACGATGTTTTCTCTAGGATAAGGCCAGTAACATATGCCGCAATAATGAATGCAAAAATATATCCACCAGTTGGTCCTAATAAGACTCCTAATCCACCTTTTGCCTGTGCAAACACCGGAAGACCAATACCCCCTAATATTGTATAGCCTGTCATCGTAATGGCGCCGTATTTACTACCAAGAATTGTGGCCGTTAAACCGACAGCTAAAGTCTGTCCACTAATTGGAACAAGTGGTAAAGGAATTTCCATTTGTGCAAGAATAGATGTGACCCCAATAAAGAATCCACATAAAATTATCACTCGAAAATTTGATTTCTCCATTTTCTCCCCCTCAAATGTTAACCTTAATAAAAACAATGTTAACACTTATTCAAGGAAGGAGGAAGATCTATTTAAGGCATGCTTTCATCAATCATTTCAAAACCTGGAATCATCTGCGAAAGAGGTACAATTGTTGCTTCATTTTTGTACATTGGAATAAATTCATTTAAAACAGCTACCATCTTTTCCCCCGCGATTCCTACATGTCCAATTGCGATATGAGCCTCATCATCTTTCAGTTTTTCCGCCAACTCTTGAGCTTGTCTGCTCATATGTTGAATCGTATAGACATCATCAAAAAAAAGCTCATTCTCAAGATAAGGTACCCCTATTTCTTCTGCTAGTTCAGGAATGACACTTTTCCCTGTTGTCTTGCTATCTAAATAATAGAGTCCCTTTTCTCGACACACTTCAAGAACTATCCTCATCACTCGTTCATCAGCTGTCGCTTTTGAACCCATATGGTGATTCATTCCTACCGCATGAGGAACAGCCTCAATCGCTTCGTTTACTCGCTTTCGAATTTCTTTATTAGGAAGATCAGTTGTAATTGCCCCTGGACCTAGCCAGCTTCTCTTTCCTCTAACCGGTTCCATCGGAATATGAACGATCACTTCATGTCCATAACGATGCGCTTCCTCCGCATCTCTTTCAGTCGTTTCAAGAAACGGCATAATGGCTACTGTTAGCGTAACAGGTAATCGAAGCATTTCATCTGTCCCACCCATGTCATTTCCAAAATCATCAATAACAATGGCCAACTCGCGATTATTCTCCGCATACACGTGACTTGGAAAAAGTATGATCAACATCATAATACAAATCCACCTGTTCACATCCTCACACCCCTTTTCTCTTTAATATTCCCATATAAGCCATCTTCATGAATGCCGAGGTAGATCAGTTGCGTTATCCATACGACTGCATGAAAATAGAGAGAGGATAGAAAGGAGTTTCAGTATGAACGTAGAGGAGTATTTACTACGCATCTGTACAGAAAGTGAGCAAACCGACCTTCTCTCTCTTCAATTACTTCAAAAAAATCATATACATCACATTCCTTTTGAAAACCTCGATACCTCAAAAAACATATGGATCGATTTAAACCTTGAGACTATGTATCAAAAGGTAATCACACAAAAACGAGGGGGGCTATGTTTTGAACTTAACCCCCTATACAATTGGCTTCTTAACGAAATTGGCTTTTCCCCTATTTTGATTACAGGTACAGTAGCAATTAATGAAAAAAATTGGGGTAAAAAAAACACACACCTAACAAATCTTGTTGAACTTGAAGGAACGACATACTTAACAGATGTAGGGTTTGGAAATTCAAGTCAAACTCCTATTCCCCTAACTGGAGAGGTTGTTTACGATGGTTATCACCATTACAGGATTGTTCATCACTCTGAAGATGAGTTTGATCTGCAAAAAGCAGAATATGAAGAATGGCAGACTCAAGTCCGCTTCTCAACTGAAGCCCGAACGTTGGCTGATTATGAGCCATTAAGTTCTTTCGTTCAATCAGACCCGAACTCACCTTTTACTAACGGTGTAGTAGTCACTATTGCGACTAATGAAGGACGAACGACACTAACAAAAGATTCACTTAGTTTTACAAAAAATGCACAAAAAACGGTCTTTGACGTGAACGAAGATGAGTGGGACTATTTATATAACCTCTACTTTAGATAACTCTTCTACATGTACATGTAAGACATAGGTTTTTCAACTCTTGATCAAGGGCATAGTAAAGATAGACTACAAGAAAAGCATAATAAGGAGAGACGAATATGGAATCTAAATACATTCGCGAATCACGTGTTGTCAAAACAAGTCACGTATTCCCAGAAGCAACAAACAATCATAACACTTTATTTGGTGGCCAGCTGATGAGAGACATTGATGATATTGCATCAATCGCAGCAATGCGCCACTGTCGTAGTGAAGTTGTAACAGCCTCAACTGACTCTGTTGACTTCTTACACCCAATTACACCAGACGATTCCGTTTGTCTCGAAGCATACGTGACATTCACCGGAAAGTCATCTATGGAAGTATTTGTGAAAGTGATAGCAGAGCATCTCCTATCAGGCGAAAGACATATCGGAGCAACAGCATTCCTTACATTTGTGGCATTGGATGAAAAGAAAAAACCACTACCTGTTCCAAAAGTCATCCCTGAATCAGAAGAAGAAAAAAATCTACACGAAACAGCTCCCGCCCGAGCAGAAAAACGCAAAGAACACCGCCAGGCCAGTAAAGAACTAGCCGGCCTCCTAACCACAGAAAAACCTTGGGAATAACAAAAGCAGAAGGGACCGGTTAGCCTCGACAAGCGCTGGAGGCATTTCAATAGAACACGCCCTTTGTGTTCATTTGAAATGGTGAAGCGATCGAGAGGCTGGGCCCTGCAGCTGGATGATAACAAAAGCGGAAGGGACCGGTTAGGCCCGACAAGCGCTGGAACCATTCAAAATGAACACGTCGTTTGTGTTCATTTTGAGTGGTGAAGCGATTGAGGGGCTTGGCCAATAACTAAAAAAAGCGACAGCCAATATAATTGGCTGTCGCTTTTTCACATTAAATCCAATTGTACCCGATTGAAATAATCACTAAAATAAGAACAATACACGCGATCCAAAGCATCTTTGTTGATTCGGCACGCTTTCTTCTCCCAACGATCATTTCCATAACCCCGATTAATACAATCGCCAGGATTCCTTTAAGCACATAGATCAGCGGAAAACCAAGGATAAAGAGCATCCCAATTCCAGTACCGAGCATAATCAAGTAAAATAATCGCTGAACCATAAGCGAGATCTTCTGCTTAGGAGCAAAATAACTAATCACTAATAGCAAAACAAGAATCGCCCATGAACCTGAGTGAGACTGAAGTAATATATTGAACATTCGTGTTCCCCTTCCCATTGAAAATGGATATGACTAATGCCATACCCTAATAGTAGAATTGTATTGAGGTTGGCACAAGTCCTAATGTGAAATCGTAACAAAATTATACGAATTAAGATATTATTTATCCCTATTAAATAATTCCGAAACGAACAGATTTCAAACAAATAAAGGGAAGCTCCATTTAATGAGCTCCCCTTCTGCGTAGAGATTACGCCATTTCTTTATAATGCTTGCTAATTAGATCAAATAGAGTTTCTCCTTCGGTTACTCCTGTAAAAGCAGTAATCGCACTAGAAAGTCCTTCATTTTTGATTTTACTCTGAATCGTTACAGCATCTTCATCTTCTTTTGGATCAAATCGCAATGCTGCTGCAATTCCTTTCGCGAGGTAGTTTGGTTCTTTGTTTAATTCCGCAAGCTGACGTGCCGGGCCAACAAGTCGATCGTCAGGTCCAATTTTACGAATTGGAGCTCGTCCAACGCGAGTAACTTCATCCACTAGATGTGGATTTAGAAAACGACCAAGAATTTTTGTAATATAAGCCTCATGCGCCTCTTTTTCAAAACCGTGCTTATGCTGAAGCAATTCACCAGACTCTTCAAGAGCATTCTTCACATCATGATAGATATCTTCGGTGTCTAGTGCTTCCTTGATTGTCTCATACCCTGCTTGATAACCAAGGTAAGCTGTCACTGCGTGTCCTGTATTAACGGTGAACAACTTCCGCTCAATGTAAGGAGCAAGATCTTGAACGTACGTAAGGCCAGCTATTTCCGGAACTTCTCCAGCCATCATTGTTTGATCGACTACCCATTCATAGAAGGGCTCAACCGCAACCATTAATGGATCTTCATGCGTCTGGTTTGGAACAATACGATCCACTGCAGCATCTGGGAAACCAGCATATTGATCAAGCACTTTACGATCCGCTTCATCCATCTTTTCTTCAACAGCATTTCGAAGCATTGTACTGCCACCGATCATATTCTCACATGCTATGACGTTAACGGGAGCTTTTCCATCTGCGATACGTTTTGAGATGCCTTCTTTGATAGCAGAAGAAATCAATTTTAATACGGTCGGACCAACAGCTGTCGTAATAAGGTCAGCTTGATAGATCGCATCAATCACCGCTTCAGGATCTTGTTGGCTGTTAATACCTCTTACGCCTTCAACATCAATCTGCTCCTTATTCTGACCTAATATTTCTACTGTATAACTATTTCGTTCATTAAGCTCGTTAATCACAGTCTCATTGATATCTACGAAGCATACTTCATATCCTGATTGAGAAAGAAGCTTTCCAATAAAGCCTCTTCCAATATTTCCAGCACCAAAATGAACGGCAAGCATGATTAATTCACCTCGTTAAACATTGAGATTAACGTTTCTTTGGAATCCGCTTGAATCAACTCTTCCACATTTTCTTCTTCAGAACAAACAATCGCAATTTGAGAAAGGATCTCTAAGTGCTCATTGTCCTTACCAGCAATACCAATGATAATCTTCGCAATATTTCCATCTCCGAAATCAACGCCTTCTCGCAATTGGATGATGGATAGTCCAGAATGCTTCACAGCTTTCTTAGCATCCTCCGTACCGTGAGGAATAGCAACAGAGTTGCCCATGTAAGTCGTCGTGATCTTTTCACGTTCTTGCATTTGCTCAAGATAGCTTTCATCAACATAACCGTTGTCGACAAGGATCTGACCAGCCATACGGATAGCCTCTTCTTTAGTTGCAGCCGTTTCGTTTAGTAATACGTTCTCAGTTGATAGAATTTCTTTTGCCATTTTAATCGTCTCCTTTAAATCCTAATTGTTTTTCTACATGACTTTTCATTTTGTTTGCGAGATACAATCCAATTGATTCTTGATTGCTCCCCGAAAAAAGCGCGATACTTTCATTTGATTCAATGATAAGAGAACTAATGTAGCTCATGATCTCAATGCTTTCAATCGGCGAATCCTCTGGTGCCAGTTGTAAAAGAACGGTGTCCATTTCAATGAATGAACCATCCATTGCCTTTCTCTGAACAGGTTCCATTAATCGAACAATTGTAAACACAGGCTTCTTAACTTCAGGAGTCCGTGTATGGAATAATCCAAGTGAAGTCTCAGGAATCCCCACTCCACTAATGTTTTCGCGCTTTAGAAGCGCTTCTTTAACCTCTGATGAATGGCTAATAGCATCAAGTGTTTCTAGACGCCTACACTCTTCTACTAAAAGCCTCTCCACCTCTTTGTGTTCAGATTGGTTTACTCGAAATAATTCCACTATTGAAGCTGCAGTTGTGGTATATAATTCAGCTTTACGAAACCAGGTACTTGCTTCATCACTTGAAAAAAACAAGGGTTCCTTATCCGTCTTTGGCTTCTCGCCCGTGCTTCTTCTTTTCAACATCGATTTCTTTTGAAGTGTCGAACGAATTCGCGTTGCCTCTTCCTCCGTTAAAAAAGGATTGACCTTTATATACTCTCCTTCATATTCAGGGAGAGGGATCGTAGAAACAATCAGATCATAATTCTCTGGATCTTCATCTCGTAGTTCAAATAATGAAGCGCTTTTGATGGTTTGGATTTCTGGTAACTCCTGTTTCAATCGAGTCGCCAGCATTTTGGATGTACCGATACCACTTGAGCATACAGCAAGAATATTCACTTCGTTATGTTGAAAGCGACCTTCAAGGGCCGAACCAAAGTGGAGAACGAGAAAACCAACTTCTTCATCAGGAATAGATACCCCGGGAAAAATTTCTTTGAGCGCTTCTTTAAGCAGTTGGAATAAGTCAGCATAATCTGCTTTTATTTTTGTAAGCAAAGGATTATGGAAATTCATGTTCTGCCTAACACGATGCGTTGCAGGACCAAGGTGTGTTACCAAACCCTCTAGAAGTGATTCATTCGTTTCTAAATCCGCATTGAGACGCTTATCTACATAGCGGATTAACTCTTTCGTTTTAACAAGAATCGGATAATTTGTTTCTTCTAAATAGTAGTCTCCAGTGTTTCTTAGTTTGGCTCCGCGTAAATGCATGGTGATATAACCGATCTCAGCTTCAGGTATTAAGACATTAAAAGATTCTTCAAGTTTTGTAGCGATTATTCTAGCAAAACCAAACTCTTTCGTATTCCTTAGTGTGCTTAAATACTCTTCATCAATCTCGATCTTTTCACCCTTTTGAATACGCTCCACAGCCAGAGTCAAATGCACAATTAAACCAATATATGCGCTATCCGCGATCATATAAGGTAACTCATTATTTACATCATCAACGATTGTTTCAACTTTCAAAAGCTTATCTCGATCAACTAACCCTAGCAATCGTTCGGAAGCAGATTCGAGAACATTGCCTTGAGATTTCTTTTGAATAGACTTCTTTAACAACGTAAAAAAGTCTGAATCATTAAACTCAGAAGCAAGCAAGGAACTCATGGCGTGCCTTTTCAGGGCTTCAGTCCCTTCAACCTGCACGCCATATCCCCGCCTTCGTATTAATGAAAGCTGCATCCTTTCAAGCCATTCTTCCGCTTTGTCTAAATCATGACTGACAGTAGCAACTGTCACTCTCAAGTCATTCGCTAGACCAATTAACTTAATAGGATCAGCTGATTCCAACAGCTTGCATAGAATCAGCGTCTCCCTTTCTTGTTGCGTATATTCCGTAATGGTTAGATCAACTAGATAGCTTTTCAACTCATTTCGGTTGGATTCTTCACCTTCAATTTGAACCCCTACCCCAGCTTTCTTGTTTAAGGTTAAATCATACTGAGTGAGAATATCCTCTACGCCTACTAAATCACGGTGAACCGTTCGTTCGCTTACCTCAAGTTCTTGAGCGATTCCTTTGACCGTATAATAGTCATTACTCTCTAATAGAAGCTGAAGAATTGTTCGTTCCCTTGCTGAAATAAACACATGGTTCACCTCGAATTCTGGCTATACCTATTTTTTAAGTCTATCAACAAGCTCTTCGTATTTCGGGCTATTCATAAAGTTTGCCACTGAGATATGCTCAGCATCAGGACGTTTTGCTTTTGCTCGATCTGTTAAGTCCTGGTGCGTTACGATTAAATCCGCATCATCTGGTAAGTTACTAATAGCCGTATTTGTCACATCAATGTCTTGAAGTCCAGCTTTCTTGAACTTATTGCGAAGGACTGATGCGCCCATTGCACTTGATCCCATTCCAGCATCACATGCAAACACTACTTTATTAATATCTTTCTTCTCAACTTGCTCTACTTCTTCTTTCACTGGCGCTTCACCTGCGGAAGTTAACTCAGCAACAAGTTCATCATATTTTGGACTGTTCATAAAGTTTTTAACCGAGATGTGATTCGCTTCTGGAAGCTTATCCTTTGCACGATCGGTTAAATCTTGATGAGTCACAACGAGATCGGCATCATTAGGTAAATTGCTAATCGAAGTATTTGTTACTTCAATGTCTGTTAAACCAGCTTTTTTGAATTTATTACGTAGTACGGATGCCCCCATTGCACTTGATCCCATTCCAGCATCACATGCAAAGACTACTTTGGCTATATTGCCATAAGAAGATGTTGTTTCTTCTTTTGGCTCTTCGGCATTCGTTTTTAGGTTAGAAGATACGCTGCTCTTCTTCCCTTTCATTGCTTCCATTTTTTCAGTCGCTTCTGAAATATCTTCTCCGCTATCTTTTGAGCGTTTAAGGATTACGGCAGAGACTAAGAAAGAAACTACCGTTGCCGCAACAACCCCTGCAATAACACTTAGATACTCGCCACGCGGTGTCATAATCATAAGTGAAACGATACTTCCTGGTGAAGTAGGTGCTAACAATCCTGCATTTAGAAGCGTGAATGTGAACACACCACTCATTCCCCCAAGAATAGCAGCAAGAAGTAGTGCTGGTTTCATCAAGATGTATGGGAAGTAAATTTCGTGAATTCCACCTACAAAATGAATCAGTGCAGCTCCTGGGGCTGATTGTTTTGCTGTTCCCTTACCAACAATTGAGTAAGCAAGAAGAATCCCTAAACCTGGTCCTGGGTTGGCTTCCACCAAAAAGAGAATCGATTTACCAGTATTTGCAGCCTGTTCAAGTCCAAGTGGGCTAAAAATCCCGTGGTTAATCGCATTATTTAAAAAGAGCACTTTACCTGGTTCAATTAATATACTTACTAATGGTAATAGACCTGCAGCAATAATAGCTTCTACACCTGCAGCAAGCGCTTTGTTTAATCCTAAGACAACTGGACCAATTGCTAGAGAAGCAATAATAGTTAAAGCCCCACCAATAATCCCAGCTGAGAAATTGTTAACGAGCATTTCAAAGCCTGATTTAATCTTGCCATGAATAGCTTCGTCGAATTTCTTAATCAAATATCCCCCAAGCGGCCCCATAGCCATAGCTCCAAGGAACATCGGAATGTCTGCTCCAACAATAACACCAATGGTTGCCGTTGCACCAACAACTCCGCCTCGACCACCGTATACAATTTTACCTCCAGTGTAACCAATCAAAAGTGGCAATAGGTAGTAAAGCATTGGTTCTACTAACTCGGCAAGGCTTGCATTTGGTAGATAACCATCTGGTATGAATAAAGCAGTAATCAATCCCCAAGCAATAAATGCGCCAATATTTGGCATAATCATACTGCTTAAGTAACTTCCGAAACGCTGAACTTTTACTTTAAATCCAGATTTCTCTGCTGTGTTCTGTTCACTCATTATATATCCTCCCTTTCTTCCGCACCGTTAAAGCGTTTTCATTTTTTTAGGAGACTTGTTGACATGATCTTATATTTCGCTTAATTGGAACCCATATTCCCCGGCACGTATTGTTTGTCTTAATTACTTACTATGATAAAGGGAGACAAAGTCAGTTACAATGAAATCCAAACGCGAATTCGGCATATCACTTGTTGACATGATTAAACAAAGCTATACTTTCTGTTAATTTTTAGGGTGAATAATATAGAATGCCAACATAAACAAAAACCCTCTAGAAATCTAGAGGGTTACGAATGCTGTGGCTCTGCTTCATTATGAATATGTGTTTTTTCTTTTGTTTTCCGTTCCCATAGAATCGTTAAACTAATGAACGTCACGAGAATTGTTGCTCCCATATCAGACAGTATCGCAATCCATAGCGTTAATAAACCAGGAATAGTAAGAAGTAAAGCAATCAGTTTTAAGCCAAGGGCTAACGCAATATTAACCCGGATCGTTCGATTTACTCGTTTAGCGATGGAGACCGCTTCAGGCAATTTACTTAGATGGTCCTGCATCAATACGATATCGGCTGTTTCAATTGCGCTATCTGTCCCTTTTCCCATAGCGATTCCAAGGTCAGCTGAAGCAAGAGCCGGAGCATCATTAATCCCGTCACCAATCATGGCTACTTTACCTTCTGTTGTTAATTCTTTCACTTTAGCCACTTTGTCTTCAGGTAAGAGACCGCCGAAATAAGAACGTACGCCAACACGGTTTGCCACTTTCTCAGCCGTTTTTTCATGATCTCCTGTTAACATCACCGTATTTTTAATACCTATATGATGTAAAGCGCGAATAACAGACTCACTTTCCTCTCTAATTTCATCTGCAACTCCAAACACGCCAAGAATATGTTTCTCATCGGCTACAAGGACAAGCGTTAACCCATCATGTTTCATCGCATCAATCGATGTTCTCACATCCTCAGGGATGATTACATGTTGAACACTTTTTTCATTTCCTACCCAATGTCTTTTTCCATTAATGTCGGCTATGATCCCCTGCCCTGATATCGTTTCTGTATTTGTTGCTTCGATTTCACGATAAGGAAAGCTATTTACTTTTGTCATGATTGCTTTTGCTAACGGATGTGAAGAATGTTTCTCAACCGCTGCCGCTACTGATAAGAAATGCTCCTGGTCATAAACTTCATATTTCTCCACATAAGGTAGCCCTTTTGTAAGCGTACCGGTTTTATCAAAAGCGAGCGTATCAATTTTTCCTAGCTGTTCAAGATAAATAGATCCTTTTACGAGAATACCGTTACGCGCATTTCGAGTAATACCCGAGATGTTGGCAATAGGTGATGAAAGAATAAGTGCACAAGGACATCCTACAATAAGCACGGCAAGTCCCTGGTAAAACCACTCACTCCAAATCCCTCCGAACAATAAAGGCGGAACAAGCATCACGAGTGCTGATATAAGCATAATAATCGGTGTGTAATACTTTGAGAAACGATTAATAAATAATTCCGTAGGTGTCTTTGTTTCCTGAGCTTCTTCAACTAAATGCAATATTTTTGCAAGGGATGAATCCTCATAAGCTTTCGTGATTTTCACACGAAGAATTCCTTCATTATTAATACTTCCGCCATAAACAGACTCATTAGCACTTTTTTCAACCGGCATAGCTTCTCCAGTAATAGCCGCTTCGTTCACTGAACTATAGCCAGATTCGACGATTCCATCCGATGGAATTTTCGCGCCTGATTTGACCAAAACAATGTCTTTCACTTTTAGATCCTGAATCGAAACGATTTCTTCTCTTCCCTCTCGAATAAGAAGGGCTTCTTTCGGCGCAATTTTTAGTAAGGACTCCATAGACTTCCTTGCCTTCTCCATACCAAGTCCTTCTAAATATTCATTCAGTCCAAATAGGATTGCAACAAGCGTGCCTTCCTTCCACTCTCCAATAGACACCGCACCTATTAAAGCAATTGTCATTAACGTCTCAATGTTAAATGTTAGTTTCATTAAGTTCTGTAGACCTTTAATAAACGTTTGATATCCACTTAAAATAATGGCCGTTAAATAGAACGGGATAGCTGATATATTTGATAGTCCATCGAAAAGAAGAGCAGTAGCGAAAATCGCCGATGAGATAGCAAGGAGCCACTTCACCTTGTTGTGACCATTACCATGTTCATGGGCATGTCCATTCTCGTTTTTAATCAATGATGCGTGATCTGAAGCAAGGATTTTCTCAACTTGTTCAAGATTCACTCTCTCATCCAGCTTTAATTTACCGGAATTATATTGAATTTGAGCGGAATCGCCGTATTCAAGTTTTTGAATCTGTTGTTCCATTCCCGCTGCACAATTCGGACAGGATAAACCTTTCAAACGATATTCTTCCATCGATGTGAACTCCTTTCTTATGTGATTTTTCTATTTTATTCAATATATGAGCATGTGTTCATATTAGTCTATGTACAATTTTACTGAATCTTATATATGTTGTCAAAAAAGCTTATGAGTTACCTCAAGATAAATCGCCAGTAAAAGTATTCCCAGACTTGTATATAAGTACAACTCCTGATTTAAAACTCTTCCGACAACATGACCGATCATTTCGTGAATAGCTACATACGATAAAGATCCAATTGCTACGCCCATAAAGAGACCATTTAGTAGATTCGATTGATAAGAAACCACCCCGAACCAGGCTGATAGCGTTAATATAATGGTTACAGAGCTTGCTGCTAAAATCACAAACAACCGATGGAGTCCGTTCATTCTAGTGAGTATATACAACGCCACTCCCTCTGGTAAGTGATGGATAAATAAGGCTAGCAGCAATGACATGCCAATTCCGCTACTAACTGACGTCATTCCAAGAGCGATCCCGACTGGGATGTTGTGCGAGATGACAGCAAGAACGAAAGCAAACACTGGAAGGTAACTCTTATCTTGAAACTTTCTGTGAACCACTTGCTCTGTCCAAATAAATAAAAGAACAGAAAGCGACGCACCTGCTAGTAGTGCCCAAAACGAATACGAACGAACGCTTTCTGGTATCAGTTCAAAGGAAATCACGCCGATGAGCATACCACCACAAATCAGATAAAGAGCTTCCAAACGATGTTGATAATAGGTAAATGCCACCTTCCCTGCAGTAGCTCCTATCAAAAGTCCCCCGAAGCCTATCATAAATAAACTTGTGAACAGTGAAGTGTTCATGGGCGTCTTCCCCTCCTCAAATTAATTCAAAGATAATCTTATTCTTCCACTTGTCCTATTAGCGAATTTTATTATCAAGAAACGAAAGTTATGAATTTAAAAAGCCGAAGAAAGGATTCACTCCCTTCTTCGGCTTTTTATTTAGACAATGTCATATCCTTGTTCTTCTACCGCTTCATTCATTTCCGAAACGCTAACGCTAGAAGCATTATAAGAAACTTTTGCCGTTCCTTCTTCTACGTTCACATTTACTTCTGAAACTCCTTCAAGTTCCTGTAAAGCCGTTGTTACTGCTGCTTTACAATGATCACATGTCATTCCTTCAATTTTTAATGTTGTTTGTTCCATCGTGATTCTCCTCTCAATGAATTATAGTTTCACTCGCTTCAAACGAAGGGAATTGGTTACGACTGATACAGAGCTAAAGGCCATAGCAGCCCCCGCAACCCAAGGTGCTAGTAAACCAATTGCAGCAATTGGAATCCCAATTGAATTATAGAATAACGCCCAGAATAGATTCTGGCGAATATTCCGCATCGTTTTACGACTTAAATGAATCGCTTTTGCAATATTTTCAAGATCGCCACCAACAAGTGTAACGTCGGCTGTCTCAATGGCGACATCTGTGCCAGTGCCGATCGCTATGCCTATATCGGCAGTTGCAAGAGCTGGGGCATCATTTATACCATCCCCTACCATCGCCACACGTTTTCCCTGTGCCTGTAATTCCTTCACCTTAGTAGCCTTTTCCTCAGGAAGCACTTCAGCATACACACCATTTAAGTTCACTTGCTGACCGATAGCTTCAGCTGTCCGTTTATTGTCACCTGTAATCATATACACATCGATTCCGAGCGACCGCATTTTCTCAATGGCTCTTTTCGACGTTTCCTTCACTGTATCTGCAACGGCGATAATTCCCTGCATGCGACCATCGAATGCAATAAACATGGCAGTCTTCCCGTCAAGTTCATATGTTTTCATTTGTTCTTCATGAGTGGAATAAGGAATTTGCTCTTGTTCCATAAGTTTTCGAGTCCCAACAAGAACCTGCTTTCCTTTGACAGTAGCTACAATACCGTGACCTGGTATGGCTTGAAACTGCTCTGCTTCAGCAACAGTGACATTGTGGTTCGCACCATGCTGCACAATGGACCTGGCTAGAGGATGTTCAGAAGCTTTCTCAGCGGCAACCAAGTGTTCTAACACTGTTGTTTCATCGTTTTTGAAAGCAACAAAATCAGTTACTTCTGGTTTTCCCTTCGTGATCGTACCTGTTTTATCAAGTAAGATCGCATCAATTTTATGAGTGGCTTCTAGAAATTCCCCACCTTTAAACAGAATCCCTTGCTCAGCACCCTTCCCAGTCCCTACCATGATAGAAGTTGGTGTAGCTAATCCTAATGCACAAGGACATGCGATAACGAGCACCGCAATCCCCGCTTCAAGTGCCTGTGGCAAATTGTAGGGATCAACAAGGAAATACCAAACTAGAAACGTAATCGCTGCGATCGCTACCACAATAGGTACAAATATGCCTGAAATCACATCTGCTAAACGCTGAATCGGTGCCTTTGAGCCCTGCGCTTCTTCAACAATCTTAATGATTCCAGCAAGTGCGGTGTCTTTCCCTACTTTTTCAGCCCGCATTGTTAATGTCCCATTTTCATTAATCGTAGAGCCAATCACACTCGCCCCCACTTCTTTCTCAATGGGAATGGATTCACCTGTAATCATGGACTCATCTACGGATGAATTTCCTTTTTCCACGATACCGTCTACTGGTATCTTTTCACCTGGGCGAACGACGATTCGATCAGCTACCTGAACCTGATCGACAGGTACCTTCACTTCAACGCCTTCCCGAATAACACTCGCTTCTTTCGCCTGAAGGTTTAGTAATTTCGTAATGGCCTGCGTCGTTTTCCCTTTCGCTAGATCTTCAAATAACTTCCCTACTAAGATGAGCGTGATCAGAATGGCGCTTGTTTCGAAATAAAGCGACGGACTGTATCCATCTGTCAAATAACTTCTGATCCCTTCAATAACACTATAAAAATAAGCGGCTGAAGTCCCAAGCGCAACAAGAACGTCCATATTTGCGCTTTTATTCACTAAGGCACGATAAGCTCCAGTGTAAAATGGAGCACCTATCACAAATTGAACAGGTGTTGCTAAAAGAAACTGAAACCATGGTTCCATAAGAAGATGAGGAACAGGAATAGCCGACTCACCTGGTATATGGGCAAGCATCGTTAACAGAAGTGGAAGGGAAAGAAGAGCTGAAATCAATAATCGACGTTTCTTCTTCTTAATTTCATCATTTTTATGGCTTTTCTGATTTTCACGATTCTCTTTAATCACCGCTTCATAACCAAGTTTTTTCAGCTTCTGGAGAATGTCATCTAACGTCACTTCTCCCGACTGGTATTCGACAACGCCAGACTCTGTTGTTAAGTTAACAGAAGCAAGCTCAACACCCTTCGTACGGTTTAAGCCTTTCTCGATTCTTGTGGAGCAAGCTGCACAAGTCATTCCGTGAATATCAAGTTCCACTTTTTCTTTCCGAACCCCATAGCCTAGTTTTTCAATTTTCCCTACGATATCTTCTGTCTTCACTTTATCGTAATCGTACAAGATCGTTGCTTTTTCCATCGTTAAATTGACGTTTGCCTCGACACCATCCATTCTATTTAATACCTTCTCGATTCTTGATGAGCAAGAAGCACATGTCATCCCCGTCACATCAAGAGAAAGTTGTTTTTTCGAATCCATCTGACTCACCTCTTTATTTAGAGAACTGCTGAATCACTTTCATTAATTCCTCTATTTGCTCATCTCCATTACCTTCTTGTATGGAACTAGCAACACACGTTTTAGTATGACGCTCAAGTAACGTATAGCCTACCTTTTTTAAAGCTGCCTGAATGGCAGACAGCTGAATCAGAATATCAACGCAATATCGATCATCTCCAACCATTTTTTGAATCCCACGTATTTGACCTTCGATACGTTTTAATCGGTTCTGAAGCTGCTGTTTCTCTTCATCCGTTCTCGGCTCAGTTGGCTTTTTATCTGGCTGTAAAGGGATGTTTAATTCATCTGTCAACCCGATCATCTCCTCTCATTTAGTTTACCACCAATATACCCCCCTTAGGTATAATAGTCAACCAAAACACATCTAAAAGAACCCTACAAAGGTTTGTAGGATTCTTTATGAAATAAATATTGAATTAGCCTTCAAGCCACTTTCTCTTATCCCCTCTCAAGTGGTAAGGTCATACATCGAATTCCTCCACCACCGTTTTCCAATTCATTTACCTCTATCTGAATAAGCTTCTTTTTACGAAGGGTGGGATTATTCTTAAGAATAGATTTATTGGCTTTCGTACTAACCAATAGCGTCTCAGGATTTAAATTCAAGAAATTAATATCTGCAACAGTATGTTTGATCTCCGATGTCCATTCGACTTCATATCCATGTCGCCTTAAAAAATCACCCGTCATCTCATATCGAAAATCATTTTCCGTTACAACCTGTACAGGAAGATAGCTCATATAGCTTTTCGCTATAAATATACTCTCCCCCGCTACATTACAATTCATATCAAGATGCATCGTATCTGGACGTCGTGGTAGATCAATAACACCGATTTCCTGGAACCCCGCTTTAAAAATACTCCCTTGCAGTGCTTCTATACTTTCTATGCTTGTCCGAATTCCAGAATTAATAAAAACAGCATCCTTATTAAGTATCATGACATCGCCATATTCCAATGCCTTTAACTGATTATTTGATTGCATTTGAAACGTCCGCTCATCAAACCACTGTTGAAATAGCCTGTGGCTTTGAAAATATTCAGGTCGCCTCATGGAAGTTCCTGCTGCTCCCGGAAGAATCGTATTTCCAAATACACAAGCAAGATCACGAACAAAAATACGATTGATTAATTTTTCATTTAGTAAAAGTTCTTCTCGTGATAAATGAACGGAATAATCAATAACATGAACCCCAGCATCCTCCATTGCGCGAATCATTTCTTCATGATTTTCTTGGGCCTTCTTTTGTTTCACTGTTTTTTCCCACTGCACATCTGTAGCAGTTTGCTGATCTGGTACATCTAAGTGTGAAGGAGAACAAACGACAACCGTTTTTAATTCTCCATATTCATTCCAACAATTCGGATGGATGTTCATTCAACCAAACTCCTTTATCATACATAGTCTCCTTACTTTCTCCTCATCCGAAGAAAAGATTCTCCAATTCAAGAAACACACATAAACACTGCCAGTGATTCTCAAACTAAAGAAGATAAGAGGGGGATGCAATGATGAGTAAATCGACAAATCACGAAAAGAAATTAACCTGGTGGCAAATGTCGTTTATAGGGGTAGGGTGTATTATCGGGACCGGGTATTTCCTTGGTTCTAGTATCACGATTGAAAAAGCAGGCTATCTCGTTTTATTGGCTTATTTTCTGGCCGCGATCGGCACATGGATTGTTTATGAAGCACTTGCGAAATTAACTGCTGAACATCCAGAAAAAGGGTCTTTTCGCACTTATGCAAAACAAGCTTTTGGCCAATGGGCCGGCTTTAGTAACGGCTGGGTATACTGGTCATCTGAAATGCTTATTATGGGTAGTCAACTTACAGCCCTCGCGCTATTTGCACAGTTCTGGTTTCCCAATGCCCCTTTATGGCTCTCGGCATCTGTATTCGCTTCACTTGGCCTTATCGTTATTCTTATCGGTGTTCAACTCGTAGAAAAAATGGAGAACGTATTTGGGGTAATGAAGATTGCTGCCATTGTGATGTTTCTCGCTATCGGAATCGCTGCCTTACTTGGTTGGCTTGAACCAGATAAAGGTCACGCTAGAATTGAAATCACGTCAAAAGACTTTCTCACAGGTAGCGCAATGGGTCTCTGGGTTGCCTTTGTTTATGCGTTCTATGCATTTGGTGGAATTGAAGTGATGGGACTGATGGCGAATGAACTTGAAGATCCCAAAAATGCCCCGAAAGCTGGCAAGATCATGCTGTTAGTCTTAACGATCCTTTACGTGATGTCTTTCTTCGTTGTGTTAAAACTCATTCCTATCAAAAGCATTGATCCGAATGAAAGCCCATTTTTAACAGCTTTAACTCAGTTTCATCTACCCTGGATCCCACAAGTATTTAATGCGATCCTCATTATTGCCGGTTTCTCCACAATGGTCGCTTCCCTATATGCCGTAACGACCATGCTTGTAACACTTGCTGAAGAAAATGATGCACCGGCCATCTTCGCAAAGAAAAGCAGGAAGATTCCTCTCCCTGCTTTTGGTCTCACAACTCTAGTCGTCTTACTTTCAATTGTTGTTGCACTACTTTTACCGGAGAACATCTTTGAGTATTTGACGACAGCTGCTGGTTTAATGCTCCTCTATAATTGGATGTTCATTCTTTTTTCATATCGGAAACTAACCAAAACTACGTTTAAAGATCATTTGAAAATAGGAATCGGCGTAGTCCTGATCGGTACAGCTATTTCAGGAACTTTATTTGACAAAATTAGCCGGGCTGGTTTTTTAGTTAGCTTATGCTTTCTAGTTCTCATTGCCGGGGCAACTTTTCTGAAAATGAAAAGAAAACACAGTTAAGAGCGAATGCTCTTCCACTTGTTTTTCATCGCCATAAAGGGGCACTTGGAAAGAGAAGAATCATCATCAGATAGAAAATATTGCTCCCATTCATAATTATCTTGTTGACCGTACCACTTCAAGGCGGGGTGAGCTGGCATCCCATCGTAAGAAACCAACCGTTGCCGGATCGCTTTTTTAAGCTTTTGACCAAATGTTGTTTCTGCATTAATTTCATCAAAAACCCATCTTGGTTGAAAAGCAATCAGAAAACATGGAAACTGACGACTCTTTCGAACTTGGTGAGCTGGTGTCGCACAGAATGCAAAATACGGTTCTCCATTGAAGCAGAACTCCCATTTAGGATCATGTGGGTCTTTAGGGATATGTTCTGGCCACTGCGCCTCATCAAGCTCATGCAAACTGTTTAGTAGCGACCAGAATAATTCCTGGTATTGATCTACTTCGGCTTTTTGTTTCTGTAACGTCGTGGAGTCAAAAAAAACAACAAGAGAGGCATATTTCCCCGTTTCCCTTGCTACTTCCCCATACTGTTTCAACAAGGTAGCTAACTGTACACTTGCTACGTCTGTTGTAGGATCTTCCGCAAATCCAAATCGTAAATTATCTTGATGGAACCCCTGCTTCCCAGGAATGCAAGGGTAAGGTTGTTCACGATCTGATAACATCGCTCCAAAATGAGCAAATGCAGTTCGCTCCCAATCTTCCATTCCTTCTCCATGTTCTTCAATCCATGATTTCGTATATAGTTCCAAACGGAATCCCTCCTTAACACTACACGCGTTATCCTATTAGGAGGGACAAAAAGAGGTGCCAGTCTAACCAAGGAACAACCTAACAGCTTGCATACCGAAATAGAGTCCAAATCCGATTAACGTGATACCGGATAAGATCGATATTCGCTTCAAAATAAATGGATTTACCCACGCTCGTGCACCTGCTGATGCACTCGCCATTGTGAGATCCCATAGGGTGATACCTAAAAAAATGCCCGTACTATAAAGAAACAGTTGGGCGGCACCAAACATACTAGATGTTTGGGCTAGAATCGAACCATAAATGCCAAGCCAGAACAAAATGTTCAGCGGATTTGAGATTGCGATAAAAAAACCAGTTCGAAACGATTTGCGGTTCGTTTCATATCGACCACTTGTCTGTTTAAGTCCAATTGAATCAGCCTTCACGATATTTTCAATTCCTGTATACGTTAAAACAAAAAAACCGAACAGCCAAAGAAATGTTTTCATAAACGGCGTCTCAATAACATGAGCAAGTCCAAAGTAAATGAGCATCATAAAGACGCCATCCGCTACCATCGCTCCAAACCCTACTAACCAGGCATTCATAAAACCAAATCGAATCCCCCTGTCCAGCTGTGCCGCATTAATCGGCCCCATTGGAGCTGAAAGGGAAAGTCCTAACAATATGTAGCTTACAAAGATACTCATACGCCTCCACCCTTCTTCGTATTCGTATCATTGTATTCGGACATGCTTTTAAGTAGTCGAAAAAAGAGAGGCGAGTCTTTTTTAACTATGATAATCAACAATAAAACGGCCCTCCCTAGTAAGGAAAGGCCGTTCTAATCTATCTATGGTTACTCTACCGTAACTGATTTAGCAAGGTTTCTTGGCTTATCTACGTCGCATTCTCTGTGTAGCGCTGCATAGTATGCAAGTAATTGAAGCGGTACAACAGAAGCTAGCGGAGTAAGATGCTCATGTACTTCATCAAGGACGATGGTGTCGCCTTCTTCTTCAAGGCCAGCCAGAGAAATAATGCATGGTGAGGCCCCACGAGAAACGACTTCTTGTACGTTTGAACGGATGCTTCCATTAACGTGCTTCTGCGTAGCAAGAGCAATAACAGGAGTACCTTTCTCAATTAGAGCAATCGTACCGTGCTTCAATTCACCGCCAGCAAATCCTTCAGCTTGAATGTAAGAGATTTCTTTCAGCTTAAGAGCTCCTTCAAGACAAACGTAGTAATCTACACCGCGACCAATAAAGAATGCATTACGCGTAACTGAAAGGAAGTTACGTGCAACTGTTTCGATCATTTCCTTCTGATCAATCATGGACTCCATCGCTGTTGCAACGATTCCAAGCTCCTGAATTGGGTTGAAATCAAGCTTAATGCCTTTTGCCTGAGCAGTATCAACAGCAAGTAGTGTTAGTACAGCCATTTGTGCAGTGTAGGCTTTTGTTGAAGCAACTGCAATTTCAGGGCCTGCATGTGTGTGCAGCGTATAGTCAGCCTCACGAGAAAGCGTTGATCCTGGAACATTCGTTATCGTAAGAGATTTAAATCCTTTTTTCTTCACGTTCACAAGTACGCCACGGCTATCTGCCGTTTCACCACTTTGTGAAATAAAGATAAAGAGTGGATTCTGTGAAACAAGCGGCATATTGTATAAGAACTCACTTGCGATATGCACTTCAACAGGAACCTCAGCGATGTTCTCGATCAGCTGTTTACCAACAAGGCCAGCATTGTAACTTGTGCCACACGCAATGATGTAAATACGATCCGTTTCTTTCATTGCTTCACGAATATCTTTATCAAGTTTGATGTTATCATTCTCATCTTTGTACTTTGTAATAATGTTACGAATCGCAAGCGGCTGTTCGTCAATTTCTTTAAGCATATAGTGAGGGTATGTTCCCTTTTCTATATCACTTGCGTCGATTTCAGCTGTGAATGGTTCGCGTTCCATTACTTTTCCACTCATATCTTTAATTGTGACAGAATCACGCTTCACAATCACTACTTCTTCATCCATAAGCTCGATGAATTTACTTGTTACTTGAAGCATAGCCATTGAGTCACTTGCTACTACGTTGAAGTCATCGCCGATTCCAACTAGAAGCGGACTCTTATTTTTCGCTACGTAGAGCGTTTCTGGATTATGATTGTCAATAAGTGCAAGTGCATATGAACCGTGAAGTTCATTCAATGTGTGATGAAAAGCATCTTCAACAGACATATTTTGATCTTCAACAAGAGTAGCAATAAGTTGAACAACTACTTCTGTATCTGTAGCACTTACGAAATTAACTTCGGATAAGAAGTCACGTTTGATTTGTTGATAGTTTTCAATTACACCGTTGTGAACAAGCGTGAAGCGTTCAGTTGAGCTCTGATGTGGATGAGCATTTACCTGACTAGGTTCACCGTGTGTTGCCCAGCGTGTATGTCCAATCCCTGCTGTCGCTTCCACACTTGTATCCACTTTTTTTCTAAGGTCAGCAATACGACCTTTTTCTTTAAAAAGGTGGAGTCCACCGTCATTAAGAAGCGCAATACCTGCTGAGTCGTACCCTCTGTACTCAAGCTTCTCCAGACCTCGTAATAGAATTTCTTTAGCATCCTGATTTCCAATATATCCAACAATACCGCACATGTAAAAGTCCTCCTTCAATTGAAGGAGCAGGCATACAACGGGGCAGACCTGCCCCTTCTTTTCCGATTAATAGCTTTTTTGTCACCATAGTTTTGCTTTTGTTCAGAAAGTCACCTCTCTGTTTTTCACAAAACCATTCAATTGTGGTGGAGCAATCGAGAGGTATCCGCCGATGATCGATAAACCTCTTCCTCGTCAACTGTTTTCTACCGTTCGAAAACAGTCCAGGCGCTTTTATATCAAAAGTAACCCAACTTCCCTCACTTTCCCTATTAGAATAAAAACCAAACATACTTCTATATTATATCAATTGTAAAAAGCTGGTCAATTCTTTTTTCTAGAACAAGTCGTTCTCGCTATAATTTGCTCTATTTTGACTCATTTTAATGAGAAAATCACTTGTGAAAATCCCCTTATATATAAAAATATGCATGGGTAGCTTTTTCTGTGCTTCCCATGCATACCTTTCGTACAAACTTTTCATTTTTGTCGATTAAGCTCCAAGTTCTTCTTTCACCATAGATACAACGCGATCGACGTACTCATCACACAGATCTTTTGTAGGGGCCTCAGCCATGACGCGAACAAGAGGCTCCGTTCCAGATGGACGAACAAGAATACGTCCTTCTCCGTTCATGTCGCTTTCTACTTGCTGAATCGTTTCTTGAATACGCTCGTTTGAATCTACCTTGTTTTTATCTGTTACCTTTACATTCACAAGAGATTGAGGGTATTTCTTCATTTCTCCAGCAAGCTCTGACAACGATTTGTTTGTCACTTGCATAATGTTAGCAAGCTGAAGTGCTGATAGCATACCATCACCTGTCGTAATATGATCAAGGAAAATAATATGTCCAGACTGCTCTCCGCCAAGGTTGTAGCCTTCTTTACGCATTTCTTCCATCACATAACGATCGCCTACCTTAGTTTGAAGCGATGTTATACCTGACTCTTCCATCCCTTTATGGAATCCAAGATTGCTCATTACAGTTGAAACGACCGTATCATGGCGTAAACGCTTTTGATCTTTCATGAATTTAGCGCAGATAAACATAATCTGATCGCCATCTACGATATCTCCATTTTCGTCAACGGCGATTAGGCGGTCTCCATCTCCATCAAATGCAAAGCCTACGTTGGCATTCTTTTCTTTCACAAATTCAGCCAGTGTTTCTGGATGCGTCGATCCGACACCGTCGTTAATATTTGTTCCAGTAGGATTCGTACCTATAGTGGAAATATCAGCTTCAAGATCAGCGAATAAATGAGCTGCAAGCGAAGACGTTGCACCATGTGCACAGTCGAGCGCAATGTGAAGTCCAGAGAAATCTTCATCAATTGTTTGTTTCAAATACTGAAGGTACTTCTGACAACCTTCGAAGTAATCACTAACGATACCTAGATCAGCACCTGTAGGGCGTGGTACAAGATCCTCATCGCTATCAATAAGCGCTTCAATTTCTTCTTCCTGAACATCTAAAAGCTTAAAGCCATCCGGGCCAAAAAACTTAATTCCGTTATCCCCAACTGGATTGTGGGAAGCAGAAATCATTACTCCCGCTTGAGCACTTAGTGCCTTCGTTAAATGAGCAACTCCTGGCGTAGAAATGACACCAAGACGCATTACTTCAGCCCCAATGGAAAGGAGACCCGCAACTAGCGCCCCTTCAAGCATATATCCAGAAATACGCGTATCGCGTCCGATTAAAATCTTAGGTTTCTCGGTCTCTTTCGTTAAGACATAACCACCGAGACGGCCCAATTTAAATGCAAGTTCTGGGGTAAGCTCTGTATTAGCTATCCCTCTTACACCGTCAGTACCAAAATATTTACCCATCGTTATACTCTCTCCTTTATTATCGCGCAGTTCCCACTATTATGAAGGACTATTCTCTATTTGCAGCGTTACCTTCTTCGATGAACCAGACCAGCGTACATAAGACGGCCCGTTCCATTGTAATTCTAATTCATGTTCTCCCTCGGAAAGACCACTTGCATCAATATAAGCCTGAAAATCATCATTCTGAATATTTTCAAGCACGCTAGATACACCATAAATCTTCATATCCGTAGATCCCGTTTCAGGTTCTGAAATATTTGCTGTTAACCCATCAGATACTCCAGTTACTTTAATTGGTACATCTTCAAATGCTTTTTCATCTTCTTTACCAACTTTAATTTTTGCTTCAACCGTTTCTGGATCTACTTTTTTCATCCCATCCGGAACTGGTACATCAAGCTCAACCGTTGTATCCTTTGTTATTTTTGATAGATCAAGTGGAATACCGTCCAGAAACTCTAGTTTGCCAAGTTCCTCTTCAGGACCAAAGACAGAAACCTCCGAAGGTTCAAGATCAATTGATGAGATACTAACACCATCAGGAAGCTTACCTTTTTGATCAAGTTTAATCGGCACCTTTTTGTATGGGGCAGTAATTGGTACTTTCACATCAACTACGGCAGGATCAATCGATACCCCCTGTATTTCTTCCATATTCGCATCATACACATTTAGTGTTATTCTTTCATTAACTTCTTCTTTTGCACCGCTCACATTTACATAGCCTCTAACAAATGCAATTTGTTCAAGCTTTGAATTTGCGCCAGTAACTGTAACGGTTTTAGGGGAAACGATCGGCTCTTCTGTCGCATAACCTTCCAGAAGCTCATCTTCCTTCAATAAGTTGATCCCAACTTGAAAAGTACTCGACTTTTTCTCTTCAATCGTTACAGAAACTCTGACGGGATCAATCGCAACATCTACATTTTCAGGAAAATCTCTGTGTTTTACGGTAACGAGATGTTGACCTGGCGTTAGGTTTCGCAAATCGACATAAACTTCTTTATTCGTTAACTTTGATAGCATTAAACCATCTGTGCGGCCTTCAACAATGACATCTACGGTTTCAGGTAAATCAGAAACCACCACGCTATCTTCATCGTATAGCACTTCAAGCTCCATATCTGGTAAACGTTCTGTTTCTGTTTGTTGAGTAAGTAATCCATTAGGATCAGTAGTAGAACCATCAGGCATCGCAACAATTGTGTAAAGCATGAGAGCGAGAAGAAAAGAGATGATTTTGACAAACCAGTTGCTCGTTAACAATTTGTCCATTACTTTTTCCCCCTCCAATTACTAAAGCGGTTGGAAGTCTCAGTCTTAGACACAGAAGGATTTAGCTCAGCATTAAGAAGATCACGTAATACCTCTTCAGATAAATTTCGATGAAGTTCTCCGTTCTTTGTCAGGGAAATACTCCCTGTTTCTTCAGACACAATGAGTGTTAGGCTATCTGTTACTTCACTTATTCCAAGAGCAGCTCTGTGCCTTGTACCGAGTTCCTTCGAAATAAAAGGACTCTCTGAAAGTGGCAAATAACATGCCGCAGCTAAAATTTCATCCTTCTTTAGAATAACCGCTCCATCATGAAGTGGTGTATTCGGAATGAACACATTAATTAAAAGTTCAGAAGTTAATTTTGCATTCATAGGAATACCTGTCTCTACATAGTCATTGAGACCTGTTTCCCGCTCAATAGATATTAACGCGCCAATTCTTCTCTTACCCATATAGGATGATGACTTAATAATGGCTTCCACCATTTTATTCGTCTCTTCCTCTTCAACAGCGGAGCGAGCAAACAATCGACCGCGTCCTAACTGCTCAAGTGCTCTTCGAAGCTCAGGTTGAAAAATAATAATGATGGCAAGCAGTCCATAAAGAACGACCCGCTCTAGAATCCAATGTAGCGTGTTCAGTTCGAAAAAACTACTTAAGAACCATGCGGCAATAATGACCGTAATTCCCTTAAGTAACTGAACAGCCTTCGTGCCGCGAATAAGCATAATAATTTTATATATCACATACGTAACGAGCAAAATATCAATAATCTCAGTTATGTAATCAAGTACATTTACATTTCCAACAGGCAGCACGGCTCTTCCTCCAAACGTATTGTATTTAGCCTGAAGTTCACTTCTAGTGCATTGCTAAAATACATTTGTAACTTTTTAATTATATCATATTTTTGACAACTTCAAAAAAAGCACATCTCTTTTATTATGAAGTTTCATATAATTAGTGACTCTGTGATCAGATGTTGAGTTAGGGGAGAAAAATCATTTTTAACTATAGCAAAGCTACACAAAAATAAACCGCCCTATTGGACGGTTTATTTCTGCTCATCATTTGTAAATACACTACCTATATCTTGAAAAAGGTGTTTCAACTGAAACCACGTCCAGTCAAGAATATGATCCACCTCTTCTATTTCACCAGTTACCTGTCCAGCAGAGGCCATATATTGTTCTCCATTGATCACAAGAACATCACCTTTAACCTGTCCTTCAATTTCAAGATTACGGTTTTTCACTGTTAGATCTCCTTCAATGACTTCACCCTCAGGAACAATAACTGTATTCGTTTCCTGGTCAAATCTTAAATTACCAGAGAGCGCAGATAATTGATCCTCACTCGTCCATGATGAGTAAACAGATCCTGCCATTAATACTAAGAATAAAATCGCAGCTGTTACGAATGGATGAGATTTCATCCATCGTTTCATCCAGACCGTGCGTTTCTCTTGTGGTAGCTGTTGCATTACCTTTGATGTAAAACCATCGGGTGCCTTCATAGAAGGTGAGCTGAGGAGAAATGATTCCGTTTTCTTCAGTTCTTCATAATGCTCTTTGCAATCATGACATGTCTTTAAATGATCAAATAGCTCTTTACGCTGTTGATCTGTAGCTTCTTCATCAAGTACGTCATGCATAATCGCAACTATTTCTGCAGGGCATTTCATAGCTTCTCCCCCTTTCTTACTGCTCTCGAAGCTTCTTTCTAAGCGCTTCTCTACCCCGATGTATTCGGGTTTTGACCGTTCCTACTGGTAAATCCAGAATTTCACTTATTTCCTTTAGCGATAACTCCTGGATATACTTTAATGTTATAGCACTTCGATACTTAGCTGGCAAACTCAGAATAGCTTGATGTATCCCATCCTGTGCCTCTAACGATACAACTTCATCATCAGGTAATGGTTCATCTGTCGACACTTGAGAATACATTGTCAGGCCTTCCGTACCCGAAATTTCAGCATCGAGGTAATAGTCTGGCTTTTTCTTTCGCATACGATCAATCGATAAGTTCGTGGCTATACGATATAACCAGGTAGAGAATTTCCGATCAATCTGATAGCGATCAATATTCGTATAAGCACGAATGAATGCCTCCTGAGCCACATCCTCAGCTTCCTGCCTGTTACCAAGCATTCGGTATGTCAAAGCAAAGACTCGATCTTTATAGAGCTCTACTAACTCCCCAAATGCATTATGGTCCCCTTTTCTTACTTTCAACACGATTCTTTTTACGATTGCATCCATTTTTTCAACCCCCGCTGATTCCTGCGGCTATTATAGTTACGTATCAGGAAAAACAAAGTTTCACTTTTTCTAAAAAAATATTTTCTTATCTTTCCCTATTCTATCACGTTTGAATTACTGTTTTTAATGAAAATACATAATTTTCTAGTGAAAATAGTTTATTCTTTTAATATATAGGGTAAAAGGCTATAAATTATTGAGAGGGTGGTTCGGCTCATGGAAAGGTTGAATCGTAAAATAAGCTTTCAAATAAAAAGCGAGAAAGATCATCTCCTTCAAGAAATTGAGGCTTCCCGCAATAAAATGAATTTATTAGCAAGAAACAAACCACTTAGTTCTTCCGAGATCATTGAAATAAGCACTTATTTGGACTATCTATTAAACGAATATGATCAATGTCGAAATAGAAAAACAGCGGCTTTATCTTAAGATAAAGTCGCTGCCTTTATGTCTATTTTAATTTTTCCCCAAATAAAGATCCCATTAAAGCAACGGCAACAGTAGCCGTTTTATTTTTCTCATCTAAAATAGGATTCACTTCAACGAATTCTGCAGAGGTTAAAATGTTTGACTCTGCTAGCATTTCCATCGCAAGATGACTCTCGCGATAACTAATTCCCCCAAGTACTGGTGTACCTACTCCAGGAGCATCGTGCGGATCAAGTCCATCAAGATCAAGACTTAAATGCACCCCATCAGTGTCTTTCGATACATACTCAATAGCCTCTTCCATTACTTGCGTCATACCCATACGGTCAACTTCATGCATCGTATATACTTTAATACCTTTTTCTTTAATCAATTTACGCTCACCATCGTCAAGAGAACGAGCTCCGATAATCACAATGTTTTCTGGTTTAATTTTAGGTGAATATCCTGAAATGCTAGTTAAAGACTCATCACCAATGCCAAGACTAACTGCAAGTGGCATTCCATGAATATTTCCTGATGGTGATGTTTCAGAGTTATTTAAATCACCATGCGCATCGTACCAAATAACACCTAAATTTTCATAATTACGTGCTACACCGGCAAGAGTGCCAATAGCAATACTATGATCTCCACCAAACACTAGTGGAAAACGCTTTCGATTAATCACTTCATTTACAACATTTGAGAGCTTTTCGCTTGCATCAGCAACTTCTTTCAAATTTTTAAGTTGATGATCCTGTTCTTCTGGACGCTTTTCTGGCCTTCCAATTTCAATATCCCCAAGATCTTCTATATCGTAATTCAAATTTGATAACCGTTCTACAATTCCAGCATATCTGATCGCACTTGGACCCATGTCTACCCCGCGTCTCATCTGGCCAAGATCCATTGGTACTCCTATAATCGAAAGTTTATTATTCATTATGTAGCCTCCTCGTATCCTAGTCTAGCTCTATTCTACCCATATTCCAGTAAATGACTCAACCTGACATAAAACACGAATAAATATTCATACAATTACGTAAATTGATGTTCTTTACGGATAAATATAAGCAACAGTAGCGTGGACATGGAGGATCTGAATCATATATCATCTGCAAGGTGCATTAGAAATAGAAAGCTTTCCGACTTCCAAAAGATTTTATGACATAAAAAAAACCCTAAACATTGTTTAAGGAAAATGGTGGAGCCTAGCGGGATCGAACCGCTGACCTCCTGCGTGCAAGGCAGGCGCTCTCCCAGCTGAGCTAAGGCCCCATTTGGAGCGGGTGATGGGGATCGAACCCACGACATCAGCTTGGAAGGCTGAGGTTTTACCACTAAACTACACCCGCATATAAAGTTTGGAGCGGAAGACGGGATTCGAACCCGCGACCCCCACCTTGGCAAGGTGATGTTCTACCACTGAACTACTTCCGCATATGGTGAGCCATGAAGGACTCGAACCTTCGACCCTCTGATTAAAAGTCAGATGCTCTACCAACTGAGCTAATGGCTCTTACTGGTGGAGGGGGACGGATTCGAACCGCCGAACCCTGAGGGAGCGGATTTACAGTCCGCCGCGTTTAGCCACTTCGCTACCCCTCCACTGGAAAAAATGGTGCCGGCCAGAGGACTTGAACCCCCAACCTACTGATTACAAATCAGTTGCTCTACCAATTGAGCTAGGCCGGCAAAATATATAGTACTTACAAATAAAAAAGAGTGCACTCTACTGAGTACTCCTGAAGGTAAATCATTTATTAAGAAAAATGGTGGAGGATGACGGGCTCGAACCGCCGACCCTCTGCTTGTAAGGCAGATGCTCTCCCAGCTGAGCTAATCCTCCACAGAGTATAAATAAATTAAATTGGTGACCCGTACGGGATTCGAACCCGTGTTACCGCCGTGAAAGGGCGGTGTCTTAACCGCTTGACCAACGGGCCATGTCCTGGAGCTTCCAACCGGATTCGAACCGATGACCCCTTCCTTACCATGGAAGTGCTCTACCTGCTGAGCTATGGAAGCATAATGGCTCCACAGGTAGGATTCGAACCTACGACCGATCGGTTAACAGCCGATTGCTCTACCACTGAGCTACTGTGGAATATTGGTCAGCCTGGCAACGTCCTACTCTTGCAGGGGGAGATCCCCCAACTACCATCGGCGCTGAAGAGCTTAACTTCCGTGT
>NZ_JAUORD010000165.1:0-253 GCF_030547345.1 Anaerobacillus sp. 1_MG-2023 | reverse complement strand
TTACTCGTCCAAAAGAGGCAAGATCGAAGTTAAGCGATAAAGAAACCAAAGATCTTAGTGACAAAGATGCGTATCAGGTACAGTTAGATCGTATTAAAGAATCAGATCTAAATAAAATCTCAAAAAAAGAATTAGAAATTGCAGCCATTAAACGTGAAATGGATGGTGGATACGCCTTATCTTCCCAAACAATTAAACAGGATTTGACGAAAGATGAAATTGCTGAAGTGAGCGAACATCTGAGTGACCTCCC
>NZ_JAUORD010000164.1:0-254 GCF_030547345.1 Anaerobacillus sp. 1_MG-2023 | reverse complement strand
AGCTTACATCGTCGCCAGAAATAATTGTCCCAGCCATGCTTGTGATAACAACAGCTTATGTAACCGCATTACAAGTTTTTGGTAATCGCTCTATATTTTTGCAGCAACTTGATTTTCAGGGGCTTCCCTATCATGTTTCCCCTGCCACAGAGGCGCTGCAAAAGGTGGGAATTATGGATGATATGGATGAAAACTTTAAATTGCTTTTTTCAAACGACAAAGAGCAAATAAAAAATACACTCGATGCCATGGAC
>NZ_JAUORD010000163.1:0-254 GCF_030547345.1 Anaerobacillus sp. 1_MG-2023 | reverse complement strand
TCAGTTATTACTAAGTTATTGCATAAAAAATAATTATTGGATGTCGTTGTTTGTGCTATCTAGTTTTCAAGGAACAAAGCTACTACTTGAATCCACTTTTATGCTGTCTTGCACCGAGGAAGCCAACATCGTTAGCGTTACTCGAAAACGCAGGTGCATATTTGTTTCATTTCATTATAGTAGATGTGTTGGTGGAGCCTAGCGGGATCGAACCGCTGACCTCCTGCGTGCAAGGCAGGCGCTCTCCCAGCTGA
>NZ_JAUORD010000162.1:0-255 GCF_030547345.1 Anaerobacillus sp. 1_MG-2023 | reverse complement strand
TGCGACTGGGCGGCGCAGCGAGATGACTGCCTTGTTATCTTCACGGGCACACGAGACTTCCTTGAGGGAGAGGTGAAGCGCTACACAGGTCAACGAGATGTAAAAAACTTGGAGACGCTCGCATGGCACCACAACCACCCTGCAGCGTACAGTTTGTTTTGCCAAGAAGTGTTAGGTATGGGGGGCATGGAGCACATCACACAAACCTTCATGGACTACTCAGCGAACATTGGAACAACGTATCAGTTCGACACC
>NZ_JAUORD010000161.1:0-255 GCF_030547345.1 Anaerobacillus sp. 1_MG-2023 | reverse complement strand
AGCTTAGACACCACAAATCATCGTTTACACGGATGGTTTGTGGTGTTTTTTGGTAAGTCTTTTTCAATCTTTAAGTTCTGACATGAAAAATAGATATTATTGGCTAATTACAGACCCTTTTTGTTACGCTATTATCTAAGATAATTTTTAAAAAAGCACTCTCAGTCAATTTTTGATAAATAACAGACAGTTTAGGCTAATGCTATTATTATATCATTCATATAAAATTAAATTAGACCTCTGAAAGGAGTGGTC
>NZ_JAUORD010000160.1:0-255 GCF_030547345.1 Anaerobacillus sp. 1_MG-2023 | reverse complement strand
CTTTAATCGAGTGCGATCCGATATCAATTCCTACCATCATTGGCGACGGCTTTTGAAATAGTTGACTTAGCATGTTTGCAACTTGGCCTTTGTTTTAATAATAAACAAGTTATAATTTTTTTCTGAAAAAATATTATTCATTTTTTAATCAATATATACTATCAGTCCAAACTCGCAATTGGGAGTCCATTTAGGGAAATATAAGTGATTTTATTAAAACGAACTTTACAATTTTTTATCATTTGTACGTTAATC
>NZ_JAUORD010000159.1:0-255 GCF_030547345.1 Anaerobacillus sp. 1_MG-2023 | reverse complement strand
GAATTAGATATAAATTTATGAGTTTCGTTTGAAGAACTTGAGAATGCTACTTCGGGATAAATTTTAGTATCGATAACAACCAAACTAGAAACCTTACCTTTGGTATTAATTGCTTGCTGAGTAAACTCGATGGTATTTGTAGTAACAAAAATGCCAACAATAACCGCTAAGACGCCAAGCAATAGATAAAGGTAACTAACCTTTAAACTGTTATTCATCCGATTAATTATGCTCGACATCTTCCGTGTTACCTAA
>NZ_JAUORD010000158.1:0-255 GCF_030547345.1 Anaerobacillus sp. 1_MG-2023 | reverse complement strand
ATGATGATGTTCACCTTGTTCTCGTCGCTGATCTCAATCGTGTAGACCAACCCCAGATCATAGATATTCACGGGGATTTCAGGGTCATAGACCGTACGGCAAGCCTCAACCACGCTGTCATACAGCGTATGTTCGGTGCTGGACGGCTTGATCAGCGGCGCGCCTTCCATCGGCGCGGTGGCGTCATTCATCTTCGGGTGCCTCGTGTCATTTCTTAGCAAACATATAGGGATTGCTGCGCCCCGGGTCCAGAGC
>NZ_JAUORD010000157.1:0-255 GCF_030547345.1 Anaerobacillus sp. 1_MG-2023 | reverse complement strand
CTTTACCTGGTGTGCTAAATTTTACCTGTGCTTGATACAGTGCTGGGCCCACTAAGTTAAATTGGTACTGTGGCTCTGCGTCCCATAAAGTAAAATCGCCTCGCAGGTACATGGTGCGGTCGAGTTCTTTTTGTAGCAATACATCGTTAATTGATATTTGGCTTGAACATGCACTGAGTAACCCAGCAATAGCGAGTGGTATTATTTTTTTTATTGAAATCATCAATTTTCATCCTATTCGTTATACCTATTAGC
>NZ_JAUORD010000156.1:0-255 GCF_030547345.1 Anaerobacillus sp. 1_MG-2023 | reverse complement strand
CGGTAATGCTTTACTCCGTAGGTAAAGACTCAGCAGTCATGTTGCATTTAACCATGAAAGCGTTTTTTCCGGCAAAACCACCATTTCCTTTAATGCATGTAGATACAACATGGAAGTTTAAAGAAATGATTGAGTTTAGAGACCAAATGGCTAAAAAGCTTGGCTTTGACCTAATTGTACATAAAAACCAAGAAGGGATTGACGCAGGCGTAGGGCCATTTACCCATGGTAGTGCAAAGCACACCGATATAATGA
>NZ_JAUORD010000016.1:0-73373 GCF_030547345.1 Anaerobacillus sp. 1_MG-2023 | reverse complement strand
AACACGTTCTTTGTGTTCAATCTAAAAGGTGAAACGATCGAGGGTTTGGGCGCAGTAGCTAGACAATGAAAAGCGAAAACGCCCGTTTAAACCCGACAAGCGTTGTAGCTAAACAAACACACTAGCGTTAACATACAGAAGCTTCGTACGGAATTTGTCGGGAACTGACTACAACTTCCATGTATGCACTCCCTCCTCATGGTCACACTGAAAGATAAGAAGACCTGAACGGGGAGAGGGTTAAGATGAAGCTTCTAATCGGAGTATTATCTATTTTACTTTTAGCGAGTTTTTCAAATGGTACATCAGTCTCAATTGAAGATGACACGGAAGTAAAAGTAACCGAAATGGCGAATGTTTTATTAACCCACAATTATTCAATTGAGGGCTGGTCTCTTTACACACGAGAAAAAGTGAGTTTCATTCAGGAATCGTTAGGGTACAAAGGTATTACGTCTAAGCTTACAGAAAGAGCACCCGGTTTTTCGTGGGGTGATCTGGTAAAAAATGATGGAAATGTAAAAGTAAGTGGGACAAGAATTGATTCTAAGCTAGGTACGAAAGAAACACTGACACTCGTGTCATATCCAGAAAACAATCGCATTAGCTCTTATCTTATTTACAAAATGGAAATAACAGGATTTTCTCAGGAGGAATGGCGAACAACGTACGAACGTTTTAAGGCACAAAAGACACAATTATACCCGCAAGAAACACCAGTTTTCACTTGTTTTGTAGGCGAGAAAAATGATACAATGAACATTGTTTTGTACAATGAAGCAGACAAGCTGTTAGGAGCTTTTTCCGCTTCAAAAGTAGAAGAAATCAATGAAGAGACGTTTGTATCTCTTTCCGCATACCATGAAGAGTGGGAAGAAGATCTTGTAACGAACAACAAGAGAATGAACATACAAATAGCATTACGCAATACAGGAATAGGCGGCGGAATAACCGCAACAATTGGCACACCAATAATTACGACTGAATATTAATATACAAATAGGACGCGGAGGGGAATACGTTGGAAAAAATCATCGTCCGAGGTGGCAGGAGATTGTCTGGCTCTGTGAAAGTTGAAGGAGCTAAAAATGCAGTCTTGCCCGTCATCACAGCATCTATTTTAGCAGGAGAAGGCACGAGCACGTTAAAAGATGTGCCTGCCCTTTCAGATGTACACACGATAAGTGAAGTATTAAGCTATCTTAATGTTGAGACGCAAATAGAAGGCAACACGATTAAAGTAGACGCAACAAAACCTTTGGAAACAGAGGCACCATTTGAAGCAGTTCGTAAAATGCGAGCTTCGTTTCTTGTAATGGGACCACTTTTGGCCCGCGTGGGTCATGCTCGTATTGCACTACCTGGAGGTTGCGCAATTGGTTCAAGACCAATTGATCAGCACCTTAAAGGGTTTGAAGCGATGGGTGCAGAAGTTACGATTGGTAACGGCTTTATTGAAGCAGGCATCAAAGGAAGACTTCAAGGAGCAAAGATTTATCTTGATTTCCCAAGTGTAGGCGCCACTGAAAACATTATGATGGCTGCTGTACTTGCTGAAGGTACGACAGTAATGGAAAACGTTGCTCAAGAGCCTGAGATCGTTTGTCTTGCAAATTATTTGAACGCTATGGGTGCGAAAGTTCGCGGTGCAGGTACTGCTACAATACGCATTGAAGGCGTAGAGAAACTAGTTGGAGCAGAGCACGCTGTAATCCCAGACCGTATTGAAGCAGGAACATTCATGGTAGCTGCTGCAATTACTGGTGGTAACGTTCTGATCGAGAATGCTGTATCTGAACATCTTCGTCCACTTATTGCGAAAATGGAAGAAATGGGCGTAGAAATTACAGAAGAAGGTCAGGGACTTCGTATTGTTGGACCTGAAACGCTTAAGCCTGTTGATTTGAAAACAATGCCTCACCCTGGATTCCCGACGGATATGCAATCCCAGATGATGGCGTTGCTACTTCAAGCGAAGGGTACAAGTGTGATTACCGAAACAGTATTTGAAAATCGGTTCATGCACGTGGAAGAATTCCGCCGCATGAATGGTAACATTAAGATTGAAGGACGCGCTGCTATTATCGAAGGGCCTTCTACACTTCAAGGTGCAGAAGTATCCGCTACTGATTTGCGCGCTGGAGCTGCTTTGATTCTTGCTGGCCTTGTAGCTGATGGCTACACTCGCGTTGATGAGCTTAAGCACTTGGATCGCGGTTACGTGAACTTCTCCGGAAAGCTTGCAAGTCTTGGAGCTGACGTTGAACGCGTAACAGTTGGTGAAGATGCAAAGCCTGCAACAGAATCAACTGAAGAACAATCAGTTAACATGAAACCAAAATTTGCATAATCTAATAATAAAGAAAAAAAAGGAGGCCATTGGCCTCCTTTTTTGTATGCAACCAAAATAAATACTATATTTAATGACTTACAGATTATTGGTAAAAAACGTTTGCGCTGCTAGCATTTCTGTTCTAAATGGTTGTCCAACTCCATACGATGATAGGGGTAAACAATCGAGAAGGAGGCATGCGGATGAAGCGAATGGTAGGTTCACTTATTCTATTTGCAGCGATTCTAATCCTTCTTCCATCTATCCTGGTTTTACCTTTTGGAACAACGGAGATGAAGCAACCAGTAAGTGAAGGAAATCAGATGGCTGAGAAGAAGGTGAAAGAAGTGGTGGAAGTGGAAGTCCCAGTCTATCGTTCAGCAAAGACTGTGACAACGAGCATACCGATCGAAGATTATGTGAAAGGCGTTGTTGCCGCTGAGATGCCTACAGATTTCAATATAGAAGCTTTAAAGGCTCAAGCTCTCACAGCGAGAACATTTGTCGTAACAAAGCTCACAAACCCTCCTGCGGACCTTCCCGATCAAGCGGTTGTAACGGATACGGTTCAGGATCAGGTATATAAAGATGAAGCCGAGCTTAAGAAAGCATGGGGCAAAGACTTTGAAGAGAAATATGCAAGAATAGAAGAAGCAGTTCAAGCCACAGCTGGACAAATTTTAACGTATGATGGGAATCCGATTTATGCTTCCTTTTTCTCAACAAGCAACGGCTATACCGAGAATTCGGAAGATTATTGGGAAAATAAAGCACCGTACTTAAGAAGTGTCGAAAGTCCTTGGGACGTTGATTCTCCAAAATATGAAGATAAAGCGACGTTTACAGTAGCCGACTTCGAAAAGAAGTTAGGAGTGACGCTCACTAATAATCATTCGATTGGAACGATCAAAAACTTGACGGAAGGTAAAAGAGTTGCGGAAGTTTCAATAAATGGGAAGCAGTTTACAGGAAGAGAAATCAGGGACCTTCTTGGACTTCGTTCTTCTGACTTTACATGGGACCGGAGCGGCGATACGATTACCGTTTCCACGAAAGGATTTGGGCACGGCGTAGGCATGAGTCAATATGGAGCTAATGGAATGGCTGAGGACGGTAGTGCTTACTCTGATATCGTTAAATATTATTATCAAGGAGTTGCCATTAGTGAAATGGAAAAATACGTGACGAATTTTACAGCCCAAAGATAAAAGGCCGCATTTAATGCGGCCTTTTATCTTTGGGTAAGTTTTGTGAATAGCTATCATTTAAAGAAGGGTAACTTAAATCTTTTCTCTTGTTTTTCGATAAGTGTTGTCCAATTTTTTACGAAAGCTGGCTCACGGTACTCCTTATCTACTTCGATCTTGCCAAATGATTTATCCTTAACTTGTACCATTGCTTCAGCCAAAGCCTCAATGTTATTTTTCTCAACCATAAGTCCGTTTTCCTTGTCTTTAATTAAATCTCTTGGTCCGTATTTAATATCATAAGCTACAACTGGGCAACCATTGTTTAGGCTTTCCATGATAACGAGTCCAAACCCTTCGTACTGACTTGGCAGGAAAGATGCCTTTGCGGTAGCAAATACGCTTTCTGGGTCATCTGTTAGCCCTTTTAAGATAATGTGCTTTTCAAGCTGATATTCTTTGATTTTTTCTTCGAGCTTTTCTTTCATCGGGCCTTCACCATATATATCAAGAGTGAAAGTAGACAGCTGTTCTCTAGCCAATTGAAAGGCTTCGATTAAATGGTCAGGTTGCTTCACATTAGTTAAGCGACCGATGAAAACAAATTTATTTTCACGCTCTCCCTTCAAATTCAAGGTTGATGGCGCGATAGAATGCGGGATAATGCTAATCTTCTCATTGTTGAAAATTAAATGAGAGAGATCCTTTTTTTGCTCTTGGGTTAACGCGACGATATGATCAACTTCATCTGCATGGTCGATAATATATTGATAAGATGATTTGATATCATTGATATCTTCACTTTGTAAGTGTGTATTATGAAGAATCGCGATTTTCGTAAGGTCGTTACCTTTCAGCTCACACATAGGTTTATCAAGAAGACGAGCGTCATTGATAATAGTAGAAGAATCCTCAATCATCTGCTCCAGACAATAGCGGAAGAAATCTTTTTCTGTTTTAAACTCAAGGATGCCTTTTTCAGTGAAATGATGGATACGGATAATCTTGTTGTCACTCGTCCCATCGTATGTTTGGTTAACATAAGCATGTCCGCGATCATCATAATAGATCTCTTCAAGTTTATTTGTCGTCCCTTGTTTGTAATTGATCTTCCGATGGCATTTTCCTCGTTTATTAAATTCCTTTCGACACGCACGTTTGCGATTATAAGGATCCATAAAATCAATGAATTTAAGTGATCCATCTTCCGAATCGTAACTCTTATAAAGAACGTATTCGCCGTTTTCAAAATAGCGATAGGCTTTATTCTTTTTAATTTCACGATACGTGAGTCCTTCTTCCTCAAGGGGTTGTTCGACTCTATCGCCTGAATAAGAACGATCGGCAAGATAGTCGTAGATGTTCATCATCTTCACCGAACGCGGTACTTTGTTTTCACTATAATATTGCTCATATATGTCCCCATAGTAAGGATTGTAATTTGTTGTGATAATAGTATAGTTCAGGTCAGCCTGTTCTACTAATTTCTTAGTACGATCGAGGAGGGACTTTGTTCTGCCTCCAAATTGCTCGGGCAGTGTTGATGTAATGACGTAATTCATAATAGAGTAATCCCCTTCATTCTCGTCTTGAATAAATCAAAACGGATTTTAGTGCCAAAAGTGTTGTTAAAGGTTATATACCCTCATATTCAAGTAATCATTCTTACAAACAGATAACAAAATATAAAACAAGAAATAATGGCATATATAGAAAAATACGCCTAAAATCTTAAGTAAATACTGGGAAAATCGAAATCATGAATAAAAACATCCACCTTATCAAAAAATAAATAGACATTTTTTTAGGAACATGTATATAAATCTCGCAACCTGACCACAATGTTGCTGAGGTGATGAACAAATGGGAGACGAAAAACAACGATCTCATCCTGTTGAAAAAAGCGCTTCTAAATGGCAGAAGCTAGCAAGAAAACGCTGGATCTATCCGGCAGTCTATCTTGGTTTTGCAGCAATTGTTCTTGCAGCCGTTCTATGGATGCAAGGTGGGCAAGAAAATGCTGGCCCGAAAGATTTAAGCGGAATTGATGAAGAAAGAAGTGCCTTTGACACTAATGACGAGTCCGTTCCAGTCCTTGGTGATTCAGAAGTCTTTAAAGTACCTGCAGCCGAAGATAGTGGTGTATTTGTGCAGAAACAATTCTATGACACATCAGCTAGCACGCAAGAACAACAAGCAGCCCTTGTTTTCTATAATAATACCTACTACCAAAATGCAGGAATTGACTACGCTAGTGAAGATGGAGAAAGCTTTGAAGTTAAAGCTGCAATGAGTGGTAAGGTTGTTAAAGTATCAGACGACAAGCTGCTAGGAAATGTAGTTCATTTAGAACACGCAGATGGGGTTGTCACTGTCTATGAATCGCTTGAGGCAGTTGAAGTGGCAGAAGGCGATAAAGTGAAGCAAGGCGATAAGCTTGGTAAGGCTGGAACAAACACATTTGATACAGACGCTGGTGTACACGTACACTTTGAAGTTCGTAAAGATGGTACTCCAGTTAACCCACTTGATGTTTTTAATCAACCTTCTTCCGCAATTGAAGGTCCAGAAAAGGCCGGCAATGAAGTTTCCAACCCATCAGCCTCAGAAGGTACTGATGTTGAGAACAAAGACAACAGTACAGAATCCGAAATGGATGCTGAGAAAGACGCCGAAGATGATGCAAAGAGTGCTGACGAGGATAAATCCGACGAGCAAAATACCAATGAGCAGAAATCGGATGATCAAAAATCAGATACAAAGGATTCAGAGTAACAGGAATCCCCGAGCAATCGGGGGTTTTTTATTTGTTTTCATTTCAATATGACACCGTTCGACCTTTCCCGGGAAATAGCATGCTAATTCCAGTTTTATAGCATAAAAAGAATTGGAATTGCTTGAAATCCTGAGGATTAAAGAAATCAATTAGTAAATAATTGCATGCAAAGATGCGAAGAGAAATACTATAGAAGAGGTTCTTTTAGGAAATGATTTAGCATACCAAAAAGGCAAAAATCGGACATTATAAGAAAATTTAAATAAAATCCCTTGTCCCTCTTGACTTTTTGGTATATAACCACCTTTGCCTTAATAAAATGTTACAAAACTTAGTAAATGAGGGGCAGAGGTGAGAAGTTGTGGTAAGGCTTCGAAGTATTCTTGCATGCAATACTCCTGACATCATGTAGGTCGACCTGATGACTAGAGCTTCGTAGCATGATCACTTTATCAGTCTCATTTCGCATCTCTCACATCCAATTTAGGGAGGCGAGTGGTGTGCACGATTACATCAAAGAGCGAACCATCAAGATTGGAAATTACATCGTGGAGACTAAGAAAACGGTGAGGGTGATCGCCAAAGAGTTTGGAGTGTCCAAAAGTACCGTTCATAAGGATTTAACAGAACGGCTTCCCGAAATTAATCCGGACCTCGCCAATGAGGTGAAGGGGATTCTCGAGTATCATAAATCGATACGCCATCTCCGCGGCGGCGAAGCGACGAGAATAAAATATAGAAAGGATACGGAAAAAGAAGAAGCTGTCAAATAATACGCCTAAAAACGACATTTTTTTCTAAATACTTTCTTCCTGGTTCTTTATTTGTGGTACAATATACTAATGGATAAGTAGTTTAAACATACTAGGACTGAGACAATAGATGAGTGAAAGAATACAGGGAGGATAAGTCATGTTTTCACGTGATATTGGGATTGATTTAGGTACCGCGAACGTACTGATTTATGTGAAAGGCAGAGGCATAGTGTTGGATGAACCTTCTGTCGTGGCATTAGACACTGGTACTGGAAGAGCACTTGCTGTAGGTGAAGAAGCAAGACAAATGGTTGGCCGGACTCCTGGAAACATCGTTGCAACACGTCCATTGAAAGATGGCGTTATTGCAGACTTCGATATTACAGAAGTGATGCTGAGACATTTCTTGAACAAAATTAATGTAAAAAGCTTTCTATCTAAGCCGCGTATTCTAATTTGTACGCCAACAAACATTACGTCTGTTGAAAAGAAAGCGATTAAAGAAGCTGCTGAAAAAAGCGGTGGAAAACAAATTTTCCTTGAAGAAGAACCAAAAGTAGCAGCGATTGGCGCTGGCATGGATATATTTCAGCCAAGCGGTAATATGGTTGTGGACATTGGCGGTGGAACGACGGATATCGCAGTTCTTTCAATGGGCGATATTGTCACCGCCTCTTCCATTAAAATGGCAGGGGACAAGTTCGATTACGAAATCCTGGATTACATCAAGAAAACGTATAAGCTTCTCATTGGGGAGCGGACAGCAGAACAAATTAAGATTAACGTAGCAACGGTATTTCCAGGCGGCCGGAAAGAAGAACTTGATATTCGTGGACGCGATATGGTTTCAGGACTTCCACGCACAATCACAGTGAAATCTGATGAAATTCAGCAGGCCCTTCAGGAGCCAATTACACATATGGTAATGGCCGCGAAGAGCGTACTTGAAAGAACTCCTCCAGAACTTTCAGCAGATATTATTGACCGTGGTGTCATCATGACAGGCGGGGGTGCTTTGCTTCACGGTATTGATCAGCTATTCGCTGAAGAGCTAATGGTACCTGTACTCATTGCCGAAGAGCCGATGAGCTGTGTTGCAAAAGGGACAGGCCTCATGCTCGAGCATATTGACAAAATTGCAAAGAAAAAATTAGTCTAAATTAGAACGGAAACTATTCGTAAGGGTGTAATCATAATGGCGAACAACCATGAAAAGGTGAACCAGACCTCAGAGCATAAGGAACTTCCTAATGAAGAGGCCATAAAAACGAATAAGAATAAAGAAACGAAAGAGCGTAAGCCAAGGATTCGGTTAATTCCAATCTGGCTACGCCTTCTTCTCGTTGCCCTATTGCTCGTCGCTTCACTTGTAGCAGGTGCGATGATCGGTTACGGTGTCATTGGAGACGGAAGCCCTGCAGATGTCTTTAAGAAGAGTACATGGGTAAAGATTAGTGATATCGTCAAAAAAGAAGAGTAACAGTTAGGAGAATGAATTATGTTAGATAGTCAGGACATTAAGAAGATTATCCCGCATCGTTACCCTTTTCTGCTCGTTGATCGAATTCTTGAAGTAGAAGAAGAAGTAAGAGCAGTTGGTATTAAGAACGTTACAGCGAATGAAGAGTTCTTTAATGGACATTTTCCAGATTACCCTGTTATGCCAGGTGTGTTAATCGTTGAAGCGCTTGCTCAGGTAGGTGCTGTCGCGATGCTGAAGAAGGAAGATAATCAAGGTAAGCTAGCTTTCTTTACTGGTATTGACAAATGTCGCTTTAAAAAACAGGTTAAACCGGGAGATCAGCTTCGTCTAGAAGTTGAAATCATTCGTATCAAAGGACCGATTGGCAAAGGAAAAGCAACAGCAACAGTGGACGGCGAAGTTGCAGCAGAAGCTGAGATTATGTTTGCTTTGAAGTAGGACAAGCAAATCCCTATTTCCGTGATTTATACGGAAATAGGGATTTTTTGGAGTGTGAAGTTCATATTAGTAGAGGCTCGATGATGACTCAAATGTTGATGTAATGTTAAACGATCATAGAGACTATGTAAATTCTAACAAATACTCTTTTTTACCTGCTATGATTTACTCAACCGCTACATAGCGGTAAAACTTATCGAGTTCAGGGAGGAATTTTGGAAATGAATAACAAGAAATTCATGCTCAAAATTGCAACTTCGTTAGTAGCTGTTATGTTAATCACAGCGTGTAACAGCGGTGAAAATGATTCTGATAACGGCAATAACTCTATGAACAATGGAAGCAACACCGAAGAGCCAGCGGCTAACGAAAACTCTGAGAACTCTGCTGAATAAGAACTTTCTCTCCTGTCCTTCGTGGACAGGAGTTTCTTCTTTCAAGAGATAACTCTTTTGTAAACAGTTGATTTATTCATTATTACCATGATGGAGTTGCCACTTCTTAAACTCTAAATAGTCTGCGAAATCTTTTTTTGTAATACCTGAGCGCATCGCTTCTTCGATTAATTCTTTCCACTCCGTGTCGAGTGCCGGCTCCTCGTGATCTTCTTCTAATATGAACACTTCCATAGGAACCTTTAATTCTGTCGCTATTTTTTCAAGAAATTGAATAGAAGGATTAGCCTGTTGATTTCGTTCAATCGAACTTAAATAAGACTTGGCAACCCCTGCCCGTTTAGCGAGTTCAGTTAAAGACAGTCCCATACGATTCCGATAAAGTTTAATTTTTTCCCCTATCATCCCTTTACCTCGACTTTATCATTATTTATTGTTTTAATTTTATCAAGAACAATTTGTTCTGTAAACAGAACAAATGTCGTGTTTTTATATTAGTCTTCTAAAAGTCTCGTTGAACAAAATAATTAAAATTTAAGAACGAGAGAGTATTTAGTAGTATATAGCAGATTATATGCTAATAACAACTCAATACAAAGAATTTTCAGTCTTTTTAAACTTCCAAAATAAGACTATATTAGATGTACATTCTAAATAAAGAACAAAACGTTCTTTATTAATGTCGTTTATTGATGAAATATATAAGGGGGATGGGGAATGAAAACGTATACTGACGAAAAATTGGATCAGGAATGGGTGGCCCTTATTTCAATTGCAAGAAGAATGGGATTATCTAAGGAGGAAGTGAAGGATTTTCTAATCAATTCCTCAAAAAAGTAAGGAGGAATGATGGTGATCAAGTTAGGGGAAGGAACTTTTGTCTCGTATATTTTAGGGAAAAGGATTAAAATCATTGCGGTTGATAAACAGGTCGCCAAACTTTACATCAATGACGAATATAAAGGGAAGTGCGATTTATCTTTTATTCTAGAGAAAATCCACGGACTTGAAAATAAAGAACAAGACATCAAGGGAATAATCCGAGATGAACAGAAAATGTACGATGAACTTAGGGAGATTATACAAAACCAAAATATTTCATCTCATTATGAATAAAGGGACAAAGTGGGAGAAGTTTTTTGTTATTTATTTAGCATGTATTAACACTCTTGATGGATTTATCACATATTGGGGAATTCAAAATGGATGGATCGGAGAAGTGAATCCACTAATGCGAGCGCTATTTCAAATGGATCCACTTGTTTTCCTAATGTATAAAATAGGTTTGTCTATTTTTCTGATCGTCTTACTTTTAAAATTTCATCACTTAAAATCCGTTTTAATACGGATTTTATTAATCGTGGCTTCAACAATATATTCTTTCATATTGTGTATCCACGGCTATTGGGTATATATACTGTTACCCAAATAGATAAGAGCCTACTGGAAGATGTCGGCTCTTAAAAAAACAATTTATTGATCAGACCCCTGTTTGGCCCGCCACTTATTAAACTCCAGAAACTCCCTGAACTGGTCCTTGCTTATACCAGACTCCATCGCTTCTTTAACGATCTTTTTCCATTCCGAGTCTAACTCACTCTGATGAATAGGATCATCTCCTTGAAGTAATACCTCTACCGAAACATCAAGAACATTAGATATTTTATCTAGGAATTGGATAGAGGGATTTGATTGTATATTTCGTTCAATTGAACTCAGATATGACTTGGCCACATTCGCGCGTTCCGCTAATTCTGAAAGAGATAACCCTTTGCGTAAACGATACTTCTTTACTTCTTCACCTATCACGTGTATCCCTCCGATGCTTCGACAAATTTCTTTGATTGTATGTAATTATACCAGTATGTTATTGTTCCGTAAATAGAACGAAAGCGGCCTCCGTTCTGCCGCTTTCGTTCAGGTTACACTCCTTCATTTTTGAGAAACGCTTTGATTTCAGAAATTTTGATGCCCAATTCCTTCGCTTCTTTCATTAGTTTAATCCATTCCTCGTCAAGATTTTCTTCTGTATGTACGCCCATGTAACTCCTCCTTAAACTCTTTCCAGGTAGTTCAGCCATCATAGAAGCCTTCTCAGAAGAAGCTTCCTTAGATCTGTTTACTTTGCGCCCACTTTTTTTCAAAAATGGTTGCCCTTTTCTGGAGGATACTTTGTACGATCCATCATATATTTATGAAAATCCTACTATCATAATAGGTCATTAAACCTACGAAAGGTGTTGTAATTTGTAAAAAATATCAAAAATATATGACTTTTTTTGTAAATAAATAGCTTTTTTAAAATTTGGTGTTAGGAAAATACATACATCCACTAGCGATGGTCAAAATAGGACTATTACAAAGATGGAGGTTTTTCTATGAAAAAGTGGATGTTGTTATTGATGACGATGTTACTTTCCCTGAGTATTGCGGCTTGTTCGAATGCAAATGAAGAAGAAGGACCGGTAGAAGATCCCGAGATGCAAGAAGATACACCAGAAGATGAAGAGAATGTTAACGAAGATGATGGAACGATTGATCAGGAAGACGATGATACAATGAATAAGGATGATTCAGAAGAAGGCGATAAAGATGAAGATGGTAACATGGATGAAGGGGATATGGACGATACAGAGCAAAAATCAAATGATGAAACTGAAAACCAGCAATAGGGACCTTAACGGGTCTCTTTTTTATATAAAATTGTCTAAAAAATAGGTGGACGGGAATAGTCAGAAAAAAGGAGAGTGCTAAATATGAAGAAGGTAGCCGTTATAACAGGTGGTGGATCTGGAATTGGAGAAGCCGCAGCTAAACGCTTTGCAAACGAAGGCGTTCGAGTTTGCTTATTTGATTTGAAGGAAAGTCGAGCAGAACAAGTGAAGGAGTCGATCGTAAAAAATGGCGGAGAGGCGTTTGTCCTTGATGTGGATGTGGCCGATGAAGAACGCGTTACATATGGTTTGAAGCAAGTTGTTAACAAATGGGGACGCATTGATATTCTGTTTAACAATGCAGGAATTAATGGCACACTGAATCCGATTGAAGAAATGAAGGTTGATGAGTGGGATCAGACAATTGAAACAAATTTAAGAAGTACTTTTCTAATGGTGAAACATACAATCCCTTATATGAAAGAAGATGGAGGGAGTATCATTATTACTAGTTCCATAAATGGCAATCGGACTTTTTCGAACTTTGGTATGTCTGCTTATAGTACTTCAAAAGCAGGACAGGTAGCCTTTATGAAAATGGCTGCTCTTGAACTAGCGCAGTATCACATCCGCGTAAACGCCATTTGCCCTGGGGCAATCGATACGAACATTGATCAAAACACAGACAAAAAAGATAGTGTAGAAGAAATTGAAATTCCAGTAGAATATCCTGAAGGAAGTCATCCGCTTGAGCAAAAACCAGGTTCGCCACAACAGGTGGCAGGCGTCGTTTACTTTCTAGCTTCTGATGCATCCAGTCATGTAACAGGGACAGAGATGTATGTAGATGGGGCGGAATCGCTGTTATAATGACTAGCTGCTCGGTTTTCTTATTGACGACGCTCAATTGTCAGCTTATCGTTTAGGTTGAGGTGAAGCAGATGTTTACTAAAGTGCACCATGTTGCGATTATTTGCGGAGATTACGAAAAATCAAAGAAGTTCTATGTAGATACACTCGGTCTTAAGGTTATCGAGGAAACTTACAGAGAAGAACGAAATTCATACAAACTTGATCTTGCCGTCGGAGATCATACAAAAATTGAATTATTTTCATTCCCGAATGCGCCAGAAAGACCAAGCTATCCTGAAGCAAAGGGACTAAGACATATCGCTTTTGAAGTATTAGACCTTGATAAGACCGTTAATCATCTAACAGAAAGAGGAGTATCTTCTATTGAAGATGTAAGAGTGGATGAGCTCACAATGAAGCGGTTCACTTTTTTCAATGATCCGGATGGTCTACCGATCGAGCTGTACGAAAAATAATGAAATTTTCTAAAAATAAGTTGATTACTTCCAAATCCTGTGGCAAAATAGATTGTGAAAGCGTTTGCTGGGATTTGGAACAGTTAGCTTATTTTTTATTTATAACTGCAAACGGTTTCCTAAAATTTACGGTTTTGTGCAAACGGTTTCACTAATCGTATTTTCAAGGGGGAAAAGGATGAAAAGGGGTAATCGAAGGAGATTTTCACTGTCACTCGTCGTCGTTCTTTTGATTCAAATGCTTGCTGGAGCTATTCCTGGAGCAGTGAAAGCGGCAGCAGTTAGTCCTGTCATAGACGGATCATCAGCTACGTTTATTTATGAAGGAGATGGGAGCGAAGAATCGGTCCTTGTTGCAGGTGATCTTACAAATTGGCAGGAAGGGGCACTTCCACTCGAGAAGGTAGATGACGTCTGGGAGTTAACGATAGATGATCTATCCGATGGACTTCATCAGTACAAATTTATCGTGGGAGATGAATGGATGAAAGATCCTTTAAATCCAAATGGTGGCGATAATAGTACCTTTACGATTGGCGAGGTGACAGACGAACGAATTGTCACCCTTGTTGGCGATTTGCAGGACGAGCTCGGTGCTTCAAAGGAATGGGATCCAACAGCTGAGGAAACAAAGTTGGAAGCCATGGGAGGAGGATTTTATGAATTCTCTGGTGAACTTCCAGCAGGGAGTTATGAATATAAAATAGCGATCAATCAATCTTGGGGAGAGAGCTATGGTGATGGTGGAAACAATCTTAAATTAACGCTGGATGAGAAAACAAAAGTAACGTTTTATTATCATGATGGGACACATGCGATTGCAGATTCAACTACTTACACACCCCTAAAAGAAAAATCACCTAGACTTGTTGGCTCGATCCAGCCTGCCATTGATGCAGGAGCAGAGTGGAGCCCTGATCAGTCAACAGCGCTTCTGTCTGATGATCAATTTGATAATGTCTATTCCTTTACGACAAGTGTACCAAAAGGGAATTATGAGTATAAAGTGGTGCTTGGCGATAAATGGGGAGACGATTATCCAGCAGAGAATGCAAAGTTGAACGTCATTGAAAAGGCAGACGTCACGTTCTTTTTCAATGCCGATTCAAAAGAAGTAAGCACAGATTATAGTGCTGAAGGGTCAGATGGTGCAGTAAATATGGCAAGTCTTCTACATAACTCATGGGAAGAAGCTTATCGTGCTCCGTTTGGCGCTGTGAAAGAAGGAAAGACGGTGACGCTACGTCTAGCTGCAAAGAAAGATGATGTAGCGAAAGCCGACCTCTACATCAAGAATCAAAATACGGGTACAAGCAAGCTGATCTCAATGGAGAAGGCAGCCACAAATGATGGGAATGATTTTTGGGAAGCGAAAGTAACGCCTGAAGAAAAAGGACTTTACGGCTATAAATTTATCGTGCGTGATGGTTCAGCAAAAGCGGAGTATGGAGAAGATACGAAGCAAGGAGCGGTTGGAAAAGCAGTTGATACGAATGCTGAACTTTATCAATTAACGGTCTTCGATCCAGGATACGAAACGCCAGACTGGATGAAAGAAGCTGTTGTGTATCAAATTTTCCCTGATCGATTTAATAATGGAAATGAAGAAAACGATGATGCGAAGGAAACCGCACGTGGTCCTGAACCAATTGAGCACCAGGAGTGGGGAAAGCTTCCCGATAATCCAAGGCTTTCGGACAGTGCAGATTATGATGGAGACAAGATATGGAGTAACGATTTCTTTGGTGGGGATATCGAAGGCATTCAAAAGAAGCTTGATTATATTCAATCCCTTGGTGTAAATACCCTTTATTTAAATCCAATTGCGAAGGCAGCATCAAATCATAAATATGATGCAGCGGATTGGAAAACGATTGATCCAATGTTTGGAACACCTGAGGAATTTAAAGCATTTACCGATGAACTTGAAAAACGTGACATGCACCTGATTATGGATGGCGTATTTAATCATGTTGGGGATGACTCTATCTACTTTGATCGCTATGGTAAGTACGATGTCGTTGGGGCTTATGAATATTGGTCTCGTATTTATGACCTAATGAATAACGAGGACATGAATGAAAAAGATGCGAAAGTAGAAGCACGAAAACAGCTTGAAAAAGAAGGCCAAACGTTTAATGACGAATATGGCTTCCATAACTGGTTTAATATCAAAAATGAAAAAGTGAAGGATGAGAATGGGAAGGAACGCTACGACTATCAGGCGTGGTGGGGATATGATTCTCTTCCTGAAATCAAAAGCGTTGAAGGAGACGCAGTTAATTATGATAGTGAGTTAAACAATGAGAAATTCTCTGATTACATTATGTATGACAAAGATTCTGCATCGAAATCATGGTTAACAAATGGGGCTTCCGGATGGCGCCTTGATGTCGCAAATGAAGTCGATATGGAATTCTGGCGTGAGTTCCGTGATGAATTGAAATCTGAAGAAATGGCCGGTGCCGGAGCAACGCTCAAGGATGGGGAAGAGCCGCTGATTCTAGGTGAGATCTGGGATGACGCATCAAAATACTTCCTTGGGGATCAATATGATTCCGTGATGAACTATCGTTTCGAAGGTGCTATTCTTGATTTCTTGAAAAATGGGAATGCAGCAAGTACAGATGAGAAGTTGATGGCAGTACAAGAGGATTACCCTGGTGAGGCGTTTCATGCGCTCATGAATTTAATGGGGTCTCATGATACGCCGCGTGCAATCTATGTACTTGGTGGCGGAACTGACACGTATGAACGAGCTGAGTTTGATCCGAATTACGATCACGAGCTTGGCGTGCAGCGCTTAAAGCTAGCTGCGGTTCTGCAAATGGGTTACCCAGGTGCCCCAACGATTTATTCCGGTGATGAAGCAGGTGTAACGGGTTCTAAAGATCCTGATGATCGTCGCACGTATCCGTGGGGAGATGAAAATGCAGAGTTAGTAAAGCACTATCAAGCTGCAGGAGCTGTTCGTACTGAAAATGCAGATCTTCTTGCATACGGGAAGCTCACAACCCTGCATGCAGACGGGGATGTCTATGCTTTTGCTCGTACGAATGATGACGGTGCAGCAATCATTGCAGTGAACCGCGGTACCAAGGCGCAAACGATTGAACTAAATGTGAAGGAAGTTGTGAAAAACAACATTTCATTTACAGATGGACTCGCGAAAGATGACAGCGTAACGGTGAAGGATGGTAAGGTTTCGGTAACGATTCCTGCGATGACTGGCCGCATGCTAATTGCTAATGAAGGTCAGAATTTTGAGCGACCAAAAGCGGCTAGCGACTTGAAAGCTTCTGCTGGAGAAGGAAGCGCAACCCTTTCTTGGACAGGAGATGCAGCGAAATACAAAGTGTATCGCTCAACGCTACAAGGGGCGATGTATGAAGAAGTGAGTGTAACGGAAGACAAGGAACTTACCGTTGATGGATTAACTAATGGCCAAGCTTACTTTTTTGCCGTAACGGCGATCGATGAGGGTGGCAATGAATCGGTAAAGGTGGAAACGAAGGAACCAACGATTCCGCACATCGAGTGGAAAGAAGGAAAATACGAAATTTTTTCAGTTTCAGTCATTGATGATCAAGTGCTGGATCTATCTAACACTTTCGCAATCGAAGCCAGTGTAAAAATAGATGGCGCAACGGAATCAGGTCTTGCAAAAGGATTAATTGGAAAACTTCAAGTAAAGCATGACGGTGAGTGGCAAGAGTCTAAAGCGACTTACACAGGACAGGAAGAAGAGGCTAATGGATTTAAAGCGGAATTCCGCCCAATTGAGAAAGGAACATACGCTTACCGACTTGCTTTTTCAACTGACCGTGGAGCTACGTGGAAAACAACGAATACAGAAGAAGTCACGTTCTCTCAAGATCAGGATGATATGAAGGCCCCTGCAGATGCTGTGAAGCTTGAAGAGCCGTTAAAGGAATCTGCACAGGTAACATTAAACTGGGCACTTGAAGGAGCTGACACCCCTTACTTATTAGCGGTTGAGCGGGATGGTCAAACGGTTGAACTTCTAGATAATGTAGAAGCGATGACGTACACCGACTTCGCTGTTGAGAACGGCAAAGCGTACACCTATCGCATCGTAGCGTATGACAAAGCTGGAAATCAAACCGCTTCTAATAAAGTAACGGTAACTCCGGATATTGTGATGGTAGACGTAACATTTAAAGTGCATGCGCCTGACGATACACCACTTAGCGCAAAAGTAACGATGCCTGGTGATCAAAATGGGTGGAGTACAAGTGCATGGGAAATGTCTCGTAATGGAGCGGTATCACCGGATTGGGAACTACAAAAATCTTTCCCAGAAGGAACGGTCTTAACGTACAAATATGCAAAAGGGGAGTCATGGGATCAGGAAGGACTTGCCGACCATACGCGTAATGATAAGTCTGATGATGACGTCAGCTTCTATGGTTACGGAGCAGAAGGTACAGACCTTAAAGTGACGGTAACTAACCAGGGCAGTAATAAAATGGTTGTACAAGATGAAATTTTCCGTTGGATCGATATGCCCGTTGTCGTAAACTCTCCTGAAAATGGTGCCGTCTCGGAAGGCGATACGGTTACTTTTAAAGGAAATGCGATCAAAGAAGGTAACCTAACAATTAATGGTGAGAAAGTAAACGTGAATGAGGATATGACGTTCACACATGAAGTAAAGCTAGTAAATGGTGAAAATGAAATACCAATTACAATTGAACCATCTGAAGAAAATAAATCTAAGATTTTCAATAACGATGGTGGAGCGATTGGAAAGAATACAAAGAAATATACGTGGAAAGTGACATCTGATGCTGGTGAATCGGAGTCGAAGCATCCAGTGAGGATATTTGGAGATAATCGCTATGATACAGCTGTGGAAATCTCAAAAGAAGGCTGGGACGAAGCGGATACTGTTGTTATTGCACGAGGAGATAACTTCGCAGATGCGCTGGCAGGGGCACCACTCGCGTATAAATTAGATGCACCAATTCTTTTAACGCGTGAAAAGGGGCTTGAGAAATCGGTCATAAGCGAAATTAAGCGCCTTGGTGCGAAGAAAGTGATTATTCTTGGCGGGACATCAGCCGTACCGAAATTTATCGCTTATCAGTTAGAAGGACTCGATTTGAAAGTGAAACGAATCTATGGAGATGATCGTTTCGAAACAGCTGCTAATATCCAGGCGAGTCTTGGTGGTAACCCTGATAAAGCTGTCGTAGCAAGTGGAATGAACTTCCCTGATGCCCTTTCTGCGGCATCTTACGCAGCAGAAAATGGTTATCCAATTCTGTTTACAAAGCAAGACGTTGTGCCAAAAGCAACGGAAGTAGCCCTGCGCAGTGTCGACCAGGCGATCGTCGCTGGTGGTGAAGCGGTGGTTAGTGAAAAAGCGTTCAGCAAGCTACTGGATGCGAAGCGCTATGCTGGAGAAAACCGCTTTGGTACAGCGGCGTCAATTGCAACTGAACTTAACCCATCTCAGCACGTGTTCATAGCAACAGGAATGGACTTTGCTGATGCGTTAACAGGTTCCGTTCTAGCTGCCAAACAAGATGCAGCGATGCTTCTTGTAAAGCCAGATGACTTGCCGTCTGAAACAACTGAAGCCATTGAAGAACTAAAAGCAGATACGTACACCATTTTAGGTGGAGTCAATGCGGTTAGTGATGATGTGGTGGAGGGGTTGAAGTAGGCAATGCTTGATGGAGTTCAATGGGGTCAGGCTCGTGCCTGACCCCATCAAAAGACAAAAGCTCTGAAAGTGTCCGCCTCAGGTGGACACTTTTTTAATGCAAATGACTCTTCAATTGCATTGAACCTATAGTGGATAAGGGTTTAACGGTAGGAGATGAATGAGGGGGTCAGGTACGTACCTGACCCCCTCATTCATCCCTATTACCTCCCTCTCCATTTTCCTTCAAATGAATTAAAAAATATTTCTGAATAATTTACAAATTAACTATTCCCAAATTCTTGAAAGGTGGTATACTACAATTATTAACCCCGATATGGTAGAAATTCCCCATTTTCCTTACTAAAGGAGCAATTCGAATGGCTCGTAAGAAACGCAATTGGTTCCCAGGCGCTAAGTACCATATTATCTGTCGAGGGAATCGAAAAGGACCACTTTTTGAAGAGCGTATTGATCGTCTGAAGTACTTATTACTTTTAGAACAAGCTCGTCTCGTTTTTTCGTTTCGCCTACACGCATACTGTCTCATGACTAACCATGTGCATCTCTCCATCGAAACCTTCGATCATCCCCCTGGTGAAATCATGAAAGTGATCAACTCCAACTATGCAAGATATTTCAACGACAAATATGAGTACACAGGACATGTCTTTCAAGGTCGCTATTTCGCTGAACTGCTCGATTCGATTGATTATGAAATTGACGTGAGTAAATACATCCACCTTAATCCAGTTAAAGCCCATATGGTAGTAAAGCCAGCGGACTATATGTGGAGCAGTTATCGTGCGTACATTTCTGATCGCAAGAATCCACACGCTTTCCCAGATTACATACTCTCACTTTTTCAGGAACCTGCCAGGAAAGCCTACCGGCGTTATGTCGAGAATAGTGAACCCTCAACACCACCAGATCTTGTTAAACAATGTCCAGAGCGAAAAGGTAGCAAAGTATATGTGCTCTCTAATCTTCCAGAGTAACAATTGAAAAAAATCCCGCCATAAAAATTAATCACGAAAGAGAAGTGAACGAATGGAGCGCTGGATCTGGCTAAGTTCGATTCCGCATGTGGGTCCGGTGACACAAAAAAAGCTGTTGACCGCTTTCGGAACTCCTGAACGAGTCTATGATGCCTCTCTCTCTGAACTTCAAAATGTCCGTGGAATCTCTCGCCTTGCACGTGAAGCAATAATGGCTACCCGTTCACTTGAGAAACCAAAGCGCATTCTCGAACTTGTTCAGCAAAAGGAGATCTGGCTATTACCCCGAGATGACCCGCTTTACCCTGTTTATGCAAAAAATGTTCCTGAATCGCCTGTTCTCTTATATTACAAAGGTCATATCAAGCCAAGCTTACCTTCTGTCGCCATAGTTGGTTCCCGTTCTTGTTCTAACCATGCACGATGTGCTGCGGAAGAGTTATCCACCAAACTCTCAAGCCTGAACATCCCTGTTATTAGTGGTCTCGCTAAAGGAATCGATCATGCTGCTCACACTGCCTGCCTCGCAAATTGTGGGCATCCGATTGCTTTTGTTGCAAATGGAGTTGATGCTTGTTACCCGAAAGAGCACCGCTCGCTCTTCGAAGCAATATCAATTGAAGGCGCTGTCATATCGCAGTATCCACCTGGCACAGCACCTACACCAAAGCAATTTATTCAGCGAAATGCGTTAATCAGTGCATGGTCAAGTCATCTCGTGATTATGGAAGCTAAAGTGAAAAGTGGTGCTATGACGACAGCTCACTTTGCGCGGAAGCAAGCAAGAAACGTCTCTGTTTTCAATAGCAATGATGCTCGATTTAGACAGGGGACAAACTGTCTAATGAAGCAAGGTATACGCCCTTATATTGATTTTCATTCAATTGAAAACGAATTAGAAAACCCATATACTCTTGAGTCACCAAACTAGTATACTCCTCGCTAGACTAACGTGTAATGATCCCTCAAGGATCTTCAAGATCATCTCCCCCGACTAGAGCATGATGGATCCAACCCATCAGGGAAGAGATGTAAGAAAGAAGAAGATAAACCTGCCTCTTAACCATCCAATCGAGCCATCGATAGGATGGTTTTTCTTTGTGATCAAAAAACTAGTTCTTAAGACTAGTATGTTAATAAAAAATGAAAGGGTAAAGAAAAGTGAAATCTATCGTTATATATTAATTTCACCGTTTCTTTACAATGCGAAAAATTAAATAAAGAGTTTTCAAGGAACAATTAGTGTCCCGTAAGCGCGGACAAAAGTAGCGAAAACAGCGGTTTTGTATGTGAAGGGGGTCAGGCTCGCGCCTGACCCCCCTACCACAAAATGAAAGCGTCATCTAAATTTAGACAATTTACGCTATTTTTACACATCTGGGTCAAAAGTTATTGTATACTGACAATTGGTGGTATCATCACCAAAATTCGACTACATATCCGGGGGGATGAAATTTGAAACGAAGGTCAACCAGTCGTTTTATTAGCTTTGCGCTAATATTTTCAATGGTTCTTAGCTTTTTCGCATTACCAGTTTCACAGCTTTCTGCTTCTGCTGAAGGAACAATTACCGTTAGTGAAGCAATCGCAAATAATACTGGTTCTGCAACAGTAGAAGGGTATATTGTAGGCACAACTTCTAACGGACCATCTTACAACTTAGAAAATGCTAATAACGTAGACACAAATATTGCTATTGCAGATTCTGCCAATGAAACACAAGCAGAAAATATTATTCCAGTACAACTACCAAAAGGATCTTTAAGAGATGACCTTAATTTAATCGCTCATCCTGAAAACAAAGGGAAGAAGATCCAAATCACTGGAAACCTCGCAACGTACTACGGTGTTCCGGGACTCAAAGAGCCTTCAGCTTACACATTTCCTGATGGAACAGCTCCCGACCCAGGCCCAGATCCAGAACCTATCGAGCTCTCAACAATCACTGATGCTAGAAAAGTAGCAAATGGTACACAAGTAAAAATAAAAGGCATTGCCACAGCTTCCTTTGAAACGGGTGGCCAAACGAACTTGTTTATCCAGGATGACACTGCTGCCATTATTGTGCGTGCTGCAGGCATTACGGCTCAACCAGGTGATGAAGTAACTGTAGAAGGCGCCATGTCAGATTATTTTGGCATGCAGCAAGTACAAACTAGTGCCTCTAATGTAGCCATCACAACGGAAGACAAAGGTATCCCGTCCCCTCAGTCACTCAAATCCACTGATCTTTCCAAAGATAACGGTGAACAGCATGAAGCTTCATTCACTCAATTTAATGATGTCACTGTTAAGTCAGTCGATAGCAATGGAAATTTCACCGCTGAAGACGCTTCAGGTGAATTTGTCATTAAACCAACAAATAAATCCCTACTTGAAGTAGGTAAAACCTATGAAATTCTTAAAGGTGTTATTGACTACAACTATAACGAATACAAACTCGTACCTAGAAGTGCGGCTGACGTCATCGAAACAGCTTTCTCAGTAACGGCGAATCCTGCCTCAGGTTCTGTTATTGAAGGCACGATGGTGAAGCTTGCAACAGCAGAAGAAGGCGCGACGGTTCATTACACAACAGATGGCAGCGAACCGACAGCTGAAAGTACAGAATACTCAGCGCCAATTGAACTAACTGAAGATACAACGATTAAAGCTGTCGCAGCTAAAGACAATAAATTAAGTGAAGTCGCGACTTTTGATTACACTGTTTTAAAGTCTGCTGATGGCATTAGCATTCACGATATTCAAGGTTCAGACCACAATTCTCCTTATGAAGGAATGGCTGTTACGAAAATTGCTGGGATCGTTACGGCAAAAGACGGCAATAACGCCTTCTACATGCAAGAAGTAAATCCCGACGATAGCAACGCCACTTCAGAAGGAATCTATGTTTATAAAAGCGGCGGCGCTGGCGTAAACGTTGGCGACAAAGTAGAAGTAGACGGTCAGGTGAAAGAGTATAAAGAAGGTGGTTATAGTGACGCGAAAGACCTTCTCACTACTCAAATTACTGCCTCTTCCATTACAGTTGCTTCTTCCGATAACACATTGCCAGAAGCGATCGTAATCGGAACAGACCGCACGCCTCCAACTGAAATCGTAGAAGATGACGAAATGAAATCTTTTGATCCTGAAACAGATGGACTGGACTTTTATGAAAGTCTTGAAGGAATGCTTATTGAGATTCCAGATGCAAACGTAACAGGGCCGGTGAAATACGATGAGCTTCCTGTATACGTAAACACAAGTGAAGATCAACTTCTTACTCGTGCTAACGGACTGCTGCTTTCTGCAGACGATCCAAACCCTGAACGTCTCTTAATTGACGTTGATGGCATTGATATTGACGTAACGACTGGTGATCGTCTCGATGGCTCCGTCACTGGAATCGTGAGCTACGATTACAGTAATTTCAAAATCCGTCCGACGGGCACATTCCCATCTGTGATTGATGGTAATACAGAACGTGAAGTAACGAAAATGGAGTCATCAGAAGGCGATCTAACTGTTGCTTCTTATAACATTGAAAACTACTATCCTGGTGTTGGGGAAGAGAAAACAGGCAAAATTGCTGAATCGATTGTAAAGAACATGAAAACACCAGACATCGTTGGTTTAGTCGAAGTACAAGATAACAATGGTCCTACAGATGACGGCACGACAAGTGCAAACGAATCATATGAAGCGATTATTCAAGCGATTGAAGAAGCAGGTGGCCCAACATACAAGTTTACTGAAATCGCACCTGAGGATAAAACAGATGGCGGACAGCCTGGTGGAAATATTCGCGTTGGGTTCATCTATAATCCTGAACGCGTTAATTTCTCTGAGAAGAAACCTGGTGATGCAACAACTTCAGTTGGCGTCGATGAAAACGGACTAACGCTTAATCCTGGACGCATTGATCCAACAAATGAAGCGTTTGAAGATTCCCGTAAATCACTTGCAGCTGAGTTTGAATTTAATGGTGAAAAAGTGGTGGTTGTAGCGAACCATTTTAATTCAAAAGGCGGAGATGGCGCACTATTTGGTGCTGAGCATCCTGTTGTATTAGGAAGTGAAGTACAGCGTGTGAAACAGGCGTCAATCTTAAACAACTTCGTAAATGACGTAGTGACGAAGATGGATGGTGGCAACGTTGTTGTTCTAGGTGACTTGAATGACTTTGAATTTTCGAAGCCAATCCAAACGCTAGAAGGCGACGTACTAACAAATATGGTCAAAAAGCTTCCAACAGAACAACGCTATTCTTACAACTATCAAGGAAATGCGCAGGTGCTCGATCATATTCTCGTATCGAACAATCTAGCAAACCGTACGATGATTGATAGCATTAACATTAACTCTGATTTTAGTGAAGCAGATGGCCGCGCAAGTGACCACGATCCAATGCTTGCGAAGATTCAAATGAACAACAGCGTTGACCGCACTTCAGGAGACACACGTTACGAAACAGCAGTAGAAATTTCGAAAAAGGGATGGGAAAGTGCTGAAACAGTAGTGATCGCAAGAGGCGATGAGTTCCCGGATGCCCTTGCAGGAGCACCGCTTGCGTACAAATATGATGCACCGATTCTTTTAACTGAACAGAATAAGCTAAATCCAGCTGTGAAGAAAGAAATCGAACGTTTAGGCGCGAAAAAAGCGATCATCCTTGGCGGTACCTCAGCGATTTCTTCATACACGGAATATGAACTAAAAGGTCTTGGTTTAAAAGTAGATCGTATCGGAGGAGCAACGCGTTACGAAACAGCTGTGAACATTGCAGCGAAGCTTGACGGGACGCCTGAAAAATCGATCCTGGCGAATGCCTTTAACTTCCCAGATGCCCTATCTGTTGCTTCGTATGCAGCGAAAAATGGCTACCCAATCGTGCTAACAGATGACGATCAGCTTCCTGCTGTTTCGAAGAAAATTTTAAATTCAACGGACGAACAAATCGTTGTTGGTGGAGAAAGTGCGATCAGTGAAGAAATTGTAGACATTCTTTCCAAACCAGTTCGTATTAGTGGAGATACTCGTTATGAAACGTCAGCTGCTATCGCAACCGTTCTAACACCTGATGCGGATACAGCGATTGTAGCCACTGGTGTGAAATTTGCGGATGCGCTAACTGGTTCTGTCCTTGCAGCAAAAGAAGATGCTGCGATCCTTCTTGTGAAGAAAGATGAAGTTCCTGAGAAGATTTCAGAAGCAATTGACGAAAATGACATTCATAACTTCCATATCCTCGGCGGTCCTAACGCTGTAAGTGATGATGTTATGAACGATTTAAAGAACAACTAAAGTAAGGATAGGGCGGGAATTCTCCGCCTTCTCCTTTTCTATGAAACTAGTTATAAAGTAATGTTTTGAATATGTTAACTATTGCGACAAAAAGGACCATTCACCTAGTAGTCTAGTATATAATGAAAATCGCGGAGGCATTCCGACAAAATTTGAGTTTTCGAAAGGGAAGGGATTACGTACATGAATATGAAAAAACCTCTTTTCGGTGTTCTATCAACAGCAGCACTAGCAATGGGGATTGCAGCAGCATCACCGTCACCTGTAGAAGCAGCAGGCGATTTCGATCTTACAATTATGCATACAAATGATACACATGCGCACCTTGATAATGCTCCAAAAAGAGTAACAGCTGTAGAAGAAATTCGTGCAGCTCGCGCCAATACCATTTTATTAGACGCTGGAGATGTTTTCTCTGGTACCCTCTTTTTCAATAAATACAAAGGTCTCGCTGATGTTCAGTTCATGAATATTATGAAATACGACGCGATGGTACCGGGTAACCACGAATTTGATGAAGGTCCAAAGACGTTCTCTGAATTCGTCAAGCAAACGAAATTCCCGATCGTAAGCTCAAATATTGATTACAGCAAAGATCCTTATCTTAGCCCTCTATATAAAAATGAAATGGCGATGACTGGTGATGATGGTACCATCTATCCAGCCGTTATCCTTGATGTAAACGGCGAAGAAGTGGGTGTGTTCGGTCTAACGATTGAATCAACAGATGAGCTATCAAGCCCAGGCGAAACGATTTCCTTCCAAAATCATCAGGAGCAAGCTGAAAAGATGATCAAAATGTTCCAGGATAAAGGCGTAAACAAAATCGTAGCTCTTACTCACCTCGGAAAAGCGGTTGAAGTTGAGCTAGCTAAATCAGTAGAAGGCATCGACGTGGTTGTTGGTGGTCATAGCCACACGAAAATTGAAGAAGCGGTTGTAGTTGATACATTTGAAGATCCAACTCTAGTTGTACAAGCAAATGAATATAGCAATTTCTTAGGTGATCTTGAAGTGACATTTAACGAAGAAGGCGTGCTAACGGATTGGGATAATGAACTTCTTGATTTGGGTAGTAAAAGTAAGTTCGAACCTAACGCAGAAGCAAAAGCTCTTTATGATGAACTGAAAAAACCACTCGAGGAAATTGAGAAAGAAGTAGTCGGTCAATCTGATGTTTATCTTAATGGAAAACGTGCATCTGTAAGAACAGGTGAAACGAATCTAGCAAACTTAATTACTGACGGCATGCTTTACAAAGCTCAGCAGTTTACTGATGCAACAATCGCAATCACAAACGGCGGAGGAATCCGTGAATCAATCGATGAAGGGCCAATTACGTTAGGAGAAGTTCTCACAACGATGCCTTTCGGAAACAACCTCGTTACGCTAGATATGACTGGTGCAGAAATCATTGATTCATTGGAACATGGGGTAAGCGGTGTGGAAACGCAGGAAGGTCGCTTTGCTCAAGTAGCCGGGCTTCGGTATTCCTTTGATAAAGATCTTCCTTCTGGTGAACGAATTCTAGATGTAAATGTGAAAACAGAAAACGGCTATGAAGATATTGACCCAGAAGCGACTTACACTGTAGCAACTAACGCTTATATCGCTCAAGGTGGAGACGGATACGATGCAATGGGTGAAGCTGCCGCTGACGGACGTATGAACGAACTTTTCTTCGTAGACTTTGAAGTATTTACAGAGTATCTCGATGAAATTGGAACAGTTAAAGCGAAAGACGAAGCACGTATCGTTGAAGCAGATGCTGAGCGTATCCAGGGTGAAACGCGCTATGAAACGTCTGTGAAAATTTCGCAAGAAGGCTGGGAGACTGCAGATACGGTTGTTCTCGCACGTGGCGATTCCTTCCCGGATGCACTAGCAGGAGCACCACTTGCTTATAAATACGATGCGCCAATTCTTTTAACAGAAAGCGGATCACTGAATAAAATGGCGAAAGAAGAAATTGCACGTCTTGGTGCGAAAGATGTCATTATCCTTGGTGGCACAAGTGCAGTAAGCAATTACGTGAAGTTCCAGCTTGAAGGTATGGGAATCGATGTTGAGCGTATTGCAGGGGACAACCGATTCGATACAGCTGCAAACATTGCAGCGCGTCTTGGTGGATCTCCAGATAAAGCGATTGTAGCAAACGGCATGAACTTCCCAGATGCTCTTGCAATTGCACCATACGCTGCACAGAAAGGTTATCCAATTCTACTAACAGAAGCTGATGAAATTCCATCTGCAACTAGCAATGCGCTTAAAGGCATTGATGGATCGATCATCGTGGGTGGCGAAACAGCTGTTAACGGTAAGCTAGATAAGAAGCTACATGCTGAAGATCGCTATGCAGGAGACAATCGTTTCGGTACAGCGGCTGATATCGCTACAAGCCTTAACTCTTCAGCACGCGTTTACGTTTCCACTGGCATGAACTTTGCTGATGCCCTTTCAGGATCTGTTCTTGCAGCGAAACAAAATGCTGCAATGCTATTAGTGAAGCCGAATATGCTTCCGAAAGAAACAGCAGAAGCGATCGAGGACATGGAAGCTTATGACTTCAACGTTCTTGGTGGAGAAAATGCTGTAAGTAACGACATTTTAGATCAGCTCAAAAAGTAATCTATTCATTACGAAAGCGCGGGGAACATTTCCCGCGCTTTTTGATATTTATTTTATGAATAGGCAGGTATTGAAGAAAGGAAAGCTAATTGTATACGTAACGATTCGTTATAACGAATTATTTTTGGGGAGGGTTCTGATTGAAGAGGTCGGGAAAGCGAAAAATCAGTCCGCTGTTGCTAATGGTTCTCGTGTTCGCCATGATCATGCCGTCTCAAGCCTTCGCCACTGCAAGTCTCGATGAAGAAAAAAACAATGTTTATTATGCTGCCCTTGGTGATTCACTCGCGGCTGGCGTCATGTCGAACAATACTCTCGGTTTAAGTTATGCCGACTACATAGCTCAGGATATAGATCGCGTAGGTTTATTAGGAAGCTACGAAAAACCTTTTGCGGTGCCTGGAGCGACTTCTAAAGATTTGTTGAACGCTTTGATGGATCGTGACATGCAAGTTAAGATCGCCTCCAAAAATATGATAACGATTACGATCGGTGCGAACGATTTTCTTCAAGTACTCGGTTCGGAACCGGAACGATTGAAGAACCCAGAAGAAGTCAAAAAGATCATCACTGAGCTATCGGAAAATTACGCTGCTATTATGGGAATTATAAGAAGCGTTAATGCGTCCGCGGATGTTTATTTAATGGGATACTACAATGGTTTTTACGCATTCCCTGAGGCGGAACAGCGTTCGCTCGTTGAACTGACAAAGACAGTGAATGGGATCATTAAGCAGATCGCGTCCGATTCATTCAGCCACTACGTTCCCACCTATGATGCCATTTCAACAGATTATGCAACCTATTTGCCAAATCCTAAAAACATTCATCCATCGGCAGCGGGTTACATGGCGATCGCCGATGAATTTTGGGAGCAAGTGAAATTAAATTTGCCAACAAACGTTAATAGGATCGCTGGAGCTAATCGATATGAGACAGCAGTGAAAATTTCTCAAGAAGGCTGGAAGCAAAGCGCGCAAGGAGTTGTGATAGCAAGAGGCGATGATTTTCCTGATGCGTTAGCTGGTGCTCCGCTTGCCTATGATTTAAATTCCCCTATTTTATTAACACACTCTGACGGTCTTGATAAAATTGTAAAGGATGAGATTGAACGACTCGACCCAGAGTTCGCGATTCTTCTTGGAGGAGAGCAGGCTCTTTCCAAAGATGTGGAAGATGAATTAGGCACAATGAAAATTCCAGTTGAACGAATAGCAGGAGCGAATCGCTATGAAACAGCTGCAATGATTGCAGTGAGTCTTCCTCCATCAAATAAAGCTGTTATTGCGAACGGTATGAAATTTCCAGATGCTCTTGCGATTGCCTCTTACGCAGCGGAAAATACGTATCCCATCTTGCTAGCAAAACAGAATGAACTCCCAGAAGATACGGCCGAAATTCTCAAACAATATCCTGAGAGCATTGCTGTGGGCGGTACGGCTGTTATTTCGGAAAGCCTTTTCGAAAAGTTACCAAAAGCAAAGCGATACGGGGGTAAGAATCGTTATGAAACAGCTTCAATTATTGCAATGGAATTAAATCCATCGCATAAGGCTTTTGTCTCAACGGGTCTTGAATTTGCAGATGCGCTAACCGGAAGTGTTCTTGCTGCCAAAAGGGACAGTAGTTTTTTGTTAGTAGATCCATATAATATGCAGGATGCGGTCATTGGAGCAAAAGAAAAGTTAGGCATCTATCATTTTACGATTCTAGGAGGTCCGAAAGCGGTTAGTCCTTCCATTGAAAGGGAGCTTATTGGAGTTGAATAGTCGAAGAATGATTTCTGAGGGATCAGCTTACGAGCTGGTCCCTTTTGTTACCGAAAATTGCAGAATTATGGCAATTTTTCACTCCCTAATGGTAGACTTGTAGAGTATAAAATCTACTGAAACACTTTGGTCAACTATAGGGGGAGCAGGATGAAGAAAAGCATCTATGGAATCGGTTTACTTTTATGTAGTCTGTTCATCATTTTGGGAGCAGGCAAGGCAAATGCGATGCCTGCGCTACAAGAAACGCAGGAGCTCGTTCAGCCATCAGGAGAGACATTTGAGGCGTCACTCAGCGGCAGTGAAAATTTTCATTGGTGGACGGCGAACGATGAATCTGTGATTAAAATAGGGGAAGACCAATACTGGTATTACACTCGTATTGTTGGTGAAAATCTAGAAGTTACACAAGCTAGATTTGCTATTAATAAAAAGCCTTCTGACGCGGCAGAGCTTGAAGATGTGAAGAAGCTCCAACCGACTGAAGGAATGAATACAAAGCAAAAGGAGATTCCAAATGCGGATGATTCATTTGATTTATTGAGTGCAGGAGCGAAGGAGGACACGCTTGTTTTATTAGTTGAATATAGCGATGCAAAAATCACTTATTCAGATGCAGACTGGCGTAACCGATTCTTTGGCGCTAGTGGGAGTACGCTAAACCACTATTATGATGAAGTTTCAAAAGGAAAGCTCGGATTTAAAGGGGCTGCCGAATCAAGCGGAACAAATGATGGGATCGTAAGGGTAACACTACCGTATGCTCACCCTCGTCCTGAGACGGCAACAAATCCAGATAGTACATATTCACAAATCATTAAGAATGCGCTAAAGGCATCGAATGATAAAGTAAACTATGCTCAATTTGACCAAAATAAAGACGGTTCTATTTCTTCGGAGGAATTACATATTGTCACCATTGTATCCGGTGGTGAAGCAAGTTATGGAGATACGGGGAAAGTGGTTTGGGGTCATATGTCGAGCCTTTATGAAAGCGAAGCTCCCCGCCTTGATGGAGTGAAAGTAGGCTCTTATCAAGGGAACGGCGGCTACACGATGTTTGGGGAGAAACATGGCGGACATATGGCAACCGTTGGAATTATTGCACATGAAATGGGCCATGATCTGGGGCTACCGGATCTTTATGATACGGACGGCACTTCAGATGGCGTTGGCATCCACAGTTTAATGGGAAGCGGTTCTTGGACAACCCATAACAATGAGTACGAAGGATCTTATCCAACTCATCTCGATCCATGGTCCAAAATGGTGCTTGGTTTAGAGCGACCTATTGAAGTGCAAAATAATGGCTCATATGAAGTTGGGAATTTTACTTCTGACGATTATTCCATATTGAAATTAAAAACAACCGATGAATCGGAGTACTTTTTAATTGAAAATCGTCAGTTTATTGGCTTTGATATCGGTTTAGCTGATCAGGTGGCGTCGCCTGGAATTGCCATCTGGCATATTGATGAGCAGCAGCTGGAAAATCGTCAAAACAATAGAGATGAATCACATAAAGCGGTGGATGTGGAAGAAGCAAATGAAAGTAGATTGGGTTACCCGGAGCTAGATCAAGATCCAAATACGCGATTATACTACGATCATTATTATAGCGGGAATGGCTACAGTCGCTTTAATAGCTCTACATCACCAAATAGCAAAGTGTATTCAGGGGCTAGTTCAGGCGTTTCTGTTACAGTTGATGATCCGAATAGCGATACAATGATGGTTTCAGTAAAAGTGCTGCAGGGAGACGATCAGCTTCCACCTGTATGGGCTAAAAACGCAGAGCTTACGGCTAGCTCTATTAAAAATGACAGACTGACATTAAATTGGTCTGAGGCGACAGACACTTCTGGGGTTGAATCTTACATCGTCTATAAAAATGATCGCGTGTTAAAAGAAGTGGAAGCAACGACAAGAAAGCTTACCGTTCAGGGGCTTACTACGAATAAAGCCTATGATTTTCGAGTAGAAGCGGTGGATAAGAAAGGCTATGTTACAACGTATGGCCCAGAATTGACCGTGAAAACGTCAGCGAACACAGTAAAACGAATCGAAGGCGCGACTCGTTTTGATACAGCAGCGAATGTGAGTGCGAAAACGTATGATAAGGCGGATACGGTCGTAATTGCGAGAGGTTTAGATTTCCCAGACGCTCTCTCTGGTGCGCCACTTGCTTATCAACTAAAAGCGCCTATTCTCCTTGCGAAAACGAATGAACTTCCAATAGAAACGGTAGAAGAAATCGACCGACTCGAGGCGAAGAAAGCGATTATCTTGGGTGGAGTTAACGCAATTTCACCTGCAACAGAAAAGAAAATTAAGTCACTCGGACTAGAGGTTGAACGGATTAGCGGGGATAATCGCTATGATACTTCCGCAAAAATTGCGAAGCGCATGGGAGGAGATCCTGAGAAAGCGGTGATCGCCTATGGTCTTAATTTTCCAGATGCCCTTGCGATTGCACCATATGCTGCGCAAAATGGCTATCCCATTTTGTTAGTGGATAAAGAGACAATCCCTGCGGCAACAAAACTCGCGCTGAAAAACATTGATGATACGGTTGTCATCGGTGGTGAAAGTGTGATTACAAAAAAATTGTATCAAGGTCTTCCGTCACCAGAGCGTATCTCAGGTGCCAATCGGTTTGAAACGGCAGCTAAAGTGAAAACCACCTTTTATCCAGAAGCTAAATCAGCTTATTTGGCGACAGGATTTGGTTTTGCAGATGCCCTTGCAGGCTCTGTGCTAGCGGCGAAAGATGGCGCACCACTTTTGCTAGTGAAGTCTGATGAGCTTCCAAAAGAAACGGTAGAAGCGATGAAAGGGATGAATGAGTTCAACTTGCTAGGCGGTCAGTCAGCTATTAACGGAAAAGTTGAACAGCGCTTATATCAGGAATAATGCGACAAAAGATGCGTTCCAATATTAAGAGATACAGGGAATTTGACCTGTATCTCTTATTTTTTGTAATAAATAACAGGACATCTCTTAAACTTTGTTGAATTATAGCCGATAGTAAAGACAGAGTGTCGATATTTAGGACAGCAATTTAATTGGAATGAGGAGGATCTGGATGCAACCTTCATTGGTCAAGAAAGCAATAACTGGTTCTGCGTTTGTCGCTGGAGTAATGTTTGTTCAACCTGATGGTGTAGAAGCAGCGTTTGGGGATCAAGAGCTTAAGCAAGGCATGAATAATCAGGACGTCAAAGAGCTACAAGATGTATTGAAGGCGAAGGGTTACTTTACTTACCACACGTCAACAGGATACTACGGTCCAATTACAAAGGATGCAGTCAGCCAGTTCCAACAGGCTGTCGGGTTAAAGGTTACGGGGGTAGCGACAACTGATACCCTTCAGAAGCTAGCAGGAACATCAAAAAGTCAATCGTCAGCTGCGTCGTCTTCATCCACTTTGCAAATCGGATCCCGCGGACAAGAGGTAACGGATCTTCAGTCCAAACTGAAAGCGGCAGGCTACTATTCCTACAACGTGGATGGGATTTATGGTCGAATTACACAGAAAGCTGTGCAGGATTTCCAAAAAGAAAAGGGGCTTTCCGTAACAGGGAAAGCAGATTCTACAACGCTCAATGCCCTTGCAAACGCAAGTTCATCAAGCTCAAAATCATCAAGCTCTTCTTCCGATATTTCCATCGGGATGCGGGGGAGTGCAGTAACGGATCTTCAGTCAAAGCTGAAAGCAAAAGGCTATTATACATATAATGTAGATGGCATTTTTGGTCAAATCACGAAGAAAGCCGTACAAGATTTTCAAAAGGCAAAGGGACTTTCGCAAACAGGCGTAGCGGATAGTAAAACCTTATCGGCCCTGTCAGAGAGTGGGGATGGAGCAAAGCCTACGAGCGGACTTACTGTTGGCTCTCGAGGAAGTGCCGTAACAAATCTTCAGCAGCTATTGAAAGATCGAGGCTACTATTCCTATAACATAGACGGGATCTTTGGTAGTATTACGCAAAAAGCGGTCAAAGAGTTTCAAAGTATCGTAGGTTTACAGGCAACGGGCATTGCTGATGATAAAACGATCGATGCTTTGAAATCCAGAAGTCAGCAAGAGACGTCAACAGTTCTTAAAGTTGGTTCAACCGGGAGTGCTGTAACGGATCTACAAAATAAACTTAAAAAAGCAGGAACGTTTCATGTTGAGGCGACAGGCTACTTTGGCCCTGTCACTGAAAAAGCGGTCAAGGACTTTCAGAAAGCAAAAAAACTGCAGGTGACAGGCACTGCAACAAAGGAAACAATGAATGCGCTTGACGGCTTAACAGATAAAGTCGAGTCATCCCCTTCAACTGGAGAAGATTATGGTGATTTGTTAAAAAAAGGCTCAACAGGATCACTTGTGAAAGAGCTTCAGTCTAAATTACAAGCGATTGGCTTATACAGAGGTCCACTTGATGGTGATTTTGGAAATGGCACAGAGCAAGCTGTTCGAAACTTCCAATCACGTAACAAGTTAACGGTTGATGGAGTTGTAGGACCAGCAACATGGGAAAAGCTAAAGCAATCGACTGGATATGAAGGGAATAGCAATGGGGACAGCGGAAGCGGGAGCGGCAGTTCCAACTTTAGCGTGATGGACCTTATTGCAGATGCATCTGTATACATAGGTGTTCCTTATGTGTGGGGTGGAAACACGCCAACACAGGGCTTTGACTGCAGCGGATTCCTCGTCTATGTGTTTAACAAGCAGGGCGTATCCTTGCCAAGAACAATGGCACAAATGTGGAACGTTACAACAGCTGTCAGCTCTCCATCCGTAGGAGATATCGTGTATTTCACAACATACAAACCAGGTGCGTCACACGGAGGTATCTACATCGGAAATAATAAATTTATCCACGCCGGCTCTTCAACAGGCGTCACCATTAGCGACATGACATCAAGCTACTGGGCACCGAGGTATTTAGGGGCGAAGCGCGCGCATTGATTTTTTTAAAAGGGGTCAGGTACGTGCCTGTGAGCTGACCCCGCTTAAAGACAAAACCAGCAAAAGTGTCCACCTATCGCGGACGTTTTTGCTGGTTTTTTTATTCATAAGATCACCTAAAACCCCTGTTTTTACAGTGTTTACCAGATATAATTGGGGTGGGGATCAGAGAGGTGCCTGTGAGCTTACCCCTCTCTGTCCCCGACTACAGTAAAGGAGTGAAGGAACAATGACCATAGCCGGAAAAACACTTAAACAGTGGAAAAGTGACCATCCATTATTAAACGACCTTCTTCAATTAAAAGAAGTATATTGGAGAAATCCGCAAAAAGTAAAAATGGCTCAAACAACTGAGCTTTCGATGACAGACATCCAAGATGCGGAAGCTCGTATGAAACGCTTTGCTCCTTATTTCCGCAAAGTATTCCCAGAAACGAATGGCATCATTGAATCTCCAATTTCAGATATTAGCAAGATGAAAGCAAAACTTGAGAAAGAAGAAGAGATCAGTATTCCAGGGGATCTTCTTCTAAAACGGGACGATATTCTTCCAATCGCCGGCAGCATTAAGGCACGTGGTGGCATTTATGAAGTACTCAAACATGCAGAAAAACTTGCGATTGGACATGCGATTTTAACGAAAGATGACGATTATTCCATTCTAGCTGACAAAAAGTTCACTGAGTTCTTCTCAGCCTTTTCGATTGCGGTAGGCTCTACCGGAAACCTCGGTTTAAGCATCGGGATTATGTCAGCGAAACTCGGCTTTAATGTCACGGTCCATATGTCGAGTGACGCAAAGCAATGGAAGAAAGACCTTCTTCGCGAAAAAGGCGTTCAAGTTGTGGAGCATCAAGCAGACTATGGGGCTGCGGTAGAAGAAGGCCGGAAGCAGTGCGAGAAGAAGCTGACTTGTTATTTTATTGATGACGAAAATTCAAAAGACCTCTTTCTCGGATATGCAGTAGCAGCGCTTCGTTTGAAAAAGCAGTTTGATGAGCGAGGCATAAAGGTGGACGCTGAGAACCCGCTTCACGTTTATCTTCCATGCGGAGTAGGCGGCGGCCCTGGCGGCATTGCTTTCGGGCTTTCTCAGGTATTCGGAGAACACGTGCACTGCTACTTTGCAGAACCGACACACTCCCCGTCAATGCTTATCGGCTTAATGACAGGTTTACATGATCAAGTGTCCGTTCAAGACTTTGGGATCGACAACATGACTGCGGCAGACGGTCTTGCTGTAGGAAGACCATCAGGCTTTGTTGGACGCGTCGTTCAACCGATTCTTAATGGTGTTTACACCGTCACGGATGAGCGAATGAAAGAAATGCTCCGCTGGGTTTATGAAACCGAGCAAATTAAGCTTGAGCCTTCAGCTCTCGCGGGAATGAGCGGGCCACAAGTAACAGCGGTAGATGGGAAGAGTTTGCGTGGTACGCATCTTGTATGGGCAACAGGTGGGAGCCTTGTGCCGGATAAGGTGTGGAGAGAAGAGTGAAAGGGGTCAGGTGCGAGTCAGACCCCCCATAAAGACAAAACCACCAAAATAAGCTGAAAAGTCCCTACATTGAGGACACTTCAGCTTATTTACATCCTCAAACTTATGAAACAATACGACCTCCTCATTCGTATCTATATAAAGATTGGTCAAAAATGTAAAATCATATTGTTAGAGGGGGCGAGGAGTTGGAATTGTTCTTAGAGATTTTAGGATTAACGGGTGATCTTATTTTCTGGAGAGATCCTCCAGATGGGCAGCGGATTGAAGCAAATATTGCCGCATTGATGGCATATAGCTGGTTCGTTGAGCTTATTGAGAAACCTCAATATAACAAGTTAATTCAAGAAAATTCTTCTGTACGATATGTAATTGGAAAAATGAACATAAAAAAGCTTAAAAAATCACCGATGTATGAAGATCGAAAAGAACGGAAATTGAAAAATGTAATCCAAAAACAGTTAGCATCCGGTTGAGAAAACAAATGAAACGGATTTCTGTTTCACAACGGAATGAGAACGGAGGAAAAGCAAAGTGAAATTTTACATTGCATCGAGTTTTCAAAACAAACAACACGTGCAAACACTCGCTTCAGAATTAAAACGTCACGGCTTCAAGCATACATACGATTGGACGAAAAATGAAAAAGCCGCTACGTTCGATGAACTTGCTTCAATCGGAGAAGCAGAATTAGAGGCAGTAAGAACAGCTGATTTCCTAATTGTTCTGCTTCCAGGAGGAAAGGGAACTCATATTGAACTTGGGATTGCGTTAGGTCGAGAAACCCCGGTTTACCTATTCAATGAAGATGGATTCCATAACGCAAAAGAAGCGAGCACCTTCTACCATACTAGCGGGGTAACGAGAGTGGAAGAGAGTTATGAGCAGCTCGTTAAAACCATTTTAGAAAAGCAGCATAGCTAAGGGAGAAGGGGGCCAGGTTCGCACCTGTCCCCCATTTTAACGTGACCTCTCCATCAAACCGCCTCCGCTCTCACTCTCCGCCCACGCACCTCACGCACTACTTTCCAAATCACAAACACACCAAGTCCAATAATTAAAATACTGAGCGTGTACGTCAGCTGCACTGGTTTATCATCTTTCACAAATATGCCAAAGTAGCCCCATAAAAACACGATTGGATAGATCAAATCGTCGTTGTAAAGGCTGAAGTAAACCGCAAGTCCTGCACCGATAATGAGAATGATAATCGTCCAGGTTAACTCATTCATACCAAAAATCAGCGATACGTTATTTTCTTGAGCGACGACGAATGCATCCACGATCGTTGCAATCGATGTCCAAGCGAGATAGAAAGAGAACGGTACGCTAAAAAAGGAAGAGCGCTCAGAATTTTTCGTAATAATAGCGTAAAGGATAGACAGGGTAATCAATGAACCCGCGATAAACAAAAGCGCAACCGATTTACTTACAAGGAGAGCTGTTCCTGATAGCAGCATGCTGAATGCAAAAAGATAGGAAACTTTCACATACAAGGCCTGATCACACTCACTCGCTGTAAATTGTCTAACGAGTGAAATGAGCAAAAGTAAATAAATCAATAACCAAATCGCGAACGTATAGCCGGCGGGGGCAATCAGTACATCATTAGTACTCGACATATCTCCTGAGAAGAGGAGTGAAGAGGCGAGCAAATACAAGTAAGCAGCAATCGTAACGAGCTTCATGGTCATGACCGTTCCTCCTTCATAGGTCTAGTTACTCGTATGCTACCCCGATTGGAGGATTCCTATTAAACGAAAAAAGAGAAAGGGGTCAGGCGCGAGCCTGTGAGATTATCCCCTTAAGGTAGACACTCAATAAATGAGGGTGTTACGTTGAAACCTTAAGGAGTGAAGCACATGGTTAAATATTCAAAAGAATTCAAAGAAGAGATCGTTCAGTACTATCACGATCATCCAGAGCTAGGTTACCTGAGTATCGCAAGGATCTACGATATTCCTTCTGATGAAAGTGTTCGTCGATGGATTAAGGAAAAAGAAGAACGAGGAACACACGCTTTCACGCCAAGACCCAAATCAGAGAAGCCAATCAAGAAAAATGTAAAGAAAAGAACCGAAGTTATCTCAACAGAACAGTGGGAAGAGCCACGGGAAGCCAATGAACGTGTGGCGTTCTTAGAAGCAGAGAACGCTTATTTAAAAAAGTTAATCGCCTTACGGAAGGAGGGGTCGAACTAACCAAACGTCACTACTACAAGATGATAGAAGAGTTATCGAACTCCTACTCCATCACGGATCTCTGCTTTATTTCTAAAGTGTCTAGAAGTGGATTTTACAAATGGAGAAAGAGACAAAATCAACCTCTCACTTCCAAACAACTGGAAGACGAATTTCTAAAAGAATGGATTCTTGAACTTGATCAGTCCTTTCATCACACTCTGGGCTACCCTAGACTAACCGATGAAATCAATGCCGTATACTACAAAAAAATCAACTCAAAACGCGTGTATCGTCTTCAGAAAGAGTTGGGCATACAAGCGCAGATTTTCAAGAAGAAACGGACGATTATCCATGAAGGACATCAGGCAGAGAATATTCTCAAACGGGACTTTCAGGCTGATAAACCCAATCAAAAGTGGGTTACAGACATCACCTATTTAACAACCGGCTTAAAGCGTCTATACCTCTCTGTCATATTAGATTTGTATTCAAATGAAGTGGTTAGCTACCATATCCACGAAGAAAATAATAACCATCTGGTTCTACGTACAATTAATAAAGCCCTAGTTCACCAGAATGTCTCAGAAACCATCATTCATAGTGACCAGGGCCATCAATATACTTCCAAAGCTTATACCAACCTTCTGAAAGAAAAAGGACTGGTGAAAAGCATGTCTCGTAAAGCAAACTGTTGGGATAACGCACCAATTGAAAGTTTCTTTGGACGTCTTAAAGAAGAGTCAATGCGCATACATCGAACGAAAACCAAAGAAGAAGTACATAACGTCATCAATGCATATATGCATCATTACAATAATCGACGTCGGCAACGAAAATTGGGAAGGCGGTCACCGATTCAGTATAGAAAATCACAATTACTAGCTGCCTGACCCTCATAATTTCCTTGTCTACTTGACAGGGGTAAGCTCACTGACCCCCTTCACAAACAAAAGTAACAAAGTGTCTCTCACAGAAAGACACTTTGCTTATAGAAAGTTTCATTTTCCCTAAAATAACCATGTTCTGATAAGTGGAAAAAACAGAGAGGGATTTAGATTATCTCCCATACCCCAATTCATCTAACAACTGCCCTGCATGCTTTATAAATAGCGCTTCAAGCTCACCGTTCAATTCTTCACGCCAGCTACCGATTTTCCCTTTTCGGAACGTAACGGATTCTTGTGGCTTGATGTTTGCCGTCATTTTCGTGATCAGTTCTTCGCGATTGTAACTATGAGCTGTATCACCCCAAAGAAAATCAATGATCTCACCAGTGGCTTTTCTTCTGTTCTCTTCTGATGACATCAGGTCTTCAAATCGAACAGAGTGAACGTTTGGACGCCCCATCCACTCACTAAAACTTCGGTACCACTCAGCAAAATGAGGTTGCACAGCAACAAAAGGCGTGATCGGAACGCCCCCTTCGATTAGAAATTGAATCCGATCGTTGTGCGTAAATTCTTCCTGCATAAACGTTTCATAGAGATGGTGAGCTGGCACCTTTGGAATAAAATGTGCGTATGAAACGAGCACGTCCCGTGGATCCCTGAGTACAAAAATTTGTTTCATTTTCAATTCCTCAAAAAACGTCTCCCATTCCGTAGAATATTGAAAGTGGCCATTCAGGAAGGAATGATCAGGGAGTGCTCTTGCAGTGGCCAATTTCTCTGCCGTTTGGTAATGATAATGACCGTACATACCAATAAACGGATCATTTTGCATACCGGGTACACCGAGCAATAGCTGTTTTAAAAGATGCGTCCCGCTTTTCGGAATCGAATTTAGTAAAAAGCGTGGTAGCTTTGTGTCAGTCAAACGTGTAAACCTCCTTTAATAAGCAAACGTGGTGGACTTGCTTTACTATCCTATGAAGAAGAATGGTAAGAGGAGTGGACAGGGGGCCCGCCCGTTTACACATTTAAGTACCCGTTTTTCACCAAAAATGATTTGATCGATTGAACCGCTTCCTCAATTGTTTCCTTTTCTGTATCGATCGTAAGCTCTGGCGCAACCGGAGCTTCATAAGGGGCATCAATTCCTGTAAACTGACGGATTTCACCTTTTCGCGCTTTGGCGTAAAGGCCTTTGGGATCACGGATCTCACACGTTTCCATACTGGCTTTTACGTAGATTTCAATAAATTCTTTGTCTCTGAAAAGTCCTCGAATCTTATCTCGCTCTTGCTGAAAAGGAGAGATAAACGCAGCAAGCGTCATAATGCCAGCATCTACAAAAAGACGAGATACTTCACCAATTCTTCGCATATTTTCAATTCGATCCGCATCGGAAAAGCCAAGATCTGCGTTCAATCCGTGTCGAACGTTATCACCATCAAGCCTGTAAGTATGCACACCCGCTGCATGTAAGGCGTTCTCAAGCTCAACCGAAATCGTTGATTTTCCTGATCCGGAAAGTCCTGTGAACCAGAGGACAGCCCCTTTGTGTAACTTCATTTTTTCACGGTCCAGTTTCGTCACGTTTCCTTCATGCCAGGTGACATGTTTTTCTTTCATTTATTCGTCCTCCTTTCATTAAATCATGACAACAAAACGAACGATCAATAGCGTCGTTACCATGACGATCAGCGTTAATGGGAAACCAATTTTCAAAAAGTCGTGAAAACGGTAGCCGCCGGCGCCATAGACGATTAAGTTCGTTTGATAGCCTATCGGCGTCATAAAACTTGCGGAGGCTGCAATTGCGACGATCATCGCAATGGGGAGGAGGTCAATCTCAAGCGTATGTGCAACCTCGATGGCGATGGGAAACATAAAGACAGCGGCAGCGCTATTTGTCATCATTTCAGTGAAGATGTTCGTTAACACATAAATGCTAAGCAACGTTGCAAGAAGTCCGAGCGGTGCCGTTAATTGGATAAGGAGACCTGCCATCGAAGCGGCTACACCTGAATTCAGAAGCGCTGTACCAATACCGAACGAACAAGCGATCATAAGGAGAACGTGCCATTGAATCAAATCACGCCCTTCGCCTGGCGTCACAATCTTTGTTAAAAAGAGAAGCAGTGTCGTCACAGCCATAGCAGTGAGCATGGAGAGAACGCCAATCGTAACGAGAATAATCATGACACCAAGCCATCCAATCGAAAGCCAGCCTAATCTGATTTGGCGTTGCGTGACGAGCTTATGATCGATTGGTGTAATGTCGTAGAAATCCTTTTTCTTATGAAACTGCTCACCCGCGACCATTAAGAGAACATCACCAGGTTTTAAGACAATATCACCAATTTTCGATTTCAAGCGCTGATTTTGGCGATGAACAGCGATCACGGCTGCTTGATGCTGGTGTCTGAAATTGGTGTCCTTTATTTTTTTGAAAAGGTGTGACGAATGAGGTGTGACAATTCCTTCAATGAGCTGGTGATTTTTTGGAAAATAAGACCCGGAGCTTCCCTGTAGCTGTAGTCCCTTCATCCGCTGGATCTCAGCGATCGTTGAGATGTCACCACTAAAAACAAGCCGGTCTCCCTCCTTCAGAATCGTCTCGCCTGATACAGGAGCGATCGCCCGTTCGTGACGCAAAATACTGACGAGAAATAACCCTTTCAAACTCCGTAGCTGCGCTTCTTTTACAGTGCGATTGATATAGGAGAATTGTTCTGTAACAAGCACTTCACCAGTATATTTCTTGAGCAATTCAGGTTCAGTGAAGGATGCAGAACGTCGATCTGGAAGCAGCTTGTTACTAAAGAAGACCAAATACGCGAGACCGAATAGCGTGATTGGGATCCCGATCGCACTAAGCTGGAAAAAAGAAAAACCTTCATAGCCGTTTTCGAGTAGCAGTCCATGAACGACAAGGTTTGTCGAAGTACCAATTAACGTAATGGTGCCGCCAAGAATCGTTGCGTAGGAAAGCGGAATAAGAAACTTGGAAGGAGACATCCCGTTTTCATCACACCATTTTTTCACCATTGGTGTAGAAGCGATCACGATCGGTGTATTGTTCACAAATGCTGAAATGAACGATATTGGAAATAGCAATTTACTCAGGCGCTTCTTTGGCGAATGGGAGCTTTGTAGGAGACGTTGAAAGAGGCGATCCACAATTCCACTCCGCTGAATGCTTCCTGCAACGATGAAAAGTAGAGCAATCGTGAGCATCCCTTCATTGGAGAATCCGGCCGTTGCTTCCTCAGGCGTAATAATGCCAGTGAATAGAAATAAGACGAGAACCGAGGCTAGAATAACCTCAGGTCGTCCTTTTTCAAAGAAAAGACAGAAAAGCATGATGATCATCGTAATCATAACGAAATAGAATGCCATCATTCAGCGCGCGCGGCATCATTCGTCTTCATGATCGTGCTGCACCTCATCCAATAGAATCTCAATCACTTCAGGGCGAGAAAACTCTTTCGGAGGTCTTTGGCCATTCTTCAGCATTTCCCGGACCTTTGTGCCGCTTAGATGAATGTGAAATTCGCCATCGTGCGGGCACGTTTTGGCCGTAGCCATGCTCGAACACTTGATACAATAAAACGCGTGCTCGAATGCCATAATCTCAATGCCGATTTCGTCTTTTGAAAATTGGTGAAAAATGTTCTGCGCAGCGAACGTATCGTAATAATCGCCAACACCTGCGTGGTCACGGCCAACAATAAAATGTGTGCAGCCAAAGTTCTTCCGAACGAGACTATGAAAAATCGCCTCGCGCGGGCCAGCATACCTCATCGCGGCTGGGAATACGGAGAGAATGACGCGATCGGACGGATAATAGTTTTCTAAAAGAGCGCTGTAGCTTTTCATTCGAATATCCGCCGGAATGTCATCTTTCTTCGTTTCTCCAACGAGTGGGTGAATGAGAAGGCCATCAACGGTTTCAAGAGCCGTCTTTTGAAGGTATTCATGTGCGCGATGAATCGGGTTGCGCGTTTGAAAGCCAACGATTGTTTTCCAGCCGCGCTGTTGGAACGTCTCTCTTAATTCTGCTGGCGTTTGAAAATGGTCTTGAAGCGCTGTTGGGTGCTGAAGCAGCGTAATCGGGCCACCGAGGTTAAAAGCTTCCTGCTCGTACGTTTTTTGAACACCTGGATGTTCAGCGTCGTTCGTTCCATAGACGTGTCGCGCTTCTTCTGTTTTGTCTGTTTCATAAATATCTTCTACTTCCATTAATCCATAGATTTCCCCGTCTTCACCCTTCAAGCAAACAGTAGGACTAGAAAAAATCTTGTCACGCGTTTCTTCGGATACAGAAAGCGTAATAGGCAAGCTCCAGATTGTCCCATTTGCGAGCCTCATTTTAGTTAAAACGTGCGTATAATCTGCTTGATTCATAAAGCCCGTTAACGGACTAAAAGCACCGATTGCGATCATATATAAATCGGATAAATTCCATGGTGTTAAGGTGACGACCGGAAACATTGTGGCCTTCTCAAGAAGCGCCAGGCGGTCCTCTTCACATGGAATGCGGTTAATTAGCTGACCGCCATGTGGTTCTATCATAAATAAATCTCCCTTCTTGCTTGTTCACATATAGAGTTGCTACTAGCTTATGAAAGAAGGAGGAGAGAAGAGAGGGCTAATGAGAAAATTGGATGAGGGGTGTGTATTTAAAGGGGTCAGGCGCGAGCCTGCCCCCCTCAAAACACAACTGTTCCCCCCACTCCCGCAATCATGTATAATAAACCTGTTACCAATTACATAGTGATCGATTTAGGTGTCTTTTCAATGAAGACTTAATAGGGAAGCTGGTGCAATTCCAGCGCGGTCCCGCCACTGTAAATGGTCGCCTGCTGCAGAATCCACTGTTCGAAACAGCGAATGGGAAGGAGCGGCATGCGATAACCATGAGCCAGGAGACCTGCCTGAGTCAAGCGCGAACAGCCTACGAGGATAGGGATGTGCGAACGGATTCGGGTGCTTTGTGCACCGTTACTTCCATTCGACCATCTCCATGCCCTCGTGCGTGGAGATTTTTTAGTTTAGAGACATCAGAAAACAGGAGGAGAAACACACATGAAAAAGCTTTATTCACTACTCGTTTTACTTTTTCTCGTGACAGGAATCATCGCAGGTTGCGGAGCGAGTGAAGAGAACAGCGCGACAAATGAAGGAAATGCGAATACAGAGCAAGCTGAACAGTCAGAAGATAGCGCTTTCCCAGTAACGATAACGGATGCGTTGGATCAGGATGTTACGATCGAAAAAGATCCTGAAAAAATTGTCTCCCTGATCCCGAGTAACACTGAGATCCTTTTCGACCTGGGAGCAGGGGAAGAAGTCGTTGGCGTATCTGATTTCGCCAACTATCCAGAAGAAACGGCTGATATCGAAAAAATCGGCGGCATGGAATTTAACGTGGAGAAAATCATTTCTCTAAAGCCTGATCTCGTACTTGCACACGGATCAAGCGCACATAACTCAGAAGCAGGGCTACAGCAGCTTCGTGATGCTGGCATCAGCGTTCTCGTTGTAAACGACGCGAAAAGCTTTAAAGAAGTCTACAAATCAATCGAAATGATCGGACAAGCAACCGGTGAAACGGAAGAAGCGGAAACAACGATCGATGAAATGAAGCAAGATCTTGAAGACATTCAAGCAAAAGCAGAAAGCATTAGTGAAGAAGATCAGAAAAATGTCTTCGTCGAAGTTGCCCCTGCGCCTGAAATCTACTCTCCAGGGAAGAATACGTTTATGGATGATATGTTAACAATGATTCACGCGAAGAACGTGACGCACGATCAGGAAGGCTGGAACCAGGTGGATCAGGAAGCGATTATCGAAGCGAATCCAGACGTGATCATCACAACGTACGGCTACTATACAGAGAAGCCAGTTGAACAGGTGTTAAGTCGCGACGGCTGGCAGGACGTGACGGCTATCAAAGATGAGCAGGTTGTTGACGTGCACTCTGACCTCGTTACGCGCTCTGGCCCTCGTCTTACTGAAGGAGTAGAGGAACTTGCAAAAGCGGTTTACCCGGATGTTTTTGCTGAATAAACGGTTCATTGCCTATCCGATTGCGATAGCACTCTTAATTGGTGCCATGCTCCTTGGCATTTCAATAGGTACTGTTTCAGTTCCAGTGCTCACCATTCTAAAATTAATCGGAAGTGAAGTTTTACACCTTCCATTCATGGGCAAAACCGATCCAATGTTTACAACGATTGTGATGGATATTCGCTTGCCGCGCGTCATTTTGGCAGGTCTTGTGGGGGCGTCTCTTGCGATAGCAGGGGCCGCCTTTCAAGGTCTTTTACGTAATCCATTAGCGGATCCGTACGTGCTCGGCGTTTCATCCGGAGCATCAGTTGGAGCGGTACTCGTGCTGTTTTTCAACCTGTCCATTCCGTTTGTCGGCATGTTCACCCTACCAGTTATGAGCATCGCCGCATCGATCCTCACCATTTTCCTCGTGCTTTTCTTCGCACGACAAATCGAGCGCTCGATGCGCGTGGAGACGATCATACTCACCGGAATTGTGTTTAGCTCATTTCTTGGCTCACTTCTGTCACTTATGATCGCTTTAACTGGAGAGGAGCTTCGTCAAATTATCGGCTGGCTCCTTGGAAGCGTGTCGATGCGCGGATGGGAATACATTGGGATCATTCTTCCCTTTTTCATCATCGGCTCAGGGATTCTGCTCTTTAGCAGCAAAGAGCTGAACGCGATGTCGTTTGGGGAAGAACGCGCCCAGCATATCGGCGTGAACGTCGCGAAACGAAAGCTTTGGATTCTAATCGGTGGTTCGATTTTAACAGGGGCAGCTGTTGCGGTTTCAGGAACGATTGGCTTCGTTGGTCTTGTGATTCCGCATTTAACGCGCCTCCTATGGGGTCCGGATCACAGGCATTTACTGCCACTCTCCATTTTACTTGGAGCTGCTTTTCTGATCATCGCTGATTTGATTTCACGAACGATCATTTCACCAACGGAACTACCGATTGGCGTCATCACATCGCTCATCGGTGCCCCGGTGTTTGCCATTATTTTAATAAGAAGACGTAAGGAAAGAAGAGGATAAGCATGCTAAGCGTACATTCTGTTACAGGAGGATACCCCGGTCACGACGTGCTTGATGACATCTCGTTTGATGTGAATCAAGGTGAGCTTCTCGGGATCGTTGGACCAAACGGCAGCGGCAAGACGACTATTTTTAAAATGGTTAGCGGCATTCTAAAAGCAAAGTCCGGCTCGATCATGCTCAAAGATAAGCCGCTCTCAAGCTACTCAGCGAAACAGCTGGCGCGCGTGCTCGCGGTTCTTCCACAGCATGCGGATCAGGCTTTTCCTTATACCGTTAAAGAAACCGTTTCGCTCGGACGCTACGCCCATCAGACGGGATGGTTTCAAATGTGGAGTGAGCATGACGAGATGGTTGTGCAACGTACAATGGAGCAAACGGGAATTGCCGCCTTTGCGGATAACTACGTGAACGAACTCTCAGGCGGTGAGCGTCAGCGCGTGTTTCTTGCACAGGCGCTCGCGCAGGAACCCGAGATTCTATTGTTAGACGAGCCGACGAACCACCTCGACCTTTCTTATCAAAAAGAACTGCTCGATCTCTTAAAAAAATGGACGCGCGAACAGGGGCTAACGGTGATTTCGATTTTTCACGACTTGAATCTGGCTGGTCTGTACTGTGACCGCCTGCTTCTTCTTGAAAATGGGAAAATCAACATGCACAACAAGCCAAATGACGTCCTAAACGAACAGCGGATTCAATCGGTTTATCGTACAAAAATTGAAAAGCATCCGCATCCGACCGTGCCAAAGCCACAAATGCTCTTGTTACCAGAAAAGCAGGCAGAAGATCAACGTGATCTCACTATTGATGAGCGCTACCTTGAGCGATCAGATAACATGATCACGCTCACGACACCATTTCCGCTTCGGACGATGTCTTCGGGTGTCGTCGGATCTGGAACTGGCTGGTATCGCACATTCGTAAACCGGCACGTTCCAAAAAGCTATAGCTGCTCAGATCATAAAGAAGAAATGGCGACATTTTTAGAGGAGCATGGCATTGATCCGACGGAAACAGTTGGCATGATGACGGCCGTTCGACTAGAGGATGTCTCTTACCGCTTAGTAGAAGATGAAGACGTTTCGGTATTTGTCGTTGTAACGGCAGGCGTCGGAAACGCCGTCGATGCATCGAAAAGCGCAGAGCACGTATACGAGTCGCTCCCTGGAACGATCAACACGTGGATTTTCGTGAACGGAACGCTCACAGATGAAGCGTTCATCCAGAGCATCATGACCGCAACGGAAGCGAAAGTTAAGGTCATGCACGACCAGCAAGTAAAAGACTCGGTGACAGGCACCATAGCTACAGGCACTTCTACTGACAGCATTTTGGTCGCCGCGACGCAGCGTGGACAGCACCAGGCATACGCCGGAACGATCACAACGCTCGGAAAATTGATTAGCCTCGGCGTTTACACCTGTACGACAGAGGCGCTTGAAAAGTACCGTACGAGGATCTCGCTATGATCATGCATCACCTTCTAGCAATCAGCCTCGCTTTTTTTCTAGATCTATTGATTGGCGATCCACCAAAATGGCCGCATCCGGTGAAGTGGTTTGGCTCCCTTATCAGCCTTCTCGACAAACGCTGGAACTATGGTGCGAACCGCAAACAAAAAGGTGCCCTCATGACGCTAACCGTCCTTTTTGTAGTGATCACACTAACCGGGTTAACAGTTTTTCTTGCCTACAACCTTCACCCGCTTGTGGGGATTTTCTTTGAAGGGATTCTTATCGCAACTACGATTTCACAGAAAAGTTTGCGAGAGGCGGCACTGGACGTATATAAGCCGCTCCAGCAAGGTGATATGACAGAGGCGCGACGCAAGCTTTCCTGGATCGTTGGACGTGATACAGATCATCTCGATGAAAGTGAAATCGTGCGAGGCACTGTTGAAACGGTCGCTGAGAACACTAGCGACGGCATTACAGCACCGCTATTTTGGGCGCTCATCGGCGGTAGTGTTGGGGCGGTGGCCTACCGAGCGATTAACACGTGTGATTCAATGGTTGGCTATCGAAACGAAAAATACGAAGCATTTGGCTATGCCTCTGCGAAGCTTGATGACGCTGTGAACTGGATTCCAAGTCGCATCACAGGGTGCTGCATGATGCTTTCCAAAAAGCCGGAGCATACCTCAAGAAGCCGCGCCTGGCACGTTTTATTTCGCGATGCAAAACAGCATCCGAGCCCAAACAGCGGCTGGGGTGAAGCGGCAACGGCAGCGCTTCTCGGCGTGCAGCTTGGCGGGATGAACACATATAAAGGCATCGTTTCAAACCGTGCGCTTATCGGTGACGCCATCATTAAGCTAAGCGCCATACATATTCCAAAAGCGATTGCGATTATGAATCGCACGAGCATTCTTTTTCTACTTATCTTATGGATCGGAGGGCTTTTCCTTGCTACCACCACACGGCTCTAATCCGCACTATTTATACGAATCGCTGAGCATCGAACAGCCCGAGGAGACGCTCGATTTCAGCGCAAACCTGAATCCATTCGGTCCTCCAAAGGCGTTGATCGAAAAGTGGCCAGACGCTTTTGACCTCATCACAACATACCCTGATCCCCACGCCACCTCGCTAACGAAAAAGCTTGCAGCAATGCACGGTACGGAAGAAAGTCACGTTCTCGTTGGTAACGGTGGTGCTGAACTGATCACGCTCGTCGGTCGTTTTCTTTTTCATAAACGAGTTTGCATCGTGCAGCCTGCTTTTTCAGAGTATGAAGAAGCATGTCGTAGTGCAGAATGCGAAGTCACTTACCATAAGCTTGAAGAGGGATGGCGCCTCGACCCAAACCCTCTTGTTGAAAAAATGAATCACCTTGACGCCATTTTTCTCTGTACGCCAAATAACCCAACCGGTGTTTCGTATGATCCTGAATCAGTCAGAACACTGATTGCTGAAGCGGAAAAGCAAGATTGCTACCTCATCATCGATGAGGCCTTCGCTGACTTTTTACAAAAAGAGCCCCGCTATACCGTCGAGCTCATGACAAATAGGAACCTCATCATTTTGCGCTCGTTAACGAAAATGTTCGCCATTGCAGGCTTACGTCTAGGTTATATGATGGCGCATCCTGAAGTGATTCGCACAGTTAAAAAGCTCAAGCCACACTGGAGCGTTAACGCTTTAGCGCTTATGGCTGGTGAGATTTGTCTCGACGAACAGGAGTATATGAACGCAACGCGAAAGTTCATGGAGAAAGAGCGAGAGAAGCTCCAGACCTTTTTTGAAAAATATCGATATGTCTACTCACGTTCAAGCGTGAATTTTTATTTACTAAAAGATCCTGATCAAACCGATCCAGCGCCGCTCATGCACTACTTGATGAAAAACGGCATCGTCCCAAGGCATACGGAGAACTTTCCGGGTCTTGAAGGGAGTTGGCTCAGGTTTGCGATTCGAACTTCCGATGAAAACGACCGGCTTATGGAGGTGCTAGCATCATGGCGAAGCTGATCTTTATAACTGGTGGCGTGAGGAGCGGGAAAAGTCGTTTTGCGGAAGAACGAGCAGCTTCGATCCGGACAGAAAATAGCACGCTTTACTATATCGCCTGCGGTCAGGCAAGTGACGTGGAGATGGAAGCGCGAATTAGCCGTCACCAGCAGGACAGGGAAAAGGCCATCGTTCCATGGCAAACAGTTGAATGTCCAAAGGATGTAGGAAGCGCCTCGTTACAGCTTGGGCCAAACGCGGTTGTTTTGCTTGATTGCGTCACAACGCTTCTATCCAATGAATTGTTTCTTCATGAAGACTGGTCAAATGCCCTTTTTCAGGAACAAACGAAACAGAAAATTCAGCGTGATATCGAAAAACTTAACGAAAGCTCAGAAGCCCTCGTCATTGTTAGCAATGAACTTGGGCATGAACCGTTAGATGGGGAACTTGTCTCCGTTTATGCACGATTGCTTGGTGAGATTCATCAGTGGATTGTTAGCGAAGCGGACGAAGCTTATCTGATTGAAATGGGCCTGCCGCAGGTTATGAAGGGAGACGGAATCACATGAAGGGTGTCATGATTCAAGGCACGGCATCAGACGTTGGCAAAAGCTTGATCGTGACGGCCCTTTGCCGTCTTCTCGCAAACGAAGGCTATGCCGTCGCTCCGTTTAAATCACAAAACATGTCGAATAATTCTTACGTAACAATGGAAGGGAAAGAGATCGGACGGGCGCAGGGAGCGCAAGCAGAAGCCGCTAGAACCGAAGCGAGCGTATGGATGAATCCAATCCTGCTAAAACCAAGATCCGATCAGCATGCGGAAGTGATTCAGTTCGGAACATCTTACCGTACGCTCTCGGGTAAAGATTACCGAAAATCGTACTACGAGATGGGCATAGAAAGCATTGAGCGTGCGCTCGATCACCTACAGCAGAACTATGATGTGGTTGTGATGGAAGGAGCGGGCAGCCCGGTTGAAGTCAATTTAAAAGATCGCGAGCTCGTGAACATGAAGGTGGCTGAAATGGCCGATGTTCCTGTCATTCTTGTGGCGGATATCGATCGCGGCGGCGTGTTTGCAAGCATCGTCGGCACGCTTGAGCTCCTGGATGCTCACGAGCGTAAGCGGGTAAAAGGCATCATCATTAATAAATTCCGTGGTGATGCAACGCTCTTCGAAGATGGCATCATATGGCTTGAAGAGCGAACCGGTCTACCAATTGTCGGTGTTCTTCCTTACGTGGAGCATCACGTGGAAGGAGAAGATTCTCTCTCACTTACCGATCGGTTTTCACAGAAAAAGGGTGCGCTTGAACTCGTCGTGCTTCAGCTTCCGTATATTTCGAACTATAGCGACATGGAGCCGTTTAACGATGAGGACGTCACGGTTCGCTGGGTGCAGGATCCGAGTGAACTGGGCACGCCAGATGCGGTCATTATTCCTGGAACGAAAAGTACAATCCGTGATTTGGATTGGTTGAAGGGTCGAGGTTTTGACGACGTGTTACAAAGCTATATAGCACGCGGAGGAAGCGTTATTGGTTTATGCGGCGGCTATCAAATGCTAACGGAGACGCTGATGGATCCTTATGGCGCTGATACGGGTGAGTCCGGGAAAACGGTCGAAGGTATGGGCCTCATTCCCGCGCAAACGTCGTTTCATAAAGAAAAAACAACCGTACGAGCAAGCGGTTCGCTTCATTCAGCTACTAATCTAGCAATGCCAATAGAAGGCTATGAAATTCATCTAGGGGAAACACTTTTTGCACATACATCAAAACCTTTTCTCCAGATCGAGGGTCGGCCTGAAGGTTACTATGGCGAAGAAGGTCGTGTGATTGGCACGTATTTGCATCATCTTTTTCATAATGATGAATGGCGAACTGAGTGGCTGAATCGCCTGCGAACGCGGAAAGGATTGCCGCAACAAGAGCAAATCAACCGTGCGAGTATGAAAGAGAAAACGTACGATCATCTCGCCAACCAGCTGAAGCCACACTTGAATTGGGAGCTTATGAAAAGCATCATGTTTCAGCGTGAGAGCCAATGAGTTTGTGGCAGGGATTTCTTATTAATGTGCAATTTTTCACCGTCATCCCGGTACGGCGTGAGCTTTCAATGGAGCGGGAGCCGTTAACGCGCTCGATTCAAACGTTTCCGATTCTTGGGCTGCTTCAAGGTTTGCTATCGGCAGCGCTTCTCTACGGACTCATCGAATGGACGCCTTTTTCGTCGCTTGCGGTGGCGTTCATCACATGGGTATTTCTGATGGCGTTAACGGGTGGTCTTCATCTTGATGGCTGGATGGATGCGAACGATGCGTTTTTCTCTTATCGAGATCTAGCCAAACGTCTTGAGATTATGAAAGATCCGCGGACAGGAGCTTTCGGCGTGCTGTCGGTGATCGTGCTTCTCTCAGCAAGGTTTCTTTTTCTTTATGAAATCATTCAAATGGCGACGTTCAGCTCGTATCTCCTCATTGCGGCCATACCCTTTTTTAGCAAAATTGTGATGGGGTATTTTCTGTTAAGCATTCCGCCTTCGAAACAAGAGGGGCTTGCTTACTTTTTTCAGAAATCGATTAAGCGATCAAGCTTATGGATTTATCCGATTTATTGGATCGCGCTCATCGGAATGACGGTGCTACTTTCACCAGACGTTTTTCTAGCCATGCTGTTGTTAAGTGCAATGACAGTTCTTTTTGCGGTCGTGATGAGAAGAAAGATCCTTAGCTGGTTTAACGGCGTAACCGGGGATGTGCTCGGCGCGAGCGTTGAAGGGATGGAGGTGATCTTATGGATGAGCGTGTGGCTATTACATTATTTCGTCATGGGGTAACGGATGAAAATAAGCGCGGGGCTTATATTGGCTGGACAGATACGCAACTAAATGAAGCGGCTGAACTTGCTACAATCAACGTTGATCAGTATGATCTTATTTTCACGAGCGACTTACAGCGATGCATGCAAACAGCGAAACGTCTGTTTCCGAATCGGAAAAGAATTCCCGTGCCGCTATTGCGGGAAATCCTGTTTGGAGATTGGGAAGGAAAAACGTATGCTGACCTTGAACATGATATCCAATACAGAAGCTGGATTGATGATCCATTCGTCATGTCTCCACCTGGAGGTGAGAGCTTCGCTCAATTTGGTCAGCGGATTGAGGAAGGGTTCAAATCGGTCGTCGAACAGGTCATTGAATCACCAAATCAGAGAGGCATCGTGATTACACACGGAGGCGTTATCCGCTATTTGCTTACCAAGTATGCCCCAGAAAAGCGTTCGTTTTGGGAATGGAAAGTTCCCCACGGTTCAGGAATCGAGCTTGAATGGACACGAGATGATCTAAGGAGGGATATGCGATGCACTTCGTTACAGGAGGTGCCTATAACGGCAAATCGAAATGGGTGAAAACGTTCTACGGATTAACGGAGGATCACTGCTGGAGATCCGCTTATGACCAAATGAAAATCCCGCTTAATGTAAGCCGCTTTTACGGAGATGTCGTTGTTCTTGAAGGTGTAGAACAGTGGATTAAAGGACTTACGGCTGACTCGGGACATGAAGAATGCCGTGCGATCTGGCAGTCGCTGCTAGGCATCTGGCGCTCGTGGGAAAGCGAGCAACATGAGCGAACGGTCGTGATCATAGGCGCGGATATTACTAAAGGAATTGTACCAATTGAAAAAGAAGAGCGAGAATGGCGTGATTTAACAGGATGGGCGTACCAGGATTTAGCGGCCTTAGCGGACCGTGTTGATGTGATCTGGTACGGACTCAATCAGCAGCTAAAATAATCGAGGGGGAATAGGGATGAGAATTTATACACGAACAGGTGACGAGGGAAAAACAAGCATTATCGGAGGAAGAGTCGACAAAGACGATGTACGAGTAGAAGCATACGGAACGGTGGATGAAGCGAATGGCTTCGTCGGACAGGCAATCGTTGAATTAAGTGAACTTGGTTCAGATAAATTCACGGATCTTCTAGAGGATTTGGAAAAAATTCAGCACGAGCTTTTTGACTGTGGCGGCGACCTTGCGAACGTCTCAACGAAGCGAGAAGTGAAGCTTATGGAAGAATCCATTACGTATCTTGAAGGGCGTATCGATGAATTTATTGAAGAAGCGCCAGCGCTTGAGAAATTTATTTTACCAGGTGGAAGCAAGCCGTCCGCAACGATTCATATCGCACGGACAATCACACGTCGTGCTGAGCGTCACGTTGTCACGTTAAATAAAGTAGAAGAAAACAATCCACCCGTTCCAATGAAATATTTAAACCGCCTATCAGATTACTTTTTCGCCCTTGCTCGCGTGATCAACTTCCGTTTGAACGTAAAAGACGTGGAATACGCAAGAAGCGCAAAAGTGTTCCGCGGCGGCAAGCGTAAAGGAGAGTAGGCATGTTGGGAAAACGCGCAAGCCTTCTCGCTATGTTCATTGCGCTATCCGTTGTTGGCGCGCTTATTAAAATTCCATCCGTTATCGGAAGCGTTGCGCTCGATGCGTTTCCAGCGCTCGTAGCTGCCGTTCTCCTCGGAAGCAGAAGCGGTGCGCTGATCGCAGGTTTTGGTCATCTACTATCTGCGCTCATTGTCGGCTTTCCGCTCGGTCCCATGCATCTACTGATCGCGGTAGAAATGGCGGTGCTCGTTTGGCTTTTCGGTGCGCTTTATGAGAAAAGCAAACGAAAAACGGCTGTTGGATTCTTTTTAATAGGAAATGGAGTTGTTGCTCCACTACCGTTTCTCTTTATGCTTGGCATGGGCTTTTATATGGCGATTATGCCAGGTCTCGTTGTTGCATCAGCGATCAATCTCGTACTTGCAATGGCTCTCATTCCACGGTTAGTAACGATTTTTGAGAAAAAAGGACTTGCGAGCTTATGAGAGACGGTACGATGATTCCGCTCGATGACGAATATCTCGTGATTACAAGCGATAACAGCGGAGGCATAGGAGAGAAAGAACATGATATCGTGAACGTGCCATATGATGTGCTTTCTTACTTCGCTTTTCGCGTTGCGGTAATGGAAAATATCGCGCACAGAGCAACGCCACTTTCTGTCGTTTTACATAACTTCTGCGGCGGCGCAAAGTGGGAGGATCTTGTGGGCGGCATCGAGCTAGGAAAAAGAGAATTAGGCATGAACGAGCTGACAATCACAGGAAGCTCAGAAACGAATATGCCTCTCCTCCAATCAGCGCTTGGTGTTGTGGTGATTGGACGGAAACAGGGTAACGAACTTCCTGAAGTATCGCTAAGTGATGGTATCCGATTCGCCGTAATCGGTAAACCGCTCGTTGGCGATGAAGTGGTGAGCGAGCCAAATGCGATAGCACCACTTGATCTGTTTCAGTGGGTGAGTGAACAAGAGAAAGTTCGAGCTGTATTGCCTGTTGGATCAAAAGGGATACTGTATGAGTTAAATGAGCTTCTATCTGATGATGAAGTGATGGATGAACAGGTGATGGTAGATCTGGACGTTCATAAATCATCAGGACCGTCTACTTGTTTTATTGTCGCTTATCGAGAAGAAGTAGAGGAGCAGCTACGTGAACGAGCGGGGGAGCTTTTTCATGTAGTGGAAATAAGAAGGGGTCAGGCACGTGCCTGACCCCACATACAAACAAAAACCGCGCATTGTCCGCCTCAAGCGGATAATGCGCGGTTTTTTATCTATTCAACTATTCTTCACAATGTTTTCATACGGTTTTCTCTCTCATACTTCTTCTCAAGCTCTGTTAACGTAAGACTATGAAGTTGAGTAAGGTCTTCTCGGTTGTGTGGTGAATTTAGTAACTTACGAATTAGGTAGGTTCGACGATCAATGATGCCTTTACGGAGTTGAACTCCCATGAACACAACCTCCTTCCTTTACTATCACGTTTGACTCTAGCATAACGCGTTTTGCTTCTTTTGTGTGTTAAGAAATTGTGAAGAAATTAACAAAGAATGTGTGAAAGGAGAGAGAAGTGGAGTGATGTGCGGTGAAGGGGGTCAGGTGCTAGCCTGACCCCCTTCACAAACAATAAAGGAGCAAAATCCACCTCACGTGGACTTTGCTCCTCCGACTTCAACTATTCCCTACCGCGCATACACATGCTGACCAATTGTTTTAATCACATCACGCGAATAAATCCACTCATCCGTTACGCCACCTGGATTGTAGTAATACGTTGCGCCTCCAGATGGATCCCAACCGAAGTAAGCATCTTTCGCAGCTCGGAAAGAAGATGCATTAGGAGTCAGCCAGTACTGGCCATCATTCAGAGCGGTAAACGCATTCTGCTGATAAATCACCCCGTATGTACTCCCAGGAAACGAAGCGGATTGAACGCGATTCAAGATAACAGCGGCGACCGCAACCTTACCTTCATAGAGCTCACCGCGAGATTCACCATGAACAACATGTGCAATCATCTCAAGATTACTCAGCATGTTCAACGTATTCGTACCCGCTACGCCATCTGCGCTAAGTCCAAAATCCGCCTGGAAATTACGAATCGCTTCTTTCGTAACCGACCCATAATAGCCCGTTGGTGTCGTATGGAAGTAATCAAGCTTCTCTAAAATCGACTGCATGTGCTGAACTTCTGATCCTCTTGAACCAGTGTCCATCATTGCCGATGCATTATCCTCTAAGACGAATAAATAAAAGCATGATGCAAGGACAAGAGAACCCAGTACATGTAAGAATTTCATTAGTAAGCTCCTCTCAAATAAGATATCTTCCATTATAGTACAGGAAAGAGAGGAAAGATATGGAACAGAATGCCTTACCTTATATGAAAGAAAATAACATCGATAATCTAGTTTTAACCAGAATAAGGAATAGTAGGGGTTCATTTTACCTAATCACTTTCCAATCTGCTCTCTTCTATAAAAGACTAGCGGTCCACTCCATGGGCTCAAATTTTTCTTGGAAAATGAAACATGAAACAGCAGCTTAAACATTCTTGGTGGGAAGAATGCTGCCGGAGAAGGTGGTGAGGACGACCTTAAGATCTTATTTGGTTAATGAATAGGGAAAACTCAGACCCACATCTGAGTTTTTTATTTAATCGAAGAAAAAACATCTCATTCGACAAAAACAGCCTATAGCGCAACGCTCGTTTCTCCTATATAATCCTCTTAGTGTAAATAAATGGAAGGGTGATGAAGGAGCAGGGGACATGCTCGTTTTGCTTCATAAATGAGAATGATAGGGGAAAAGATCCGAATGAAAAAAGTACTTGGGCTAGTATCAACCGCACTCCTGGCAGGAAGCCTCATCGGTGGGCCTGTTGCCTCTGCCTCCACCCACGATGCGCTTATGAAAAAAGCGCAGAAAATGACGATGAACGACGGTTACGATGACTGGGAATACATCTCTGAAGTCGAACCAAATAATAGTTTCAAAGAAGCAAATTCCTATATAAATGATGACGTCATGACCGGTAAATTAACCGATCAGGATCAAGATTTCTATAAATTAGAAGTCGAAGCAGACGAGCCGGTATCCTTATCTTTCGGTGCAGGTACGGATGAAGAAGAGCCAACAATGGAGCTTTGGGTTGATCTTTATGATGAGAATCAGAAGAAAATCACACCAGATTATGAAGAAGGCGAATACGGTTACTACGGAGGTATCGAGGAGATTGAGCCTGGAACCTATTATTTTAGAGTAACGGATACCGCTAATAAAAATAATAACGTAGACTACTATTTCTCCGCTTTCACGTACTCCAATGATCCAATCGTCATGAGAATCGCAGGGGAAGACCGCTATGAAACGGCAGTTGAAATCGCCAAGACAGGATTTGAAGAAGGCTACACGCGACACGTTGTTCTTGCGACAGGACAAAACTTTCCTGACGCCCTTGCCGGAGCGCCACTTGCTTATCAATATAGCGCACCAATTCTTCTCACCCAAACGAAAGAGCTACCAGCTTCTGTAAAAGAAGCGCTAAACTATTTTGGAACGGAGCACGTCACGATCCTTGGTGGCCAAACAGCTGTATCAAAAAATGTGGAAAAGTCCCTCACAAAAATGGGCATTACGTTCGATCGTATTGAAGGAAAAGATCGCTACGAAACAGCTGCCAAAATTGCTAAAGAAATCGATCCTTATTTCAGCGATACAGCGTTTGTCACCTACGGAGGAAACTTCCCAGATGCGTTATCTGTCGCCTCCATTGCAGCATTTCAAGGAAGCCCGATTTTATTAACAAAAACAAAAGAAATTCCAGCTGTAACAGCAAAAGCATTAAAAAATTACAATGACACATACGTTATTGGCGGAACGGCCGTTGTCAGCAACACGGTCTTCAACAAGCTCCCTCATCCAAAGCGGATCTCAGGAGACAACCGCTATGATACGTCTGTTCAGGTGGCAAAGCAGCTCGATACGCCGGGGTATGCGGTTAACCTCGCAACGGGTGAAAACTTCGCAGATGCTCTTTCCGGTTCCGTTCTTGCTGCAAACTTCTACGAGCCTGTTCTCTTAACGAGAAAGAACGAGCTACCTAAGGAAGTTAAGAAACTATTTATGGATAAAGATACATTCTTCTTCACGATCTTCGGTGGACCGAATGCGATTAGTGAAGATGTAGAGGATGAGATTTGGGAGATGTTTGAGTAAGAAATGGACGGTTAGCATTTGCTAACCGTCTTTTTTATCTTTGAGTGGGGTCAGGCACGTGCCTGACCCCACACGACTTTATACCCACACCCTCTGGATTATTCTCCCACTTTCTTGTTATACTCAAACACGTGCAATGAACATAACAGGAGGTGGAGAGAGAAACGACAGGCATAAATCAGAGAATACCGGGGGAATACATATTAATGAAGAAAGCATTCGGGATCCTAACATCACTTTTACTTGCAGGAAGCTTAATCGGTCAGTCAGCTTCTGCAGAAACAGGTAGCGCAGAACAGCCTCAGCCGAGCGCTAAAGCACCCTTTGACATTAAAGGCTTTATAGGGGAAATGGAGCCAAACAATGAATTCGAGAATGCGCGCGAAACAGGCATCGATTACATAGCAGCTGGAACGTTAACTGATCATGATCAGGATATTTATAAATTACAAATCACAGAAGAACAGCGAATTGATTTTCTAGTTGGAACGGATGCATACGATTCACCTCTTCAGTTCCAAGTGGACGTCTATGATCAGAACTTCGAGAAACTGACGCCAGATAGCGAAGAGACCATTGGTCTGTACAAAGGAAGTTTTGATCACCTGAAGCCAGGAACGTACTATTTCGTTATTAAAGACCTTAACAACGAAGACAACGGTGAGACGTATTATTTCCAGACGTTCGGAGATGGAATGGTATTCTCTGATCGCTTTTACGGATTTAACCGCTACGATACAGCTGTTGAAATCGCCAAAGAAACGTTTCGAGAAAATGACGCGCCACACATGGTCCTTGCAACAGGATCAGATTTTCCAGACGCTCTTGCAGGTGCACCACTAGCCTATGCAAAAGATGCGCCAATTCTTTTAACGAAAACAGATCGAATCCCAGATGACGTTCTCAATGCATTCGACTACTTTGGCGTGAAAGAAGTAACGATTATCGGCGGGGAGAATGCAGTATCCAAAAAGGTAGAGAACACATTAACAAACGACCTTTCGATGAAGGTAAACCGTATCGCAGGCAATGACCGCTATGATACGGCTGCAAAAATCGCCGATGAGCTGGGTGCTACAAGCGAAACGGCTTACGTCACTTATGGTGGGAACTATCCCGACGCATTATCTATTGCATCAATTGCGGCGATGGAAGGAAGTCCGATTCTCTTAACGAAATCAAATGATATCCCTGACGCCACGAGCGACGCTCTTCAAAACTACAGCGATTCGTACGCCATCGGCGGACCGGCTGTTATCTCAGAAAGTGTCGTTGATCAACTTCCAGATGGAGAGCGTATTGCTGGAGCAGATCGTTATGAAACATCTGTAAATGTCGCAAAAGAGCTTGGTGTTAGACTTCAATCTGTGAATCTAGCAACCGGCCTTGGCTTCGCCGATGCGCTAACAGGATCCGTGCATGCAGCAGTTAATGAAGAACCGGTGATCTTAACAAGACCAAGCCGACTGTCTACTCCAGCGAAAAAGCTCTTCGGTGACTATGGTACGAACACGTTCACAATTTTTGGTGGACCAGCTGCCGTTGACTTTGAAGTTGATGATGAGATCTATAAGATGTTTGTAGAATAGGAGAGCATAAACAAAATATAAGTGAAATGAAAGAAGGACAGTGCCTGGGCACTGTCCTTCTTTCATTTTATATCAACTTACTACGCTTAACATAATCTTCGCCCACCCAAACAATGCGATCCAGAGAGGAATACTTAATGAGACGCCCCATACCATTCCTTTAGCAAAATTGCCTTCTTCCTGGTAATGCATAACCTCATCCCCTTTGACTGAAAGTCCATCCGGTTAAGGCAGGGTGACTTTCATCTATCATACATGAAAGCGTAATCAAAATCTGTCGTTCTACGAAAAAGAATCAGGCGTGTTTTGGTTCATTTTGTTTAAAGACTCTTACTAGAGTATACCCTGTTTAAGCAATTGATATACCGGTTAATAGAATGTAAAGAAGAAGCACTAAATCAATTTACAGATAATTAACAATCATTCTATGGAAATTACTTGAAAACGGTGGTATAATCGCCAAATAGTTTACTAGAAAACGGAGGATTTGTAATGAAAGGGAAAGAGAATTAAAATCCCATGTGGGATGAATTACAGCAATTTGTGCAACAGGTTGAGGGAGAAGCGAAGCAGGCAGGTGAGGCTAAGCCTTACATAGACCAGATTCGAGACATCCTTTCAAAGAACATGTCGCTATCAAAACTAGAAATAGAGTAGCAAAAAGAAAGCCTCTTCCATTTCAATAGGAAGAGGCTTTCTTTTACTAGTAAGCTAGCTAATTTCAAGATGTTCTTTCACCTTCTGTGTAATCGACTGCTTCTCCTGATCAGATACGATGTAATACCAGAGACCATCAATCATCTCGCCACTGCCATCAATTTCGAACGTTTCCATGTTATTGCGTGCGCCTTTGTAGTTCTTGAAAATATCATTCATTTCTTTAAACGTCATATTCGTCTTTACGTTGCTACCGACGGCTTCAAGCAGGTCGTCGATTTTGTTAATGCTTCCAACATTTGCTCCCTTATCAATAATCGCCTTAATGATTTCACGCTGGCGATCGTTTCGACCAAGGTCGCCTTTCGGATCTTCGTAGCGCATGCGAGAGAAAGCAAGGGCTTCGTCTGCATTTAAGCTTACTTCACCTTTTGGGAAGGTATAGCCACCGTAATCGAATGCAAATGGATTATCAACAGTCACACCATTCAATGCGGATACCACATCTTCAAATGCTTCCATATTTACTTTAAAATAATAGTCAATCGGAACGTCAAGGAAATTCTCGACCGTATCCATCGCCATTTCAACGCCACCGTACGCATAGGCGTGATTCATTTTCTCAACTGTACCGCGCCCGATAATTTCCGTGCGCGTATCACGTGGAATATTGAACATCATCATTGAGTTATCATTCGGATTAACGGTAATCATGATCATCGTATCGGAACGTCCCTGATCATTCTCTCGTTCATCCACTCCCATTAAGAGAATCGAAATCGGGTCTTTTTCCTTCGTTTCTACTTTTTCCGTTCGAAGAGTAGAAGTTTCACGGCTAATCGGTTCATGCATGTCGCTTGCTGTGTTTTTTACGGAGTCATATAAATAATAGGCGTAGCCACCGCCGGCTATTACAAGAACACCAAGAATTACACCAACGATGATAAGGAACTTCTTCATTTTACATTCCATCTTTCCATAGAGTAGTCGTCTTGTCACATAGATTCAAAGTCTACCTTTCATTATAAGTCGAACTATTTTGTAAAGTAAATACCTACCAGGAATTGACTATGTTCAGAACCGACAAATTGAATATTACGGTAAAACCACAAAATCATTCTTCATATAGATATACATTTCTCATGATCGTTTCCTCTATTCCTCCCATAGGCTATTATTTTGTTATTATACATATTTTAAAAAGCAGGTAGATACAGTTTTGTCCATTAAATTATATAGATAACTTCGGCTTCTTACCTTTTAATGGGTTTTAAAGCTAGATAGCTCTGATTCATATGGAAATTTTAGAGGACATAAGTTTCTTTTACCATAGTAAAGGAGTTTCTTTCTAAGACAGCTTCAATGACAAATAATACTCTAACCAAACGCTGAACCCGTTTATGATACATATGTAGATTATGCATCGACTTAAGCAGGGTCTGCACTCTTCTATATCCATAGATTTTTATTAACTTTTGTGTGCGCAGACCCATATTTATATTTTTAAATTTAATGATCTTCTAAGTAACTAAATTCAGAGGATTTCTGGCATATTAACCACTTTTAGTATTTATATTCAGACCTTGTTACACCTTTAAACTCAAATAAGGGTTAAACAGTTTATTTGTAATATATTTCAAACAACTCTATACCAGTAATTACGAACTCAATTCTCCTTAAGATAGTTGTCACATCTTTCAGAAATCGAGATGATGACTTAGAAAAGAGGCTACAATGCTTCAGTGTATTTAAACTTATTAATTAATTGCGGGGACAAGCCCCTATCAAATGCCTATTTTGTCCCAAAAAACATTGAATAATTTGGAAGTATAAAACCCTATTGAACCGGTGATATTCAAATCAAGATCCTGAAAATACTATTATTTTATGAATGGTAATGGTAATATTAAGGAAATGTAAAACTTTCTAGGACTAAAGTTCTTTTGAACACTTTTCATATTATGTATGTATTAATTTTAGATGGAGGTTTATATGAAGAAAGTAATAACATATGGCACATTTGATTTGCTTCATTGGGGGCACATTAACTTGTTGAAGAGAGCTAAGGAATTAGGAGATTATTTAATTGTAGCTATTTCTTCAGATGAATTTAATGCACTAAAAAATAAAAAATCATTTCATAGTTTTGAGAATCGTAAATTTATACTCGAAGCCGTTCAATACGTGGATGAGGTGATCTCAGAAGAAAATTGGGAGCAGAAAGTAAGCGACATCGACTTATACGAAGTCGATCTATTTGTCATGGGGAACGATTGGGAAGGAAAGTTTGACTTTTTGAAAACGAAATGCGAAGTAGTTTATTTAGAAAGAACTCCAGGTATATCAACTTCTCAAGTAAAACGAGAGCTTGCTTCGGTGAAATAGTAGAGTAGTGTTAAAAAGTACTATAAAGCATGAAAAATCTTTTGATTACAAAGAATTAATAGGGGTGTAATATGGGTTTATTAAATTTTTTATGGCAGCCAAGTGAACAGTTTAAATGTTATTTACATGGCTTGAAATACAATCAACATAAGTTAGAAGTTAAGTTAAAATTAGATGGAGACTACAAAGAATCAACACAACCAATTAAGTTTGTTCTTATAGAAAGACAGACGCGTAAACAGATAACAACAAAAGTTAGCAGTGATTTAATCTTAGAGGATAAAGACCTCTTCCAGTTCAGCTTAGACATCACTGAGAATGTAAATGAACTAACATCAGGCATATGGGATGCTTTTTTTTATGTGAATTTACAAGGAAAAGAAAAGGTTTTGAGAGTTAAAAACAGTTTAACTAATACCCTCGAATACCCACCGCTTTATATCAATTCAGTAAACAAGTCACTTATTCCCTATTCAACTGTAAAAGGAAACTTATCATTTAAATCTGATATGAGTACCGCTAAATTAATGTCGGAAACTGTTAATTTAGACACTTTTGGTGTGCTTACAATAAAGGGGTATTTCTTAGTGCCATCCTGGCATGTGTCAGATAATGCAGAAGTAAAAAAAACTATTCTGCTAACCCGTAAAAACGGTAAAACACTGGAGATTCCAGCTACTCAAGTGACACGACCGGACCTATCAAAACATTATGGTCAACCTGATGGAACTTATGATTGGGCTGGCTATGAAATTAAATTAGATTTCGAAAAAGACAATCTACTAATAAATTATGATGAATCATTTGAAATTGCACTAAGAATGGAATATCAAAATAAAGTAATGTCTCTACCCCTGACCATAGATCCATCAAAAGTATTTAATCACTCTGCGATCTATCATACATCTGGAGTGGTTAATAAAGTAATGTTAAACGTTGACCAAAACAATCATTCTCTTTCTATACTTGTAACTAGAGAAGATTTTCAGGCGGAAGTCAGTGCAGTTTACGCCAAAAATGGTGAAATTACTTTGCACGGACAAGTTATGACCTCTTTGGATGAAACGGCATATGCTAATAATGCGCGCATTCGTTTCGAAAAAAGAGGTACAGGAATAAGTTATGAATTTGATACGAGCGTTAACGAAAAAATCTTTACTTATACAATCAATATTGAGGAGTTTTATCAACAAGGTTTGTTTACAGACGGTATCTGGGATTTGTATTTTATTTCAGATTTATGTAAATCCAAATTGGTATCACGTTTAGATGATATTAGCTTTAAACAAAAGCTTGTCAACTTACCGCAACAAACATTTATTAATCGAGATAGGCATATAAAGGTTATCAAACCTTATTATACCCTCCATGAAGAAGTTTCAATCCTAGTAAGAGATTATATTCAAACAAAATCAATTGATAATGTGCGAATTGTAAAATCAGACTTACTTATTAATGGCAAGCTTAATGTTCAACCACCACATAAAGAGCTGCCTAAAGTTTTGGAAGGATCAATACTAATAAAAGGCCAATACGGAGCAAGATATCATTTCCCGGTAGAGTGGGAAGTGCAAAAAACCGGCAAGACGACTCTTGAACATAAGTTTGTAGCAAGAATAAAGCTTGCTTATGAAGAAAAGTCAAAGAAAATACAACTACTTCGAGATATTAATTTTGATCTAATTCAATGTCAACTCAATTTAGATGATACTTTAATCCCATTTACGATGAATGTGGATGCGGCTAAAGTAGTCATGACTCTTGAAGATCGTTTAAAGCAACGCACCAAACTGAAAACGATGATTAATCGAAGTTTACTACCTTTCTATAGGGCATGTAATAAAGTAATGCCGGTTAATAAAAAGGTAATTGTTTTTCAAAGTTTTCATGGTAAAAGCTATTCTTGTAATCCAAAAGCCATTTATGAGGAGCTAATTGATTCAAACAAGAATTATAAATCTGTATGGGTAATAAATAACCTAAATACTGACATCCCAGGAAACCCTATTAAAGTAAGACCTCATTCTTTGAAATATTATTACTATATGGCGATTGGGAAATTTTTTGTGAATAATGGTAACTTTCCAGACTTTTATGAGAAGCGTCAAGGTGCTGTACATCTTCAAACCTGGCACGGAACACCGTTAAAAAAATTAGGTTTTGATATAGATCCAACTTCTGAATCTTATGCAGAAAATACATCTCCAGCGCTCCTTGAAAGAAATAAACGTTGGGATTATTTAATTGGGCCAAATGATTATACCTCTACAATACTGAAGAGAGCTTTTGCCTTTAACAAAACAACTCTAGACATTGGATATCCTCGTAATGATGTCCTCTTGAACAGAAATAAAGAGGTTAAGATTCGAGCTCTTAAGAAAAAGTTAAATATCCCTGATGATAAAAAAATAATGTTATATGCACCAACATGGAGAGATTATGAATTCCATAATGGAACTAATTTCCAACCTTATCAGTTTAAATTTGATTTAGACCGAATGAGAGAAAGATTTGGAGATGAATATGTCCTATTGGTAAGGCTACATTATAGAGATGCAATGAGAATTAAATTAGAGGGCTATGAAGATTTTGTCTATAACGTATCAAGCTATGATGATATTCAAGAGCTTTATCTTATATCCAACCTTCTAATAACAGATTACTCTTCCGTTATGTTTGACTACGCAAACTTGAATAGACCAATGATTTTCTTTGCCTATGATATGCCGCGTTATGCAACGCAAGTGAGAGGATTTTATTTTGATTTTCAAAAAGATGCACCAGGTCCGATTGTAGTAAGTGAAGAGAAGTTATTTCATGCGATTGATAATATAGAACGCATTCAACACACATATAGAAAGAAATATAAAGATTTCACAGCTAAATTTTGTCATCTTGACGATGGAAATGCCTCTAGGAGAACAATTGAAAAAGTATTAGGGTGAAATTAAGAGATTGGAGAATGATTTGTGAAGATTAGGTTTCTAGTTTTTGATGTATATGGGATGGGAGGGACGGTGCGAACCGTCCTCAACGTTACGAATTACCTTGCGCAGAGCGGTTATGATATTGAAGTGGTTAGTGTCTTTAGACATAGAAATATTCCTTTTTTTGAAATTGATCCTAGAATTAAGGTGACAGTTCTCCATGATGTTGTAAATCGGAAAAACAATCAATTTGATATGAAAAGTAAGGTAGCAAGTAAATTACTGAAGGTGAAGAGTAGGTTAATTCATCCTGATGACGAAGGACACCATTTTTTTTCAGCTTTAACTGATATAAAAATGTATAACTATATCAAATCGATTGATTCTGGGATTCTTGTTAGCACGAGACCAAGTTTCAACATTTTTGCAAGTAAATATGCGAACAAAAATGTAAAAGTCATTGGACAAGAGCATTTGAATTTCGCGATTTATCCAGAACGTTTAAAACGCTCCATTGTGAAGCACTACTCTAGTTTAGATTACTTAGCAACGTTAACTGATGAAGATACTACTGACTATAAGGAATTGTTGTCTTCTGGAAGTGTAAAAGTAAAAAAATTAACGAATTCAATCCCCAAACTTCAGGGGGGGATATCTTCTTTGGAATCAAAAACTATTATTGCAGCTGGTCGATTAGTACCACAAAAGGGCTTTGATCTCCTTATTGAAGCTTTTAAAATTGTGAACGAGAAGCATCCTGATTGGAAATTAAAGATCTTTGGTGGAGGAAGAGAACGTCAAAATCTTCTAGATCTTATTGAAGAGAAGGAACTCTATAATCATGTTGTTCTAATGGGATCTACTCCCAACATTGACGTAGAATTAACCAAGTCATCAATTTATGCGCTAAGTTCACGTTTTGAAGGCTTTGGAATGGTTATTGTTGAAGCAATGCAATGTGGTGTTCCTGTTGTTAGTTTTGATTGTCCTAAAGGACCTGGCGAAATTATTAAGCATAACGAAGATGGAATCCTTGTAGAAGATGGAAATATTGAAGCTTTTGCGGATTCTCTTATTCGTTTAATAGAAGATGAAGAACTACGTAAAGAGTTTAGCGATAAGGGCATGAAGAATGTGAAACGATATGAAATAGATGAAATCGGTAAGAAGTGGAAAGAAACGATTAGTGAATTGATTACTCAACCTAATTAAAAAGATAATTATAAAATAGAGGTGACAAATTGAATCCTTTAATTACAGGAGTACAATATATTAATGATGTGTTAAGAATAAAGGGAGAAGTGGATTACCGTACTGAAGATCACAACATCTCTCTTTGCATAAGAAGGCGTGAAGTTGAACAAGGCTTGGAATATCCTGAACAATATATGTTTACCACAGAATTGAGTGGTTCAACGTTTTCAATGGAAGAAAACATTAATCGTTTATTTGATAATAAGAAAGTCTATGACGGTGTTATTTGGGATTTCTTCTTTTACCATGATGGACATTATACTGAAGTGAAAATGGCCACAGCAGCACCAAACTTGAAAGAAATTGATTACCTACCCTTTTCGAATAAATTATTCAAAGCAAAGCCTTATGTTAACGGGCGAAATGGACTATCTATGCTTATCTTACAAAATGATCTTTTTGCTGAAGTATCTGCGATGACATTTGATCACGGGAATTGTTCAATAGAAGTCGAAGTGAGTGGAAATATTGCTCATAAAGATCTTATGAATAAATTTGTTACGTTAAAAGCTCAAAAAAGAGAGCAAGAACATCTTTTTGAGTATTACGAATCCATAAGAGTTGAATCAACTTCTGAAGGAAAACTTCTTTTTAACTTCTCTATAGATGATCTTTTTGAGGGATATGAATTTAATAAAAATGAGATCTGGGATTTATTTATAGAGTTGAATGATACAAATAGTTGGTCCTTAGACCTTCCTGTAAAAAGAACTAGAAACGTAGATTATCAGTATCGACAGTTTGAAAAAAATGATCTCTATCGAGTAAAACCTTATAAGACAGGTCACAATACGCTTGCATTAATTATAAAACATGCAGAAATTTATCCGACTATGGACGAAATTTATTTTAAAGAAAATCGCCTTCTATTAAATGGGCGTATTGAATCTACTAACTATGATCTTGATAAGCTCGACGAATTTCATTCTTCTTTTGTATTAAAAAAGCGGCACACAGTAGGTAAAGAGTTAACATACAGCATTGAAAAAGAAATGGATTTACTAGTTACTAATCAAATTTTTGATTTGGCAGTGGATGTTTCTCAACTCTTAGAGGAAGAGTTTATTCGTAATAAGGATGTATGGGAACTTTTTCTCCGTCTTAACACTATCTCTGGAAATTCGATCGATCTGTCAATCAGTGCTGAGAAAATAAACCTCCTTAAAGTAGAGTATGAAGAATTATTTACTAACAAGATGATAAAATTTAAACCCTTTGTAAATGGGAAGAAAAATTTATCTCTATATTTCTTAGATAACGCTTCAAGTCAAAATCAAATGAATGTCGCTGTTTTGGGCTCTTGTTTTAGTAGATATGCCTTTAGTTCGAATGCTTATTTTAACCCAGAATATAAGAAATACTATAACTGTGCGTACACTCAATTTCATTCTTCAGTGATTAGTTTAGCTTCTGATGAAGTTCCTATTGATCTAAATCAGGTAGAAGATATGAATGATAGTAACAAAAAGTTTCTTGAAGGAGATTTTCAGAAGAACTTTTTTGAAACACTTGCAGAGTTAAATCCCGACTATGTCATTATTGATTTATATGCTGACGCTGCACGTGAAGTAATTAAAATTTCCGAAGGTCAATATATAAGTGCTAGTTTAGCATTTCGTCAAAGTCAGTATTTCCAAAAATTTATGGGCTATGAAGTTATCACTCATGAAAATAATGATAAGTACTTTGCACTTTGGAAAAAGTCTATGGAAGTTTTTGCGAAAAGATTACGTGAGGTTATCCCTGAGGAACGTATTATTTTGAACTTAGGTGGTTTCACAAATACCTATATGGATAAAGATGGATCGGTTAAGAACTTTTCAAACCCTAATAGGATAAAGGCAAATAACTATTTTTGGGATCGCCTAAATAATTATTTTGTGGAGTGCATGCCAAGATGTAAAGTGATTAGTTTAAAAGATACGAAGTTTATTGGAGATGTAAATCATCCTTTTGGACGCTCCTATTCTCATTATCAATCAGGATACTATAAAGAGTTCCTACGTAGGTTGAATGACATCGCCCTCTTCGACTATAACAATGGAAGAAATAAAGCTCATAATAGAAGAGAAGAAGTTCTTCAAGTTAAATAGAGAAAGGGTTTTAGTGTTGGAAGTTAAGGTTTCAACAGTTGATTATTACAATGGAATGATTTCTTTAGAAGGTTATTCTGATCAATCTTTAAGTGAAGATACTACGATTTGTGTAAAACGAAGAGCTATTGAACATACCGTTGAATATTTAGATACAAGGTATTTTAAAAGTAAAGTAAATGAGAAAAAATTCATATTTGAGATCAAGATTGATCAATTAATAAACACGGAACACTTGGAAGAAGGGCAAGTTTGGTACTTCTATCTAAATAATGGCGGGCATTCTTATCGGTTACAAATTGATCACCAATTTAATGCTGCTTATCATTTATTTTCTGATCATCCACTTTTTAAAGCAAAACCTTATAAGGCTGGGGATGGTGGTCTTGGCTTACTAATACAAATGGTTAATCTTCAAGCAAGTTTAGAGGCTATGGGTTTTCAAGATGGCGTTTTAACTCCTGAATTCTTGCTTCATTCTATTGATTTGGGTGAGGAGTTTTTTGAGGAGCTAACCTGTCAATTAGTGTTTAAAAAAAAAAAGGGAACAAATGAATCTATTTGAGTATTACGAGGAAAAAGTCTTAAACCTCACATACCAGAATGCAACATGTAGTGGGACATTTAATATTAGTAGTCTATTTGATGGTACACTAGAATTTTATGAGCAGGCATGGGATGCTTTTATAAGGGTTACTCTAAAAGGACGAAAACCGGTGGAATCTCAAGTTTATACAAGAGTGAATTCAAACGATGCAAGATATGAATATCAGACTTTGAGTTCTAATAATGCTCTTAAAATGAAACCTTATATTACAGGTAAAAAAACGTTTGCCCTGCTACTTCGAAAAAAAGATATTGTTGTTGAAATAGTTGAACCTATATTAATTGAAGATGCTTTACACGTTGAGGGGGAGAGTTTATTCCAAAGAGTTGGATCTTTCCAATTTAGGGGAGGAAAGCCTGTCCCTGATTGCTAAGAAGCGATTTACCTATGGTGATGAATTTTCGTATTTCGAAGGTGTGAGAAGCAGACTGAAGCAAACGGAGAATGGTTTTAAAGCAGTAATCGATCTTTCTAAAATAATTAAGTCTGCCCTCCATCAAGAACATGAAAAATGGGATTTGTTTTTAGAAATAAAGGTTGCTCCAAACCAGAAAGTAGATATACTCGTTTCTGAAGAGCCTTCTTTAAAATTAGAGACTTCTTATAAAATGAAAAAACAGGCAGAGCCATTGGTGATTCGTTCATCGATTAACAATAAAAATCAAATTTCAATTAATGTGCAAAAAGATAAATCTAGCTTTTCGGATGATGTGATACGTCTTGCCGTTATGGGTTCTTGCTTTAGTAGAAATGCCTTTGAATCAAAGGCATATTTTAATCCAGAGTACAAACGGTATTATCAATATACTTTCACACACATTCAATCTTCAATAATTAGCTTAATGTCAAAACCTGTATCGTTCGATTTAGAAAAATTGCAGCATATGAATCAGAACGAGCAGGTGCCGATTATTAGAGATTTCAAGAAAACGTTCATGAGTGAGTTATCTCATTCTAAACCTGAATATCTTATTTTGGATTTCTTGGCAGATGCAGCAAGAGATGTTTTCCGTATAAGAGAGGATTCTTATATTAGTGCAAGTTTACTCTTGAGGGAATCTATTTTATTCTCAGAACTGCAACAAACGAGTGAGCTAATTGATCATCAAAACAACAATGAGTATTTTAAGCATTGGAAAGTTGCGGTAGATCAGTTTATAGAGGATCTTTTGAAAATCCTTCCTGAGGAAAAAATCATTCTCAGTAAAGGGCGATTTACGACAAGATACTATGATGAAAAAGGTAATGTACAGTCTTATTCAAATAGTCGGCAAAAATTGATTCGAAGAAACAACGCTTTTTGGGATAAGTTAAATAATTATTTCATCCATCGCCTTCCAAACATCAAGGTGATTGATTTAACACAAGATCAATTTATCGGTCATTATGCTCATCCTTATGGAAATAGTCCTTCTCACTACGAATCAGATTATTATAAAGAATATTTTAAAAGGCTAAATCAGATCGTTAGAAAAGATCTGCAGTGCAACAGGTGATTTGAAGTGCAAATTAATATGTCTATAAAATGTGATTAACATTATATTGATAGGAATGTAGCTCATGAGTTATTCGGTACGTTTATCAAATGTGACAAAACGATACAAAATGCACCGGCAGAATTCTGATAAATTAAAGGATCTTATTTATCCTAATGGGTATGGAGAAGATTTTTATGCCCTTAGGAATATTGATCTTTTAGTAGAACCAGGAGACGTTGTAGGCTTAGTAGGTATAAATGGTTCGGGAAAATCAACAATCTCTAATATTATCGGAGGTATTACGCCTCCGACAATGGGCGAAGTAGATGTAAAAGGCGAAGTTGCTGTGATTGCCGTTGCAGTAGGTCTAAATAAAGATTTAACCGGACGTGAAAACATTGAATTAAAGTGCCTGATGATGGGGTATAAAAAAAGCGAAATTGAAAAGATGAAACCAGATATTATTGAATTTGCTGATATCGGTAAGTTCATTGACATGCCTGTAAAAAAATATTCTAGCGGTATGAAGGCAAGGTTAGGATTTTCTATTTCTATCAGTGTAGATCCCGATGTACTCATAATTGATGAGGCACTTTCTGTAGGAGATAAGACGTTTGCAGATAAATGTTTGGAAAAAATGAATGAGTTTAAAGCACGTGGCAAAACCATATTTTTTGTTAGCCATTCAGCTGGACAAATGAAGAAATTTTGTAATAAAGCTCTTTGGTTAGAACATGGTGAGGTTAGAGAATATGGAACCATGAAAGACGTAATGCCCCGCTTTGAAGCATTTGTAAAAGATTTTAACCAACTAAGCAAAGAAAAGAAAAAGGCATTTAAAGAAGAGGGGATCAGAAAGCAAGCTAATCTGGTAGCTCCACCACATCAAGATGATAGCAGTTTGGTTCCTTCTTTAAGTCGATCCAAAGGTAATAAGAAAAAGATTTCATCAAAAAAAGGTAAGCTAGGAATATTTGCACTTATAATGGCTTCCTTCATAACGATCGGGTATTTTCAAAAAGATGTTTTAGTAGATGTAACTAGTCAAGTTCTTAGTTTTGAAGAAAAAGATGAAGCTGTTATGGCTAATACCAAAGTACAAAAAGAAAGCAAAGAAAAACAAAATAAAAAAAATCCTCTGGAAGAGATAGACGTTCGTTATGTTGAAGTAGCGCGCGCAAGGGTAAGAAGTGCTCCAACTCTAAAAAGTACAGAAGTGACATTGTTAGACTTTGCACATCCATTTAAAGTAATAGATGTGAAAAATGGAGATACGACATGGTCTAGTACAACAACAGAGGATGGAGATGAAGTTTGGCTTAGCAACAAAATTTCCAAAAAGATCTCTCTTTCCAAAGCTTTTGACTATAATGAATTTCTTCAACGGTTAGAAGGATTAACAGACACTACTGAATTAAAAAGAAATGCAAAATATTTGGGTCAAGATTTTGATGATTTAGAAGGTGAATATGAGGAGAATAAGTTTTCAAAAACAGTTGAAGATATGGAAGGTATATCTTATTCTAGCTCTTCAGTAGATTTAGTTGTTAACGGTAATGATCAAGTAAGTAAGGTTAATATTCATCATTTCTCTTTTCCTATTACTAAATTAATTGAAGAATTCGGAACTGCTCATTTAAACGATGAATACTCCTCACTATATTTATACAGAACGAACAAATACGACTTTTTTTTCCAATCAAATGATGGAGTTAGAATTTCTGATATTAAAATCGTCTCATTGTTAGATTTGTAAATCTAAGTTGTGCAAATAGCGAAGTGTAAAACACAGAATCACGTAGAATTTTATCGTGATTCTTTTTACTACTTAATGACTTTAGATTATTGATAGGTTTAGATAATTAAAGATTCGTGAAGTTAAGCATTTAATAAAACTTGTGTAAACGCTAGAATAAAGTTGACAGTAATCGCTTGATGAGATTTTACACTTTTGCTCTATTAACCTAATACTTTAG
>NZ_JAUORD010000155.1:0-257 GCF_030547345.1 Anaerobacillus sp. 1_MG-2023 | reverse complement strand
ATATAATGTGATAACACTTCCCGATTATTTAGCTGTTCGCTTCGGTGAAAAAGCAACCATAATACGCTGGTTAACAAGTATTTTAATTGCTGGATTTTTAATGTTTTATATTAGTGCTCAGATGGCTGGTGCTGGAAAAATGTTATTTACAACATTTGATATCCCTCCGGTCATTGGTATTCTAATAGCAACAGCAATTATTATTTTAACGGCTTTTGCTGGTGGGTTTATTTCGGTTGTTTGGACAGATATGGTAC
>NZ_JAUORD010000154.1:0-257 GCF_030547345.1 Anaerobacillus sp. 1_MG-2023 | reverse complement strand
AGCGCCTACTTTTAACGTGCCCGAGGGGTGACCAAAATTCACTTCACTCAGTGCGCCACCACCAGCAGCCATATTTACTAACGTACCGTCAATTGCTGCTGCGGTGCCAATTGCAACGGCGGCTGTTCCCATCATGGCATGATGTAATTTACCCATCGACATAGCACGTACTAATAAATTAATACTGCCAGCATCTATGTGTTTACCGCTTGATGCGTTATACGCCACAGGCTTAGCAACAAACGCAACTTTAGGTG
>NZ_JAUORD010000153.1:0-257 GCF_030547345.1 Anaerobacillus sp. 1_MG-2023 | reverse complement strand
ACGAAGCCGTACTCCGCGAAATCGACCTCGCGGATCAGCTTGCCGCTCCACCGATCGACGTAGAGCGTACGCTGCCCCTCCGGCCGATCGGGATAGGTGTAGGCGGTGTAGACGCCGGTCGGCCCGGCGGGAAGAAACAACCGGTAGCCGCTGAGGTGATGCGCGCGGAACACGGCGGCGGCGCGGTCGGCACCGGTGATGGTCGCCGCATCGGACGCGCCCGCGCCCATCGCATGCCCGGCGTGTCCGGCATGTTC
>NZ_JAUORD010000152.1:0-257 GCF_030547345.1 Anaerobacillus sp. 1_MG-2023 | reverse complement strand
CGTAAGCACAATGCACACGCGTAAGCACTGAAGAATTGAGTGAAACCAGCATATCGCCAACAGATGTCAGCTGCTCAGCGCCTGATTGCTCTAATATAGTTCTTGAATTTATTGCACTAGATACTTTTAAAGAAACACGACCAGGAATGTTACTTTTAATAAGGCCGGTGATTACATCAGCAGACGGTCTTTGTGTTGCGATAACAAGATGAATACCACAAGCACGCGCCTTCTGCGCAATTCGCTGGACGCTAGAC
>NZ_JAUORD010000151.1:0-257 GCF_030547345.1 Anaerobacillus sp. 1_MG-2023 | reverse complement strand
CTCCATGACACCTGGTCTTTTACTAAAGATTCAATTAGCTCCTATCGTCGTAACCAATGCTTTATCGGCAGGTTTCTTAATCATTCTGTAGATATCAATTCGAAAGGGACCTTCTTTGAAGGTCCCTTTCCTTTACTTCAACAATTTCCGTCTTTTACTAATGTAGTGTTAGATATAACATTCATTCACTTTATCTCTCATTCATAAAAAAACTCATCAAATCATCCGTTATGGTACGATATGATTCATAGTTATGC
>NZ_JAUORD010000150.1:0-258 GCF_030547345.1 Anaerobacillus sp. 1_MG-2023 | reverse complement strand
ATTTAAGGCTAGCTGGAAAACAATCAACTATTTATTTAAATAGTACATAATCATGTAGGAGGAAAAAGAATGGGAACAATTTACAATCTGGAATATGATTATTCGACAGAGAATGGTCAATCAATCGTATTTTCCAAAAAAGACAACAAAAAATTAACGGCAGATGATTTAAATGCGGTTCAATTGAAGATGATTCAGTCTAATCGAATACCACATATGCTGCCAATGTCATTGGAGCATATTGACCTGGTTACAAAG
>NZ_JAUORD010000149.1:0-258 GCF_030547345.1 Anaerobacillus sp. 1_MG-2023 | reverse complement strand
CCGCTAAGGTGGGCGCATAGTGACAGTGGGTTTTGTTAATAAAGTTGCGCTGGTTACCGGCGCTAAACAAGGTATTGGCCGAGCGGTAGCCGATAAACTACTGGCACTGGGTGCACAAGTAATAGAGTGGGATATCAACTGGCCACAACTTACAGAAAATCGGCAAGAGGTAGATATTGCCGACGAGAAACGCGTGGCTTCGTCGGTTTGCCCTATTGTAAATCGCTTTGGCAAAATTGATTATTTAGTCAATGTTGC
>NZ_JAUORD010000148.1:0-258 GCF_030547345.1 Anaerobacillus sp. 1_MG-2023 | reverse complement strand
ATTAAAAGTTGCTCGTAGCTCGTAGCTCGCAACATAAATAAATTTAAGCACGTAGCTCGACACCAGTAGCTCGTCGCTTATAGCTCATGTCTCAAGGACTTAAAATGACCGAACAAACACACGCTAACCTTCTTGAAACCGATATTGAAGGTTACCTAAAACAACACGAAAATAAAGACTTACTGCGCTTTTTAACCTGCGGTAATGTAGATGACGGTAAATCAACACTGATTGGGCGCCTGTTACACGATTCAAAAT
>NZ_JAUORD010000147.1:0-258 GCF_030547345.1 Anaerobacillus sp. 1_MG-2023 | reverse complement strand
GCTGTGATGCCGGTGCAAGAGGTTTTCGCGAATTGGCGTTGTTCAGGACTTGTTTGCATCAATCACATAGAAGAGTTTCACTATATTGTGTGCTCTTGTAAGAAATGGCCACGACCCTTGGAAAAGAGCCCGAGCTTGCTTACCTATTGGTCATAAATTCATTTTAGAAGGGGCGGACATGCTCAATCTTAACGCTGCGAAGCTTAGCGATATCTCTGTGCGGTCTCTTGGGGGGGCGGTTGTTCTTTGGTGTATAAC
>NZ_JAUORD010000015.1:0-112205 GCF_030547345.1 Anaerobacillus sp. 1_MG-2023 | reverse complement strand
GGAGCTAGATCAAAGCAAAGCGCAAGCGCCCGGTAGGTCCGACAAGCGCTGGAAGCTTTTCAATTGAACACGGTCTTTGTGTTCAACTGAAAGGCTGAAGCGACTCGAGGACCTGGACGCTGGAGCTAGATCAAAGCAAAGCGCAAGCGCCCGGTAGGTCCGACAAGCGCTGGAAGCTTTTCAATTGAACACGGTCTTTGTGTTCAATTGAAAGGCTGAAGCGACTCGAGGACCTGGGCGCTGGAGCTAGACCTCAACCCATTTTATCCATTCTTATATTGAACCAAAAGAAAAACTAAGCGCTCTCAAACGCTTAGTTAGTTGGATTTTGTTTTGCTCCACTTCCTCCACAGTTATCACATGTTTCCGATCCACCAAGAAGTAGTTGAAAGTACCCCTTTCCCTGGCAATAAGGGCAATCAGTTGCTTTCGCCTTATTTTGTTGTCTTCTCACATCAACCACTCCTTAGTTGTAATTTTCTGATAATATATCAAGAATCGCCGAAAAAGAAAAACACCAAATTTCACATTGACAGCCCGTGTAAGCGAATACATCATTAGTTATCAGATTATTTCGTCATTTATCAAACCATTTCAACCATTAGTAGGTGATGTGAACAAATCGGACCTTTCCACCTATAACAGAGGTGTCTCGATTCGTCTTGAATTTTTCACTTTTTATTGAAGCTCGAATATAACAATTTGTAAGACGTGTACTGAAATTGATTTCCAGGATTCATCTCCGTTATAAACTGATCCATTTCATTCAGAAAAGAAGGAATCATAGACGACGTACGTGGATCAGTAAGCAGTTCCTCCTTTGTTAAAAATCGGCACTTTTCAATTTCATTCGTTTCGGACGTTAGCGTGCCTCCGGTTCTTCTCATATAAAAAACCACTAGGTTATCACTTACCTCTTTGTTAATGACACCTGAACGAATTCCTGCTATTCCAGTCGTTTCCGCAACAATACCCGTTTCTTCAAAAATTTCTCGGACAGCTGCTTCATCAACCGTTTCACCCGGATCCACAAATCCAGCAGGAAAAGACCATTTCTCTTTTAAACCACCATACTTCTTCATCACGACGAGATACTTCCCCTCAAATTCCACAATGCCTGCTGCTGCCAACCATACTTTTCCTCTTTCGGTCAAATCGAAATCCTCCCCCTGGAATAAATAAAGTAGTACGTTCATAGACTTTACTATAGCCCCTATTCTATTGAATAGATTAGAAAAACTTGGCTGATCGTCATCTCCTTTATGACGATCGCCTTCGTTTTTCTTATTACGCTGATCACAAATGAATCATTCCATAAGAGCAAAAAAAGGCAAAGACATGACGTCTTTGCCCTCTTTATCGAATGATCTTAAAATAGCTTAAGCTTACCTTTTTTCCAGACAAGCCCTGGCCCACCAAGCATGAAGAGATAGCGATTATCAATCACTTTTTTCATAGCAGACGCTGTGCTACCATAAAGCTTTTTATTCCCAACTTTACCAATCGCTTCGCCTTTACCAAGTGAAGCAACCGTACCTTTGATGTCAGGAGTAAAGCTTTCTAGCTCTTTCCCACGCACAAGGCTTAATAAGTTCTTAGATACAGCTCCAGCAGCCTGGATCGCAACCTGAGCCGTCGGAGGGAATGGACGATTGATTTCTTCGTTAATAAGAAGAGCACAATCTCCAACAACGAAAACATTATCGTAATCCGGTGTACGCTGATCTTTACGAACAGGAACACGGCCGCGGTTTGTTTCGAAGCCAGAATTTGCAACGATGGAGTTACCTTGCACGCCACCAGTCCAAACAACTGTCGCCGCTTTTACTTCTTCATCCTCACCCAAAATAACGCCGTCTTCTGTTACTTCTTTGATCATTGTGCTCGTACGGAATTCCACACCTTTACGTTCAAGTAGATTCATTCCGTATTCTACAAGCTCCTCATCAAAACCAGGAAGAACAGTTGGGGACGCTTCCACATTAATGATTTTAACGCGATCACGAGGGATATCGAACTCTTTGCACAGTTCAGGAACACGTTCAGCAAGTTCACCAACAAATTCAATTCCAGTGAATCCTGCACCTCCGACAATAATAGTTAGAAGATCATCGCGACGCTTAGACTCATTATTGTAGCTTGCGAACTGGTATTCAATGTGTTCACGAATTTTTCGAACGGAGTTTACGCTACGAATACTGAAAGCATTTTCTTTAAGACCCTTAATACCAAACGTAGCTGGTTCAAAACCAAGTGCTAGCACAAGGTAATCGTATTCAAGTTCACCGTTAGAAAGAATGACGCGCTTTTCATCCGGCTTTACTTCTACGACTGTGTCTTTAATAAATTTGATTTTGTTCATATCAATGACATCTTTGATCATAATTCTTGTTTTGTCATGGTGCATTGTTCCTGCAGCTGGTTCATGAAGCCATGTTGTTTGGTAATGATAGTCATGCTTATTCACAAGCGTAACTTCCACTTCATTTGTTCCCATTTCTTTCTGAAGACGAGCTGCTGTCATAATACCGCCGTACCCTGCACCTAAAATTGCGATTTTTGGCCTACTCACTTGAATCACATCCACCTTTTATCGGTATTTTTTTAGGACATATTGTAGATTTCCCTGCATTGCCCCATCGTGAAACGTCAATAAACGCTAAATATAAGGAATCTCTTTCTCAAAATAAACAAAAATAAATAGGATCAAGAGACATTGTTAAGTATTTCACGTTCTAGATCGAAAAAAATGGTGATCCAGCCCGCACTTTGTCATAAAATTATCAAATCTGACGCTCCATTCTAATCATATTCTTTTTTTTTTCCTTTTTCAACCTTTATAATGAAAGTTCTAGAGGTGTTTTCACCTTAGGGGTTTAGTTCCGTTTTTATTATGATTATAATAATGAAAGCACATTGAATAAATTATAGGGGGACTGACTTATGACTGACCAACATGAACTTTATGATATAACGATTATTGGTGGAGGTCCTGTTGGCTTATTTACCGCATTCTACGGTGGTATGCGCCAACTTAAAGTAAAGATTATTGAAAGTATGCCACAGCTTGGAGGGCAGCTCTCTGCACTCTATCCTGAAAAATACATTTATGACGTTGCTGGTTTTCCAAAAGTTCTCGCACAAGATCTTGTCGATAATCTTGTCGAACAGGCGAATCAATTTCAACCAGAGGTTGCTTTGGAGCAGTCTGTGGAAGAAGTAACAAAACAAGAAGACGGCACTCTTTACCTTCGTTCAAACACGGGAGAAGAGCATTATACTCGAGCGGTTATCATTACTGCTGGTGTTGGGGCCTTCCAACCTCGTCGCTTGAAAGTAGAAGGTGCTGATCTTTATGAAGGAAAGAACCTTCACTACTTCGTAAATGATCTCACAGCATTTGCAGGACAAAAAGTCCTTATTGCTGGTGGAGGAGATTCAGCAGTGGATTGGGCTAATATGCTTGAGCCAATTGCTGAGGAAGTAACGCTCATTCACCGTCGTGATAAATTCAGAGCTCACGAACACAGCGTTGAACAGCTCATGAATTCTTCGGTGAACATTCAAACGCCGTATAACATTACTGAGTTCATTGGTGATGGAGGACGCATTAACCAGGTTGTTCTCGAGCAAGTTAAAGGTGAGGAGAAAATTACGAAAGACGTGGATGCAGTTATTGTGAATTACGGCTTCATTTCTTCTCTTGGACCAATTAAAGAATGGGGTCTTGAGATTGAAAAGAACTCCATTGTTGTTAATTCCAAAATGGAAACAAACATTCCTGGTATTTATGCAGCTGGTGACGTTGCTACATATGACGGCAAAGTGAAGCTTATCGCCTCTGGATTTGGTGAAGCACCAACAGCTGTTAACAATGCCAAATCCTATATGGATCCTGATGCAAAGGTACAGCCGCTTCATAGTACTAGCCTTTTCGACAAAAAAAAGTAAGTTCTACGAAAGGTAAGGATAAACATGGATGAGATTCTCTTTATCATCGTGATGATAGCAGGTCTTGGCTTCTCTCTTTATAAAAGTCTTAAAGATACGCCAAAGCCGAACTGGAAAATCGTAAAACAAAACCTTTTCCATTCTTCTCACTAAGACGTTAAAAACCCCGTACACTTGTACGGGGTTTTTAATATGTATGTTTTTTACCATCCAAGCCCTACTTTGGTTGCTAGAATTTCTCCACCTGAACCATTCAACGTAATTTCATAACGCCCTGAACGATTAGAGTATGCGAGTGTTTTTTCTTTAAAAGCAACATTAGCTTGATAGCGCACTTCAAAATTCTCCGTCTCTAAATCTCCCGATCCCTCTTCATGTATCTTTAATGTAAACAACAAAATCCCCTCCTTATACAGTCATTTTATCACCGTAAGAATTCATGAGATATGACAAATAGTTTACACTAGTACCGTATTTTTCCATGAAAAATATTTTCTTTACAGCACATTCCTTGTGATTATTTTATTTTTGAAGCGGGTAAACCCAAAATAGACTTAAATAATCTGTTTACAGGAGGACTTATCAATGAGTAGATTACAAAATAAAACAGCGGTAATTACTGGTGCTGCAACTGGAATTGGACAAGCCACTGTTGAGCTTTTCGCAAAAGAAGGTGCTACGGTTTTATGTGCTGATGTTAATACAGAAGAGATGAATAAAACAGCTGAGAAGCTGAATAACAATGGAGGGAATGTAGAAACATTTCACGTTGATGTATCAAGTGAGGAAAGCGTAACGAGTTTTGCTAACAAAATAAAAGAGGAATATGGCACGATTGATGTCCTCTTTAATAACGCAGGGGTTGACCAGGAAGGTGGAAAAGTCCACGAATACCCAGTCGAATTGTTCGATCGCATTATTTCAGTTGACTTGCGCGGTACTTTCTTAACAAGCAAATACTTACTTCCCCTTATGATGGAGAACGGCGGATCAATTATTAATACGTCTTCGATGTCAGGTCGAGCAGCTGATCTTGATCGTTCAGGCTACAACGCAGCAAAAGGCGGTATTACTAACTTTACGAAAGCCATGGCAATCGACTATGCAAGGCAGGGAATTCGAGTAAACTCTCTTTCTCCTGGTACGATTGAAACACCACTAATTGATGAGCTTGCCGGTTCAAAAGAAGAAGAAATGGGTCAGAAATTTAGAGATGCGAATAAGTGGGTTACACCACTTGGTAGACTTGGCCGCCCGGATGAAATGGCGAAGGTCGCTCTTTTCTTAGCATCTGATGATAGTTCTTATGTGACAGGTGAGGATATTACAGCTGATGGTGGTATTATGGCGTATACTTGGCCTGGTAAGATGTTAATCGATGAGCAATGGCAAAAGGAAACAGAGTAAGACAAGGAAGCAAAACCCCGATGCAACGAGCATCGGGGTTTCTTTATGAATAAACTTAAGCCCACCACATTTCCGTTGGCTGTTCAACAATTAAAACAGATTGAAGGTTCTTAACAGCCGTTTGGAAGCCTTCGTTAATAGACATGATTGGATCTTCGTGTTCAATGCTTACAACATGGTCATAGCCATATGTACGAAGTGCGCTCATCATGTGAGACCATTCTTGATTACTATGTCCACAACCAACAGAACGGAACGTCCATGCTCGTGTCTTCACTTCTCCATAAGGCTGCATGTCTGTTAATCCATGCATGTTGACATTATCTTGATCGATATACGTGTCTTTCGCATGGAAATGATGGATCGCATTTTCTTTTCCAAGAATTTTAATGGCTGCGACAGGGTCAATTCCTTGCCACCACATGTGACTTGGATCGAGATTTGCACCGATTGCGTCACACGTTAGCTCACGAAGCTTAAGCATCGTGTAAGGTGTATGTACAAGAAACCCGCCATGAAGCTCAAGACCTATTTTCACATTATGATCCTTAGCAAATTGCCCCCACTCTTTCCAATAAGGAACTAGTTTCTCTTCCCATTGCCACTTCAAAATATCTGAGTACTCCGCTGGCCATGGCGTTACTGGCCAATTTGGGTTTTTCGCTTCTTCGCTATCACCGGGCGTTCCTGAGAATGTATTCACTACCGGAACATTCATTGCCGATGCTAATTTCACAGTCTTAACGAAAGTGTCGTGGCACTCCTCAGCAAATTTCTTATCAGGAGAAATAGGATTTCCGTGACAGCTAAACGCACTAATTTCGAGTCCTCTTGAATGAACTTTATCAAGATATTCCGAGCGCTTCTCTTCACTTTCGAGCAATTCATCCAGATTGCAATGAGCATTACCTGGATAACCTCCCGTTCCGATTTCCACCGCTTTAAGTCCAGATTCTTTCGCATGATCGAGCATCTCTTCGAATGACTTATCTGAGAATAGTACAGTAAATACACCTAGTTTCATAGGACCACTCCTCTTATGTTTTTAATCAAGTCGAATGCTTCTCCCAGTTGTACAGCTTTCATAAATTGCTTCAATTACTTGTGACACCCGTCTCGCCTCTTCCGATTTTACGATCGGTTCCTCTAGTCCAAGACAGCTGTTCACAAAATTCGCAGCTTGAGGCAATCCTGGGTCCTCATCTCCTGGTACCCATTGACTGCTCGTATTAAAAAGCATGCCGTGCTGAGCTTTATTTAATTGAAATGGAAAAACATCGAGACCCCCATTACTACCGGAGATACTAACAGACTCTTTGTCCTCTGCAATGTTGGCTGACCAGGATGTTTCAAAGAGCATAGAAATATTATTATCAAAACGGATATATGCCGTGACATGATCATCCACATTAAACGTCTCGTGATCAAATGCTCCCCACTGGTTCACTTGTTCAGGCGTTTTGCTTAAACGATTGTATGTTGTTCCTGACACTTCAACAGGCTTCGCGTTTCCCATCAGCCACATACTTAAATCAAGAAAGTGGCATCCATAATCTATTAAGCTACCGCCGCCTTGAAGCTGTTTATTCGTAAACACGCCCCAGCCCGGAACCTTTCGGCGACGAAGAGCTTGAACTCTTGCAACCATTGGATCACCGATTTCATTCTCTTGAATAAGTTGACGTGCCGCACGCGGTTCCTTCATGAAGCGATAATGATAAGCGATGGATAAGATTTTGCCAGACTTTTTCTCTGCTGCAATCATCCGATCACATTCGGTAACTGTCATCGCCATTGGCTTTTCACAGAGAACATGAACGCCTGCGAGTAGAGCTTGCTCAGCTAGATCAGCATGAAATTTATTCGGTGTGCAAATCGTAACGGCATCTACTTCATTTAGCATATCCTGTACATGCTCGTACACATTAGGAATATGACAAGAAAGCCCTACCTGCTGCGCTTTTTCATAATCAACATCATAAACACCAAACAACTCTACTTGTTCAGAGAGCTGCTGGTATGCTGGGATATGTCGGGACTGGGCGATGCCGCCAGACCCGATAATCCCCATACGTAATTTATTCACTTGATCACCTCAGGTTAACGATTTTCTTCGTTTCATTTGATTCTAGTGCCGCGAGAACAACTTGAAGAGAATTCATACCTTCCATACCGCTTACAGGAACGTCTTTATCTGACACAATGCTATCTACGAACTTGTCGATAACTTGTGAACTCGATTGGCCGTCGCTATCATTTGTTTGAATACCACCAAGCTCATATTTCACTACTTCACCAGTCTGGTACTGAACAACAAGCGAATTTACTGGATCGTCTTCAAGTCTAAGAATCGCTTTTTCGCCATAGATAATCGTTGAATTATCTTCACTCGCTGTATAAGCCCAGCTTGCTGCTAGCGTTCCAATAATACCGCTTTCAGATTTTAAGATACACACTGCACTATCATCAACAGTAGCAAACTCCTTCGCACTTGTTTCAACAAACGAGCCTACCTCTACGATCTCTTCATTTAATAAATAGCGGATAAGATCGGTCTTATGCACACCAAGATCTCCCATTGCTCCAATAAATGCTTTCTCTTTCTCGAAGAACCAACTATCTTTCCCATCCACACTCCAACCTTCAGGTCCAGGATGTCCAAAAGCTGTTCTAAAACTATACACTTTGCCAATTTCACCGCTTGCTAGAATGTCTCTCGCCTTTGCGTGGGAAGGAACGAAGCGTTGATTGTGAGCAATCATTAACTTCTTCCCACTTGCGCGAGCTTCTTCAATCATTTCTTCCGCATCTGCACGTGACGTTGCCATCGGCTTTTCGCAAAGAACATGCTTTCCTGCTTTTAATGCAGCAATAGAAATCGGGGCATGGAGGTAGTTTGGCGTACAAACACTTACAGCATCAATCTCACTATTTTGCAGTAGTTCCTCATAGCTTTCATAGGACTTTGCTCCGTAAAGAACCGCTGTTTCATCTGCTCTTGTTTTCACAATATCGCATACCGCAGCAATTTTTATTTGTGTATTTGCCGCGTATTCTGGTAAATGGCGGTGTTTCGCAATACTCCCACATCCGATAACACCAATTTTTAATTCATTCATGGTTTCTCCTCCTCAATCAATCTCTTATTTAGACGCGATGGTTTCTAACGGTTTTGCATTTCCATAGACTGGTTTTGGTATCGTCGTGGGTTTAGCCCAGGCTACAGCATTTTTCATAACCTGTTGGATCTCTTTATTGTAATAGGTTGGATATGTCTCATGACCAGGTCTGAAATAGAAAACCTTTCCTTGTCCTCTCTTATATGTACAACCGCTTCTAAAGACCTCTCCGCCTTCAAACCAGCTTACAAACACAAGTTCATCTGGTGCAGGGATATCAAAATGCTCGCCATACATTTCTTCTCTCTCAAGCTCAATTTTCTCACCAAGTCCCTCCGCAATCGGATGGGTTGGATCTACAATCCACATTCTCTCTTTCTCATCCGCTTCACGCCATTTTAAATCGCAGCCTGTCCCCATTAGCTTCTTGAAAATTTTAGAGAAGTGACCAGAATGAAGAACGATAAGCCCCATTCCATCAAGAACTCGTTGATGAACGCGATTCACAATTTCATCAGATACTTCTTCATGCGCGATATGTCCCCACCAGAGAAGTACGTCCGTGTTGTTCAGGACATCTTCAGATAAACCATGTTCATGTTCGTCCAGCGTTGCCGTTTTCACTTCAAAATCTTCTTTTAGAAATTCTGCAATAGCACCATGAATCCCATTTGGATAGACGCTTCGCACTTCTTCACTACTCTGCTCATGACGATTTTCATTCCATACGGTTACGTTTAGCATTAAAATCCACTCCTATTTTTATCTATTCTTTAACTGAACCTGATGTTAATCCTGACACGATTCTTCTTTGGAAAATCAAAACCATAATAACAAGAGGAACGGTTACAACAACGGTTGCTGCTGAAATTTCTCCCCAAGGGATCGTATACTGACCCTGAAATAGGGCAATTCCGACCGGCACCGTTTTAAACTTATCAGCCGTGTTAATCGTAAGGGCAAACAAGAACTCATTCCAGGCTGCAATAAATACGAGAATGGCTGTTGTAAAAATACCTGGTACAGCAAGTGGCATAATCACTTTCCAATACGTTTGCCATAATGATGCTCCATCGATCTTCGCTGCTTCTTCAAGATCGAAAGGAATTTTACGGAAGAACGTAACGAGAAGCCAGATCGATAATGGCAGCGTGATCGTTGTGTACGGGATGATTAAGCCAAGATAACTATTTGTAAGACCTAAGTTTTTCAGAAAAATATAGATTGGTGAAATCGTCGCTACTTGTGGGAACATGGATACAGATAAGACAATCCCCAATATAATCGGTTTTCCTTTAAAATTCAGACGCGCGATGGAATAAGCAGCGAATGAAGCGACTAGAACGGTGTACACAGTCGTAATCGTCGCCACAACGGTACTGTTCCAAAGATAGCGTGGGAAAGGATAATCTACGAAAACGGATACATAGTTTTGTAGAGTTGGGTTATTGGTAAAAGGATTGAACGCTTTTTCACCAAAGAGCTCTGTTAGTGGTTTAATCGAACTTGCAAGCATCCATAAGAACGGAAACATGACAACAAAAACAAACACAACTAGGAAAACGTAAAACATCGGTCCCGCTTTCTTATTCATCTGGCTGTCCCTCCTTATTCATGATAAAATACATTCTCATTTCTTTCCAGTTCCATCGTTTATTAGTTCTGCACCGAGTAATTTAATAAAGATTCCAGAAATTATGGCAACACAGATGAATACAACTACTGAAATAGCTGAACCTTCACCAAAGTTTGTCTGTGTAAACATCAATGTATAAGCGAGCATCGAGATCGTTTCGGTTGAATTCGCTGGACCTCCGCCAGTTAATACGTATATTAAGTCAAACACTCGGAATGCATCTAGAGTCCGGAATAAGAGAGCAACGAGAAGACTTGTTTTCAAAAGTGGTAATGTAATCGTTACAAACTGCTTCCATTTATTCGCTCCATCAATTGATGCGGCTTCATAGAGGGAGGATGGGATCGTTTGCAGTCCCGCTAGAAGAAGTAAAGCCATATAAGGTGTCGTTTTCCACACATCAGCGAAGATAACAGAGAACATTGCACCTGTATCCGTAGTGAGAAGCATCGACATACGATCTATCAATCCTACATCTTCAAAGAGCTTCGCTACAATACCGTTTTGTCCATCATAAAGGAACTTCCACATGAGGGCTGCAACAGCTGTTGGAATAGCCCACGGGATAAGAATACTTGCTCGAATTAATCCTCGTCCTAAGAAAGCTTTGTTAATAAGAAGGGCAATCGCCAGGCCTAGAATTAACTCTGCTAGAACAGAAATAAATGTAAATACACTCGTATTCCAAAGAGATTTCCACATCCGTGTATCAGTTAAATTTTCTTTGTAGTGTTGAAATCCAATGAAATTTGGTTCAACAACAATTTCAGTTAAAGCCGATGACAAACCAACAATTTTATCGCCTTTTTCCAAACTTCCTTCTTCATTGATTGTCATTAAATCACTATTGATTTCTTTAACGGAAGTCGTAAAATCTTCTGCTACACTTTCGTTGATTTCAACGTATTTCATGTCGTCAGGAATATTTTCAAACTTATCAAGCTTTTCATTAATCACATCATAGTTTTTTGCAGCTTGAGGATTTTCTTTAATACTTGCATCAAGATCCTCAAGTGTTGCCTTCATCTCAGTAAGCTCTTCATTTGAATTTCCATTGTCAATTTCAGAGTTAATTGCACCAACTAGAAATGGATAGTTTTGCAAATACCGATCAAGATCAATTTGGTAATCAAGATGAACTTCTGATTTCGTTGGTTCATTAAGACGAAGGTCGAAAAGACTAAAATAAAATGACTGGAAAACTGGCCAAATAGAAATCGCTAGAATAAGAATTAGTGCTGGGGCAAGAAGTAAATAACCTACAACCGCATCGTTTTTTTTCTTCTTTTTGGGCTGGTTGTCCACTTTAATAGGCTCTTTTGGATCGATATCTGTCTGCATACCAACGCTCCTCTCTTTAGGAAAAAGTGTCTTGTTGCTCACTTAGTTACGATCGCTACAAGACACCGCTTTTTGATACTACGAAATTTCTTGCAGAGAATATGTAGGAAAGAGATTAGCCTTCGTATTGAAGGCTAATGACCTTCTCTATTATTTTTCTAGCTTTTCATTCATTTCTTTTTCCATTGCAGCCGCTGCTTCTTCAGGAGTTTCTTCTCCTGCGATCGCTTTAGAAATGTGAATTTGAATGATTTCAGAGATTTCAGGGTAGTTTGGTGCTACAGGACGTGAAACCGCTGCTTCAAGTGCTGTTTGGAATCCTTCTTCTCCAAAGAATGGGTTCGCTTCGATAATTTCTTCATCTTCGAACAGAGCAGGGATTGTTGGAGCGTGTGAACCTTTAATTGCATCAATTTTTTGTCCTTCTTTACCAGTCATAAACTTCAAGAACTCCCATGCTTCTTGAGGATGTTCAGAGAAATTATTGATGGCTGCCATCCAACCGCCAAGGGCTGAAGCAGAACCAGCGTCACCTTCAGGAAGTGGAGCTACTTCTACGTTTCCAACAATCTTAGACTGTTCTTCATCATTCGCAAGTGCGAATTGATATGGCCAGTTACGGATAAACGGAGATTGACCTTCAATAAATGCAGTATGAGATTCGACTTCAGTAAACGTATTGATGTTACCTGGAACGAAATCAGAGTTTGCGATTTCAACCATTTTTGAAATACCTTTGATCGCTTCAGGGCTATTGATAACAACTTCTCCATTCTCATCAATAAACGCACCGCCGTAAGAACCGACAAATTCAACTGCGTTTGTTACAAGACCTTCGTATTGCTTCGCTTGCATGAGGTAACCAAACTTCGTACCGTCTTCACCTTTTAGCTCAGAAGCTTGAGTCATCAAGTCATCCCATGTTTTTGGAGCTTCAGTTACTAAGTCAGAGCGATAGAATAGCATACCAGTATCAATGAATTTAGGCATCGCCCACTGCTTTCCGTTAAATGTTGCTGCCGTAACTGGTCCCTGGTTGTAGTCGTCCATATTAATACCGTCTTTTTCAATGAAACGGTCTAATGGAAGAACATATCCTGCTTGAGCGAATTCAGCTGGCCAGATTACATCGATATCGAATACATCAATTTCTGATGATTCAGCGTTCAACATTGTGACATAAGCATCATGTTGTGCTCCTGTGTCGGTCGGCATCTCGCGGAATTCGATTTCGATATTCGGGTTTTGCTTCATAAATTCCTCAACCATTACATCAGTTGATCCAGTAGCATCTTTACCACGCGCATAAACAAGTGTTACTTTCTCTTCGTCACCCGAACTTGCATTTTCATCACCAGAGCTGTTGTTATTACTTGAAGAATTGTTTGAAGAACTACATGCCGATAGAACTAGAATAAGAGCCAAAACGATAAAAAGTAGTTTACTATTCTTCATAATTCGCATAATAATAAATCCCCCTTAAATTTGGTTGAAATCGATTTCAATAAAAAAGTTAACGCTTACATTTATCGCAAGTTATGTAGAGTTACGAATAACAAGCGATAGTGGTAATTCTTTAACACTTTGAGTAGTACGTTCACACTGCCCTTTTAAACAGTCAATAAAAATAGTCATAGCTTGTCCGCCAATTTCAGCCCCAGGTTGATATATGGTTGTTAGCTCTGGCTCAATTAAGCTAGCAATTGGCTGATCGTCAAATCCGAGTATCGCAATATCTTTCGGAACATCTAATCCATTTCGCTTTGCTTCCTTCACCATTGCAGCTGCAACTTCATCTCCACCTGTAAAGATAGCCGTTGGTCGTTCAGTTAATTCAAGAATTTTGTTAAACGTTCTTACGCCGTCTTCCATTGTATATGTATCTTGGAAGATCCATTCTGGTTTTATTTCTAGGCCAGCTTCTTCAATCGCTTGAAAGACTCCTTTGCGGCGATCATTAGACAACCCGCTTGTTGAGCCCATACAATAAGCAATCCGCTTATGTCCTCGCTCAATTAAATGCTTTGTCCCTAAATAACTCCCCTGAACTTGATTCAATCGAACCATTGGTACCGTCGCATCATGATGATATTCATTACAAAGTATAATCGGTCCATGTGCCGTGTAGGGCTGAATTTCTTCCCAATTATTTTCAATCGAAGTGAAAATAACACCATCAACTTGCTTCGTCTGTAACAAATTCAAGTATTCGAGTTCCTTCTTCTTACTAGATTTCGTCTGACAAATGATCAATTGAAACCCATTCGCTTCAGCTACGCTTTCAATTCCATTAAGAACCAGTGTAAAAAACGGATTTGTTAATCTTGGAATTAACACAGCTACTAGATTTGTTCTTCGATTTCGCAAGTTTCTAGCTGATGTATTAGGAAAGTAACCTAGTTCCCTCATTGCCTTATGAACTAATTCCCGCTTGTCTTTAGTTACGTGTGGATAATCATTGATGACACGTGACACAGTCGCTCGTGATAGACCTGTATAGTGTGCGACATCAGCAATTGTTGCCATGTTTCATCCTCCTCAGAAAGTACAAAAGACCCTCCCTTCGTTTGTAATCGATTTCATGAAATCGATTACAAATAGCATAACGTAAGTTCACAGAATCTTCAACATTATTTTTTGAATATTTTAACCATTTTATTTTTTTAGCTGTATTTCTCTTAAATACTTATAACTCTGAGTCACACTTTCAATCGGATCAACATCACATTCGTCCTGCTCAACAACCCACCATTTTACGTCGCATGCCTGCCCCTGCTCCACTACTTCCTGAATCGCAATGTTACCAGTGCCAAGTATAGCCGTTGCTTCTCTTTCATCATCCGATCGGTCCTTTAAATGTATGATTGGTGTTCTACCTGAGAACTTTTGCATCCACTCAACTGGATCATGACCAACCTGGTTAAGCCAGTAAATATCAAATTCAGCCTGAATGGAAGAATGCGCATCTAAAATTCTGAACAGCTCACTCCCTTCAATACTTCGACCAAGTTCAAAATCATGATGGTGATATCCTAATTCCATTTGATGCTCAGTACAAACTTCCGCTGCATTCTTCATGATTTTAGCTATCTTTAAAAAGTCCTCATGACTTCTTCTTTCAGGTGGAAGCCATGGGCAAATAATTCGGCTGTTTCCAAGTACTTTTTGCTCCTCTATAACAGCTTCCAATTCGTTTTCAATTCGCTCAATTGGGATATGATGTCCAATGACGCTTAACCCAAGTTCATCTAATTTGTTTTTCACCACTGATGGTTCATGGCCATGTAATCCTGCAAGTTCAACACCTTCGTAGCCAATGCCCTCTACTCTTATTAATGTTCCGAATAAATCCTTCTCACATTCGTTTCGCAATGTGTAAAGTTGTAACCCAACTCCAATTTCAGTCATATGTGACACTCCTTTTCATAATTAGAATAAACATTCCATTCTTCCTGGCAAAGTCGATCAATTTGTAAATTTACAAATTGATCGTTTGAATGTTGACTCTCATAGAAGATAAATTTTCTTCACCATCACTGTGTTCGATGGAACGACTATAATCCCTTTTTTTAGACATAAAAAAAGAAATTTTTCATTATGTGCTCTCGATTAAAATTACATTTAAAAAGCTCATAAATTGTTCAGAGAGTTTAAAGCAGAACCTATAATGGAAAGAGAGTAATAAAAAAGCTCCCCCACACGTTCAATAAATAATTGAACGTTGGAGAAGCTTTAAACTAAGGGTAATGACTCACCCTATCCGATATTAAATTCTTAACAATTCTCCGGCGTACCAGCGTTTGTCGCTGTCTTAAAAGAAGAACCACAGCCGCATGATGCGATCGCGTTCGGATTATCGATGGTGAATCCGCCGCCCATCATGTTTTGTTTATAATCAATATTTACACCGTTTAAAACGGGTGCGCTTTCGTTATCCATAATAATCGTTACGCCATGCTGAGCGTCGAGAGCTTGATCATCTTCCTTCATTTCTGTGTCAAAGCCCATGCCATAGCTTAAACCGGTACAGCCGCCACCTTTAACACCTACGCGCAAATAAAGATTGTCGCCTTCTTCTTGCTTCATCATTTCTTTTACCTGTGCTGCTGCAGCTTCAGATAAATGGATCATTTAAATCCCTCCAATCACCGTAATGCTACTATTAGTATATCGTGCTATAGAACTAAGCTCAACAATTGAACACTATCAAACAGAAATACTCACTTCGCTAGCCTAATGATTGTATTTCAACTGTAATATCAGATTATGCTTCTTATCAGGTTTTTGACCATATGCCAATAGTTCCAGGTAATTCAAGGCAAGTACTATATCGGCTTGAGTCATTTTTGCGCATAGAATTTCACGCCGTATCTTTTCACAGTCGGAGTCTTGAATGGTCCTTCTATTTATAACCACTTATTATTCTATATCAGTATCCTATCATTTACAAATATCCAGTTATTTCACCATATAATAAACTCCAGTTGATATCGTCACTGCTGGACCTGTCATCCAGATGTGATCATCTTCATCCCACGTAATTTTCAGATCGCCGCCTGCAAGGTGAACTGTCACCTCTGTACCCTTTAATGTTTTGTTATTTAATACACCTGCTACTACTGCTGCACACGCGCCTGTTCCACAAGCTTGAGTAATACCAGAGCCTCTCTCCCATACCCGAAAATGGTATTCACTGCTAGAGACTACTTCAACAAATTCAACATTAATACTTTCTGGAAATAGCTGATGATCTGTAAAATAAGGTCCCGCTGTTGTGAGAGGAGCCTTTTCTATATTATCGACAAACATCACCATGTGAGGATTCCCCATCGATACTCCCGTCATTTGAAGCGGTTCTTCTTCAAAAAACACCGTTTCATCAATCACTTCGTCTTCTGAATTTCCTTTCATAGGAAGACTTCCTCTTGTCCACTCTGGTCTGCCCATATCAATCGTAACAGTTTCCACACGATCACCCGCTAAATGAACTTCTGCCTGTACAAGTCCTGCTAGCGTTTCAATTGCAAATTTCGTTGAAGAAACCAGCTTGTTTTCATATGCATACTTAGCTACACAGCGGAGGCCATTACCACAGTTTTTCCCTTCAGAACCATCTTTATTAAAAATTCTCATCTTCACTTCTGCTTGATCGGAAGGGCAAATCAAAATCATTCCATCCGATCCTATACCCGTGTAGACATCCGATACTTCTCTTGCGTAATGAGGAAGATTCTTTTCTTCTAACTTTTGCTCAAATAAGTTGATGTAAATGTAATTGTTACCAAGACCGTGCATTTTTGTATATGTTATCTCTTGCAATGCTTTCACTCTTTCTATATTTTAATGGCTCTTTCGAACAGCTTCTGTCGTCCAGAAATAATCACTATCAATTTTCTCAATCATGAGCTTGCCGTTACAGCAAGGCATCACGAGTCTTGTTTTGATTTCTTCACAACCTTGTTGGTAATCTCGTTCTGTCATAGGCGTTAAAACATTCTCACTATGACAAAATGGACAATGCGGAACATAGACGTCCCCCATCATACGATCATATGGCAATGTATGTTCAAAGCTACTCACGAGTGATCCCCCCTGTCTATTATTTAGACAAGTATACCGTAAAACAGGTAAAAAACAACACCGCTTCGCCTTCCGTTTTCAACACAATCAATCAGAAAGGTATAAAAAAAAGCCTCTATAAAAGAGGCTTTCAAATTTAGAAAATAAGCATACCTGCGATTGCAGCATTTAAAAGGTTCGCAAGCGTACCTGCAAGGATTGCGCGCATTCCAAGCTTTGCAATTTCAGGGCGACGTTTAGGCGCCAGACCTCCAAGGCCTCCAAGTAAAATAGCAAGAGAAGAGAAATTCGCAAATCCACAAAGAGCAAAACTGATAATCGCAACTGATTTGTCAGTTAGGTTTCCAGCACTAATTTCTGGACCGAAAGAAGAGAAAGCTACAAATTCATTAAGAATCAACTTCTGTCCAATGTAGTTACCTGCTTGAACAGCATCTTGCCACGGAACACCAATAACAAAGGCAAGTGGTGAGAAGATATACCCAAGAATCTGCTGAATCGTTATGCTTCCTGCGCCAAACCATCCACCAACTGCTCCAAGTAAACCGTTTAGCAAGGCAATCAATGCGATAAACGCAAGAAGCATCGCTCCAACGTTTAAAGCAAGTTTCAGACCGTCTGATGCACCATGTGCAGCAGCGTCAATCACGTTTACGTGATCTTCGTTTCTTTCCATCTTAATTTCTTTCGCTGTTTCTGGTGTTTCTGTCTCTGGCATGATGAGCTTAGCCATTAACAAACCACCTGGTGCTGCCATGAAACTTGCCGCTAGTAAATACTCAAGCGGTACACCTAATAAAGAATAACCAATCAGGACAGAACCAGCTACCGAAGCAAGTCCTCCTGTCATAACTGCAAAAAGTTCTGATTTCGTCATTTTATCTAAATAAGGTTTGATGACAAGTGGCGCTTCCGTTTGACCAACAAAGATATTTGCAGTAGCTGATAGTGACTCCGCTTTACTTGTTCCAAGCGCCCATGAAATCGCTCCACCAAGTAGACGGATAACCCACTGCATAATCCCAAGGTAATAAAGAACAGAAATAAGAGAAGAGAAGAAAATAATGATCGTTAGTACTTGAAATGCAAAGATCATTCCAATGTCTTCATTTCCAATTAAGCCACCGAAAAGAAAGCCAATTCCCTCATTAGCATATCCAATAATATCCTGAACGAATAATGATAGTTGCTTTAAAGCAGTCTTACCTGCTTCCCATTTTAATACTACAAATGCAAATGCAACCTGAATGGCAAGTGCACCCAGTACCGTACGAAGGTTAATCGCTTTGCGATTTGTAGAAAAGATTAGTGCGATGGCAAATAACACAGCCATACCACCGAATCCCCATAAAATTTGCATATTTTACACCCCTTGTTAATTATTGAACCCGTTTATAAGCATAGCCTACCCCATTACCAGATTTTAAATAGAAATATTATAGCAATTAGCTAAATACAGCGCTTACAAACAGTGTTTTGTTATCTGAATATTCGACATTTTTCGCGCGTACGCGGAAAATAAAAAGTCCGTTCTCTCTCTATTAGACTTCAATGGACCTTTGTCATTATAACACAGAAACTGAGCAGTGAAAGCCCTTAATTTTCTTCGTTTAATTTTCGCATTATTTTTTCTATTAAAGCTTCAGATGTATCTGCATTTACTAAACGTCCATCTACGATAGCAAAAGACTCAGAGTAGCAGTTCCCACAATAACCAAGACAGCCGTAGTCAATTAATTCAATATCGTGGATCTTCTCCAGGGCCTCCCATACGCGCTTATTCTCTCTCAAGTTTCCCGCACAAAATTCGATTGTCTTCAAAGTAAAGCACTCCCCAGTTAAGCATTTAAGAAATGTTATTGTACATAAGTCACAGTTTCGCTATACTTTTAACTGTCATAACATAATGAATCGTATAACTATATTATAGCGCGTGTCGCTTCCTTTTTTCTTCCTTATTCATCATTTCTTCTACATCTTTTCTACTTAATTATAGGGAGACAGCGTTATGTAATTTTATTAAAGGGGACCTCTTATCATGAAAAGGCTAGTGCTATTAGGCGGAGGATACGGCGGTATGCGTATCCTACAGAAATTATTTGCATCTGATCTACCAGAAGACCTCACAATTACGCTTGTTGACCGAAACCCTTATCACAGTATGAAAACCGAGTATTATGCACTTGCTGCCGGAACAGCAAGTGATCATCACATACGTGTTCAATTCCCTGTTCATAAGAAGCTAGAAATCAAATACGGCGAAATCACTAGTATTAATCTTGACTCAAATGTTATTCACCTAAATGACGATGATGACCTTGCATATGACACGCTCGTCATTGGACTAGGATGTGAAGATAAGTATCATAACGTACCAGGTGCAGATGTTCATACGCTAAGCATTCAAACGATTGATTCATCTCGAAGAACGTATGAAGTATTGAACAATCTCGGCGCTAAATCTGTCGTTGGTATTGTTGGTGCAGGACTTAGCGGAGTGGAGCTAGCAAGTGAACTTCATGAAAGTAGGCCAGATCTTCAAATTAAGCTATTTGATCGAGGACACACTATTCTTTCTGCCTTCCCAGAACGACTTGGAAAATACGTTCAATCCTGGTTTGAGGAGCGTAACGTAGAAGTTGTTAGTGAATCGAATATTACAAAGGTGGAACCTAATACGCTCTTTAATCATGGAGAGCCTGTCCACTGTGATTCGATTGTTTGGACAGCTGGCATCCAACCTAACAAAATCGTAAGAGATCTTGACGTTGAAAAAGATGCCCAGAAGCGAATCGTCTTAAATGACTATCATTCTGTTCCAAGTCATGAGAATGTTTTTGTTGTAGGAGACTGTGCAAGCTTGCCACACGCACCAAGTGCTCAGCTTGCTGAGGAACAAGCAGAACAAATTGCTCTCGTATTGCAGAAACAATGGAAAAAAGAAACACCACCTGCGCTTCCACCAATTAAAATTAAAGGAACGCTTGGTTCACTCGGAAGCAAGCACGGCTTTGGTGTCATGGCCAATCGTCCACTTACTGGCCGAGTTCCTCGCCTACTTAAGTCAGGTATATTATGGATGTATAAGAACCATAACGGTTAATAAAGTTGAACTTTATAAGAAGCAAATATACTTTTTCGTAATATAAAACCCGTGAACAAATTTGTTCACGGGTTTTATCATTTAAGCCGTTGCAGAACGGTCTTCTAGAACAGCATATAAGTCTTTTAATTTAGGGTTACCTTCTGACACAATTTCATTTCGGACGACAACAACTGGATAGAACAGATCTTCATCAATCACTTTTGAAGCGAAAGCCGCCTCATATCCGGAAAGTTTACTATGAATATCAATATATCGAACGACTATTTGGCGATCTGGATACTTGCGGTCGAGGGCCGCTTTAAGCCATTCAGCCGTTTCCTCTGAAGAAGGTAAGTTAACACAGCTCGCACAGCGCTCACCTGCTCCATAGACGAGTACTTCTTCCATGGTGAAAACGTCCTTTCTATTCAATCAATTTACCTTCATTGTACCCTATTCCTATCATGTAGAAAAGAAGCATTGGCCTTTTTCATGTTCCAATCTTGAATATGGATTCATACCATGATAAAGTTAGGATGAGAATTATAATCATTCTACATTAGCACATAGATTTTTAACATAATCATTAGTATAATGGAAGTATGAAGGGAGTCGATGAATGATGCAAGAGCAAGTACAAGATGTATTGAATAAACTACGTCCATTCCTTCTGCGTGACGGTGGAGACGTAGAGCTTGTAGACATCGAAGAAGGCGTAGTTAAAGTACGTTTAATGGGAGCATGCGGCAGTTGCCCTAGTTCCACTATCACACTTAAAGCAGGTATTGAACGCGCACTTCTTGAAGAAGTTCCTGGCGTAACTGAACTCGAGCAAGTATTTTAAACCAAACACATCCACCCCCTCTGTCATGGAGGGGGTTTTTATTTTTAACTTAACCAATCTACTCTTCTCATTTGCTTACCATATTCACCCATCAATTCCTGAAACAACAAACGGTACATTTCCTCCCTTTCGCCTTCTCTTCTCACAAGTTCCTTTAAATTCACAAAGCTCTTTTCTTTCTCCTTCAAATTGCCATCACTATAGTAATGCTCGACTGTCTCTACATATGGAAGAGGGAATAACAAACGAGCATACAGTAGATTCCAATCCATTTGAGTTAACGTACGCCTCTCATGATAATCCCACATAAATTGCCTGATGCCTTCAAAATTCCCTTCGCCCTCCACTAGCTCATATCTAATCCACTCAGCAAGATCTCTCGCTGGATGGTCAAGGATGAGATCATTCGGAAATAGCCCTTCAGATGTACGGTGATAATTGGCCGTATACCGATTAAACGCAAGAGTTCTAATCTGAAATGGATTCATTCCCATGTCGATGCCACAGTCCACAATGTACTGAATCGCATTCTCTGATAAGCCAGAATAATAGGGGAATGTTTCTATAAACCATTCATCAAATTCTCTGAGAGGCTGAGTCTGATTCTTCAATTCCTCACGAAAAGATTCAAGTTGGTCTATCCTGTACTGCCACCTCATCTGCCACGGTTGAATTTCTGGTAATTCATTATAAGCTGCAAGGAGATTACCTGCTTTCCTATGAAATAGCGCTAGCCGACTCCCATCACTGTGATGAATGCGATTATTTCGATCATACGGTTTTTGATAAAGAACATACGCCTCATTTTGAATTGTCTCTATATACTTCCCTCTTCTTGAAGAAATCGGTAACATTGTAGGTTCATTCTGTTGATTAAGAAAGTTTGCAACCATTACATACCAGGGAAATTCACTCTCTTGTTCACTTAGTGCACGTCTCAAAATAAATTCAGATTGATCAGATGTACGAAGCAAATATCCACTATTTTTAACATTATGTTGATCTATAACGATGCCATATTGATGAAAAACCTCTCGTTCAAGCATATTAACCCTCCGGCAATTCGTCTTAATACCGTACTATATGCCCCGCGCGCCCAATCGGTGTAAAGTAGTCACAGAAGTTTAGTGTCATATTTCTTCCTGACTTACCATATACTAATATAATCAATAACATCCAATACCAATTTACTATAAAGTTAGGTGGGACAAGAATGGGCCAAGAACCTATGGACCTTGTAGAACAAGCAGCGAGAAGTAAATTAAAAGAACGTGGTGTCGAGATCAAAGATATCGCAGACCTTGTTTTCTATCTCCAAGAAAAATATCACCCTAACCTTGAAATGGAAACTTGCATACAAAATGTAGAACGTGTACTTTCAAAAAGAGAAGTGCAAAATGCAGTGCTCACGGGAATTCAGCTTGACGAACTTACGGAAAGAAAACTGCTTGATCAGCCTCTACAAGATATATTAATGAAAGATGAAGGTCTATATGGAGTAGACGAAATCATCGCTCTTTCAATTGTAAATGTATACGGATCGATTGGCCTTACGAACTATGGTTTTATCGATAAACAAAAGCCTGGTATTCTCGAAAAGTTAAATGATAAATCCAGTGGTGCATGCCATACCTACCTTGACGATATTGTGGGAGCTATTGCGGCAGCTGCATCTAGTCGACTTGCCCATAGAGCTCAAAAAACAGAATAACGGCAAATATAAAAACGCCCAATGGGCGTTTTTATATTTGCCATTCATCTAGCGTAAGAGCCGTATACTCGGGTTGCTTTTCGACTGATAACAAGTGCTCTTTCGTTGTTACGCCTGTATGAACAAGCAATGTATCCAAACCGGCATTGATACCTGCAAGAATATCGGTGCGATAATTATCCCCAACCATCAACGTCTCTTCTTTCGGTGTACCAAGTTGAGCAAGAGCTTGTTCCATAATAATCGGTTCAGGCTTCCCAATAAAAATAGGGTCTACTTCCGTTGAAACAGTCACGACTGCCGTCAATGAACCATTACCGGGTAACAATCCTCGTTCAGTTGGAATCGCAATATCTCCATTTGTCGATATAAAAGTAGCTCCGTTTCGAACGGCAATGCACGCCTTCGCAAATTTTTCGTATGTGATTGAACGGTCAATCCCAACGACAACATAGTCTGGATTGTCGTCTTGAATCATTAAACCTTCATCCGTTAAGGCATCACGAATGCCTTCTTCTCCAATCACATAAACCGAAGCATCTTGCTTTTCATTAGAGATATAACTTGCTGTTGCCATGCTTGTTGTAAACACGTGATCTGGCGTACATGGTACACCAAACGCCTCTAGCTTATCAGAAACTTGTTCTTTCCGTTTTGATGAATTGTTCGTCACAAATAAATAGGGAATATTTGCTTCCTTTAAACGCTTCACAAACTCGACTGCTTCGTGAATTTTTTCAGTGCCTCGATACATTGTACCATCTAGATCAATTAAATAGCCTTTATAGTTTTTCATGTACTTATTATCCTCCTTCTACTTATCCAATCCATAAGAAAACCGCTTTCATTAATGAAAGCGGTTCATATATTCGGGTTTTTGAATAAAAAATGTCAGCTGATCGTTTCTTACTCTTTTCATCAAAAACACCTTACTTTCTTTACAATGTGTGTTTACCTTAACATCAATCTTCATTATCTGGAAGAAAAGCTGAAACAGCCCCTAATTCTTGATTTAAGTATGTTCTTATATCAGTAGGAAACTGCTCTAGTGCACTGAGGTTATTCCGAAGATTTTGCTCCAATGCTTCATGATCAAGCATAACATATTGCTGCATTAGTGGTTTTCTCATGCCCACGACTTCTTTTAACATAATAGTATTTTCAGTTGAAATTACTTTTTCATCAGCTAGGATTTCAATAATATCTTCATAGCTCCCGGGATCTCGCATAATGAACCCATCAATGATGCTGTTCCCTACGTCAATCATGCTCTCAATGACAACGTGATGAATTCGCTCTAATCCGAGAAAATGAAGTTCTGTTTGAAAAGAACTTTCCTTCATAAGAACAATCATTTTATCGAAATAAACCAGCTGTTCTTCTATTTTCTTACGATCCACAAAATACATACTCATGCACCTACCTCTAACACTTATGATTCAATCACCATTTTCTGAAACGGTATTAAATACTTCTCTACATTTTATCATATCTTAAAATGCAACGGCTTACATTTTCTAATGAAAGCTTGTATGAGAACGCCTCATAAGATGGTATGATAGCGTTAACTAGAAAAGGAGGGTGCTATGATGGAAGATGAACGACTCATCTACGACGAACAGGAGGCCACTGAAGCCAGGTTCGTCTGCTTTATGGGAAGCAATCATCGGTTTGACCTTTGTATTGTAAAATCAGATCGCTTTTATGGAAAATCGTTAGTCCTCGATATTCAAGGAGGCAAATTTGCAATTATCGGCCACGATGATCTAAATGAGCCTGGAAATCTCGAGCATGCCTACTCTCTCAATGAGGAAGATGCTGAAGAACTTCGTACCTTCTTGAGAGAAGTCTTAAGTCACTAATATTTTATCAGACAATGAATACACTACCTCCTAAAGGTGGTGTTTATTCATGTTTGATGAAGAAGATTATCAAGACTTTGCTAACGTAGAGAAAGGGCGAAATTACGTCCTCCCTGAAGATACGCCAGAAGGTCCATACGGTTCACCGGTGAATAAAAAGCTCGGTAAAACCTCACCTTGGCGAGAAGGGCAGCGTTCCTATAGTGCATTTAATTACGAAAATAAAAATCTTCACCAACATTTACCTCGTCAGGACCCTGGCTCACATCCACCACACGATGATCCAGAAAAAGACTCCGAAAAACCATACAAAGCATAAGCCCTTAGGGCTTATGCTTCTTGTTGTTGTTTCTTCGGTTTTTCCTTCTTCTGCTTCTTTAATACAAAATAAGGGCAGCCGAAGTTGCAGTATTCATATAAATAATCAAGCACCGTGCTGAATTTTGTATCGAAAGTTGCTTTTTGGTTACGGTCCTCAAAGAATCCTTTTAATCTAAGCTGACCATATCCCCAATCCCCAACAATGTAATCATATTTATCCAGAATCTCACTATATCGAGCAAGAAAAGCTTCTTCGTTCCAACCTTCTCTTTCATCCTTCATCAACTCAAACGTATGTTGATTTACTTTTATCATTCTTTATCCCTCATTTCAAAATGGGCTCATTAGTCTTATGATACCTTTTTTATTCGATTTGTCCAAGTAATACCAGTAAAAAAGGAACAGAGTTCGGTCATGATAACAGTATGGAGGTGAAGGTTATTGAAAAAACAAATTCTGCTCATACTGCCACTCGTATTAGGACTTGGGGCATGCCAGGGAGAAAATGCAACAGATTCCTTTGACCACGCAGATTTAACACCTGTTAAAACGGATCCCGATGAATACGGTATGAACACCGCTAACTCTCAGGAAAAGTCCAAAAAGGGTGGCTTTGGATATGTGCGTCATACACGAAATACAAACAACATGAATTCTCAAAAACAACCCGAGAACATTGCCTACCTTGATCGTGATCGTATGTCAGATATGATCGGTTCAATGGCAATTGTTTTACCTTATGTCAATGATGTCGCAACGCTAGTAACAGATGAAGAAGTTCTCATTGGCTATAAAACAACAACAAAAGATCGTGATGCCACTGCGGATCAAGTAAAGAAAACGGCTCTTTCTGTCATTCCAAGATATTATCACGTCTATGTTTCTGACGAAGAAGGAATGATTGCTGAGGTCGAGCGATATCAAAATGCCTCCACTGCAAATGGAGAACTCGAGAAGAGCATAGAAGAAACGATTGCCAAAATGAAGAAAGCGCCACAAGGGAAAAAAGTAAGTGATGGAGAGAATGAGAACGGTGAGATGAAGGGCGAAATGAATGAAGACTTAAATGATACAGATGGAAAAGAAATGATGTCGAAGTAAAAAAATCGGCCCGATAAAGGCCGATTTTTTTATCTTTCCTATTACTTATCCATTACTTCGAAGCCTGCTTAGCTGCATTGACTTGCTCATCAGCATGATAAGACGAACGAACCATTGGACCAGATTCACAGTGTTTAAAGCCTTTTTCCAGCGCGATATCTTTGAGCTCAAGAAACTCTTGAGGCGTCCAGTATTTTTCTACTTTTAAATGCTTTTTCGATGGTTGTAAGTATTGTCCAAGTGTAACAATATCAACATCATGTGCGCGAAGATCATCAAGTGTTTGAATGATTTCCTCTTTTGTTTCACCTAACCCTAGCATGATGCTGGATTTAGTCGGAATCTCAGGATTCATTTCTTTTGCACGCTGAAGAAACTCTAGTGTACGACGATATTTTGCGCGTGCTCTCACTCTTGGCGTTAGGCGCTCCACTGTTTCGATATTGTGGTTCATAATATCCGGTTTCGCATCCATGAGTGTTTCAAGCGCTTCATATTGTCCACCCATGTCTGATGGAAGAACTTCGATCGAACAGAACGGATTTTTACGACGAATAGCACGTACGGTTTCAGCAAAAACAGCAGCACCACCATCTTTTAAATCATCTCGCGCTACAGCGGTAATGACCACGTGTTTTAGTCCCATCTGTTCAACGGAATCCGCAACGCGTTCAGGCTCTGCCCAATCAAGCTCAGTTGGAAGACCAGTTTTTACTGCACAAAAACGGCATGCACGAGTACAAACATCACCAAGAATCATAAAAGTTGCCGTCTTACGAACAGCCCAACATTCATGGATATTCGGACAACGCGCTTCCTCACAGACCGTATGTAACTTTTTCTCGCGCATCATCTTTTTTAAGCCTTTATAATTTTGGTTTGTATTTAGTTTTATTTTCAACCACTCTGGTTTTCTTAAATATTCTTCTTTCTTACTCACTACACTCACCTCACCTATTACTTTTCTGTAATAAAGAATACCATAGGTAACTCATTCATTTCTATAAAAAGTGTGAATCTATTGAGGATTAAGACTTTAGACCTTCCATTATTTAGTTCTAATGATTTACGCACGGAAAACCAAACTAAGGGTAATGACAAATTACGAAAGGAGAAGAAACACTTGAGAAAATATAGTTTTCTTATCCTTATTCTTTTCTTCCTCATCCCTATAAACGTTCGAGCTGCTGATATAGACGAAGATAAACTAAGAAACGAACGGAAGATGTTATTTCATAAGATGGAAGCCGTCACACAGGTCCCCTGGTACATCTATGCTGGTATTGATCAATATGAACGAAGCATTAGGCGCTCACAAAAAGATATTCCTCGTGAAAAAGGTGCAATAGCTATCTATATTACGCCTGAAAAATGGTCTGGGAGTACGAATCCAAATAAAGAAGATCACGATCCTATCTCGATATCGTTCTTTAATGGAATTGGCCTCGATGGCAATGGAGATGGCAAAGCCGAGCGTACTAATGACGAAGATCTACTTTATACAATTGGGTCTTTCATACAACAGTATGGAAGTTCTTTAGAAGATATTCAGATTGGTCTTTGGGATTATTATCATCGTGACCAAGCAGTAAGGACGATTACAAGTAATAGTGCTGTTTATCATACATTCAAAACGCTTAAACTCGATAAGCATGCTTTTCCCGTACCACTTCACGCAAACTATAGTTACCGAAGCACCTGGGGCGATCGACGTGGGTGGGGCGGACTTCGAATTCACGAAGGAACGGATATTTTCGCTTCTTATGGTGTTGGAGTGAAAGCGACAAGTTATGGAACTGTCGAAACGAAAGGATGGAATGAATACGGTGGTTGGCGGATCGGGATTCGGGATATCGATGGCAATTACCACTACTATGCTCACCTAAATGGGTTTGAAAAAGGCATTGAGAAAGGTCATGTTGTACAGCCAGGTGAAATCATTGGGTATGTTGGTAGCTCTGGATATGGACCAAAAGGAACGGCTGGAAAGTTCCCGCCACATCTTCACTATGGCATCTATAAAGACAACGGAAGAACAGAATGGTCGTATGATCCCTATCCTTCGTTGAGGCTCTGGGAACGACAGGAACGAATACGCAACAAAAAGTAAGCAAAAAAGAAGAACTAGCTCGCTAGTTCTTCTTTTTATGTTCTATTGTTTTTTCGATACTCTCACAGCATTCAAAATGCTAGCCGCAAGACCACCCCATATAATAACCATTCCAACTACCATCATGAAAATCGCGCTACCACCCATATTAGCTTACCTCCTTATACTTTTGCTGTTCAGCTTTCGCGTCCCATTTCTTTAGGCTGAATAGAATTCCAACCAGAAGGGCGAATCCTGCGACAGCCCAGCCACTATAAAGAATAAAGCCGTTTGAGTAGCCTTCATAGTTCCCAGTCGGTGTATCAAACTGACGAAGAAGATTTGTCTTAAAGAGATCGAACATCATATAACCAAGTACGAGAGGAGTAATGACTCCAAGACAAGCTTTCCACCAGTACTTCAGTGAAATGTCTGAAATGCCGTTTGCATGTGACTCAAGCGTATTAAGCTCACGAAGTACCCATGCTACAACAACGACTTCCATTAGTCCTACAAAGGCAATTCCGAACTGGTTAATAAAGTAGTCAGCTGCGTCAAGGAAGAACAATCCGCCTTGCGTTGCAAACAGAATTGAGATAATAGAGGAAATCCCTCCACCAATTAGAACAGCTTTCGTACGAGAAATTCCGAACTTCTCAGAAACACCTGCAACATATGTTTCGGAAATGGAAATGAGTGAAGACAAACCTGCAAGTACAAGTGAAGCAAAGAATAAGAATCCGAACAAACCGTTCAAAGCTGGGAACTCATTGATAATTTGAGGGAAGACAACGAAGGCTAGTCCTACGCCACCGCTCACTACTTCGCCAACGCTAAGTCCTTGCTGCTGAGCCATAAATCCAAGCGCTGAGAATACCCCAATACCTGCTAGAAGCTCAAACGCCGAGTTACCAAAACCAGTAATAAACGCGTTATTCGTAATATCTGATTTCTTAGGTAAGTAACTAGAATAAGTAATCATAATAGCAAAAGCAATGGATAAACTGAAGAAAATTTGCCCGTATGCAGCAACCCAAACACTTCCTGAAGTAATGCTATCAAAATTCGGTGTAAAGAAAGCATTTAGACCTTCAGCAGCACCAGGCAGTGTCACTGCTCGAATCACAATGATTAAGAAAAGAACAATTAATGTAGGAATGAAAATTTTATTAGCACGCTCAATGCCCTTTTTAACTCCAGCAAGAAGTACGCCAAGTGTAATGATCCATACGGCAATTAATGGAAGGAATACGCCTGGTACGATACTACCTGTTTGTCCAGGATCAACCGTTAATTTCAAATAATCATTGAAGAGGAATGCTTCTGTATCAGAACCCCAACTTTGATTAAATGCAAAATAGCTATAAGAGATGGCCCACGCAATAATTACCGCGTAGTATGTGGAGATGACGAATGCAACGATAACGCCCCACCACCCTAGCCATTCCATTTTCTTATTCATTCTAAAGAATGAAAGTGGTGCGGACCCACGGAATTTATGACCCAATGTAAATTCAAGAATAAGAATTGGAATTCCGGCTGTTAATAATGCAAATAAATAAGGAATAAAAAATGCCCCACCACCGTTGTCATAGGCTACGGCCGGAAATCTCCAAATGTTCCCTAGACCTATTGCTGAACCAACTGCGGCTAAAATAAAACCAGCCCTTGTCCCCCATTGCGCACGATTTTCCAAATAAATTACCCCCTTAGACAAATGTTAACCTTTTTCACCATAAGCCCCCTTCCAGAAAAAGGTTAAGACTTTTAAGTAAATTCAGATTATTTTGTTTATAGTATATCTAGTACGTATGTCCTTGTCAAAACAATCTTTTTACATTTTTCGTATGAATCGTTCAATTTTCTATATAAATCTCTCCTTTTTTGTGAAAATACATAAAAAAACAGGAGGAATATCCTCCTGTTTGATTAATGATTTGCCATTTCAACTGGTCTGTTGGCATATTTTCCTTTTAGCATGAAAATTAATAATCCGAATAGAATCGCTGTTGCCACAAGACCAAGAATGGAACTACCAGTAAAGCCAAGAACCAAATATCCTAGTATAGAAATACCTGCAACGAGCAATGCATAAGGCAACTGGGTCATCACATGATCGATATGGTGACTACCTGCGCCTGTGGAAGAAAGAATCGTTGTATCCGAAATTGGTGAGCAGTGATCTCCAAATACAGCTCCTGCAAGAACAGCGGCAAGTACAGGAAGCATGTAGGTAGGATCCGTAGCAGCGGCAATCTCTCCTGCGATCGGAAGCATAATGCCAAATGTTCCCCACGAAGTTCCCGTTGCAAACGCCATAACACCTGCAAGTAGGAACAAAATAGCTGGTAAGAAGCCAATCACAATATGGTCATTAACAAGTCCTGCAAGATACTTACCAGTTCCTAGCGAGCCGATAATTTCAATCAATGTCCATGCAAAGAAAAGAATGTATACGGCTGGAAGCATTGATTTAATGCCTTCCCAAATTCCTTTTCCAAGAACCGCTCCACCCATTCTTTTTGGAAAGAAGAAGAGGAGAGAAGTTATAAGTCCAATAATTCCACCATAAAGGAGAGAAGCAGCAACGTCTGTATTTTCAAAGACAGACAAAGCTGTCACGGCTGTATCCGTTCCGCTAACAGCCTGGATTCCTGTAATGATCATAAACGTAACAGTACCAGTAATTAGCATAATAATGGGCCATGCAAGATCAGCTACTTTCCCCTTCTCACTTTCAGGTAGTCCAGATGTTTGACCAGGTACGGCACCTTGATTCGGATCAAGCACTTCTCCTGTTTTCTGTGCACGGTCTTCATGTACTCTCATCGCCTTAAGATTAATGTCAAAATAACTAACAAAGAACACCATCGCCAGTGCGAAGAGAGCATACAAATTCATTGGAATCATTCTGATAAAAGCTTCTAACGCGCCAACACCTGTAATGCTATGCGTTGCTAATACACCACCAATTAACGCGATGATATAAGCCCCCCAGCTTGAAATAGGGGAAATAATACACATTGGTGCTGCAGTTGAATCAATGATATAGGCAAGCTTTGCCCTTGAAACATTGTGCCTGTCCGTAATCGGTCTACTAACGTTTCCAACTGCGAGCGAATTAAAGTAATCATCAATAAAAATAATAATACCAAATACCGCTGTGACAATCTGGGCGCCTACTCTTGTTTTCACGCGTTTCATGGCCCACTCGCCAAATGCGCGACTTCCACCTGAGATCGAAATAAAGGCCGTCATCATACCTAATAAAAGTAGGAAGAAAATAATGTACATGTTCCAAGTATTTAAACCACCGCTCTCGGAATCAATGAAGATCCCTTTTACGATTGTATAAATTTCTTCTAATGAATTTGGTACACTCCAATTGTTGATCATTAGCGCACCAAGAATAATGCCTACTCCTAGAGAAGGAAGCACTTTTCTAGTCACCACTACCATTAGCAAAGCTACGAGTGGTGGAATAATGGATAGAACTGAATTCTCCATGAATATCCTCCTAATAAATGATTGGTCATCATAACCGGAATGGACGCCTATCCCTCAACCTTCTTGTCGTGTTTGTATGCAAAAAAGCGAGCAATGATAGGATTGGTCCTATCATTGCTCGCTTCACCGAGTCAATGTTAAGTGTCCACCCCGATCAGTAGTTCTCCATTACAAGTTAGACTCATAATGACAGTTCGACACTTCTTCAATGTCGCCCCAACATAAATAATGTGACCGTTATTTATGCTTCGGCAGATCTCCCTTTCGATGCTGATCATTGGTGTCATTCTCCCAACACGTACTCATGAGGATCTGCTCCTCTACCTCATCGTATAAGATAAGGAACAATATTAAGTTCAGTTTTAAAGTATACCTTACTTTCGTTGTTTGTGCAATTGTAGATTGTTCCAGAGATATTTCTATTAGAAAGGAACTATTTTCTTATCTATCGACATTTAACAATGACGATGAATAATGGGGTTCCTTGTCTTAATCGGGCTTTGGCAAAACGATCGATGGATTCCCACCATTTCCATTATCACCATTATAATAATAAGGAACGTCTCCCTGAATAAATAGATCCCCGATTTTTACGGAGTTCGACACCTCAGTATTCTTTGTAGAGAAAGGGATAATTACGTTCATCTCAACTTTAATATTGATATACACCTCAAGATACGTGTTGTTAATTCCCGTTTCTTTCACCTTTGTATCAATATTAGAAACCACATCTCCAATCATTTCAAACCGCACTGGAATCCTCGGTCCAAAATTTGAGAGAAGAACATTATTTGTAGCCATCCCTAAAGGTATAGAGTATACGATTCCTTGTTGATTTTCGGTACCTTCGTAATCGATATCTATATCATTCTTAAAGGTTTCCAGCTTATCTAAATCACCAGCTTCAACATAATCTAAATAAGTTTGAACTCGTTCTGTGGCCTCTGAAATCAATCGATTATAAACTTGCGAGTTAAAGCTATAACTTGGTACTTTTTCGGAATCATTACCATGAACGATAATTAAATTCTCAACGTCAATACCGTCTGCGATCTTCTTTGAAATGGCATCATTTATTGCTTGCGCAGCAACTTGACGTGTTTTTGTTTCAGCAATACTGATTAAGCTTGGTTCAATTCCTTTATTAACAATCCATAATCCTTGAACCGTAGTAAAGATAAAAATAATAAAGGAGATGACAAAAACATATCGAAAGGGAAGCGGTCCCTTTCTAAAGAATTTTCTGCGAGTTCGAAACAACGTGAACCCTCCCTTCTCTTCTTCATGTATATGCCATGGAGAAGAGAAGTATGGACAATTTCCTAGAAAGAGCCAAAATCAAGCTACTAGATGTGTCATAATCGAAAAGAAAGCCGTAGCAAGTGCTACGGCTTTCTTCACATCATCTTAAGCATCGCGTCTCTACCCTTAGTTCCAATCGTAATGCCTCGCGCTTCTGCTTCAAGCGTAACAGATTCGAGCGGTGCATCAAGCAGTTGTTCAATAGACCGTACACCAACAGCTCTTCCTGCGATAATCTTTCGGTCGCTTAACTTTTCATTAAGTAAGGCTACATCGAGTGCGCCGCACATGATATACCCATTGTCATTCATGACCGCTAGAAAATTCGTTTTCGGAAGCTGCATACTTACCGCTATAAAAGGATGACCGTCAATCAAGATTGGTGACATAGTGATCACGTCATTCCCGCCTCCTGACCTGAATGAATATCACTATATCTATATGAGACAAAGAGCATGTTTGACAATCAAACGCTGAAAATTTTAATGTCTATTTTCTAAACGCCATGCAAGGAGATCTCGAAGCATTTCAGGTAAAAAGTATTTCTTTTTAGCATGCTTCATTTGAGGATAGAATTTCCCAAATGTGAACATATCAGCCGTCGCAACGGCATATTCTTCATCAGAAACAAGCTTCTTTCCGTTGTGAAAAACATCTGTTACATGATAGAGGCCGTCGTCCATTTTGACAGAGGTAACCTCAAGTCCATCAAATGCCATAATCCCCATTACCTCACCTCTGAAACCGAGACCTTTAAAACTTAAATTCACTATTTCATCTGACATAGAATAAGAGATGATTTCTCGTAACTCACTTCCTTTTAACACCACTTTGCAAGGATTAACAGGATGAGGGCAAATGCGATGAAGATCTTCTCTTGATACATTTCCTTCTGGTAACCCATCAAGCAACATACCAGCATTAATCATGCCAATATCCGCTCCACACCACTCTCTAAGAGCGGCAGCTAACTCATCAGCTAGAACCGAGCGTTGAAACCATTCAGATTCAAGAGGCTGTTCAAGACGACATACGACCTCTTCAAGCATCTTATGTGCATCGATACTTAGTTGTTGAATCATCGCCTTCGCTTCCTCGTCTTCTTTCCGATTCCGGACGGTTATTGAATATGCTTCCTTCTCAATCACTTTCTTTGTTTCCATATCAAAACAAATCGAAACTTCTCCAACGTAATTCCCGTTTTTACCAGACTGAGTAATAAGCGTATCTTCTACAAGGATGCCATGCTTCAGCACATGATGGGTATGGGCTCCAATAATAACGTCAAGCCCCTTCATTTCCCTTGCTAGCTGTTCATCATTACCTAAACCCATATGAGACATCAATACGACAACATCTGATTGACTGCGTACTTCATCAATGAGGGACTGTAAGAAATGGAAAGGAGAATCTATCTGCCATCCAAGTAGTGAGTAGAATTGTTCATAAGGGATGGTAACACCAATAATTCCTACTTTAATGCCATTTAACTCATGGATCTTATAAGGTACAGCCCAGGAAGGCCTTGTACCATTTTGGTGGTAGAGATTGGCAACAATTACCTCGAACTTCGCGTCTGAATAAAGTTCTTCTAGTTCTTTTTTTGAAAAGGTAATACCCTCATTGTTACCGATAGTGGCATAATCATATTCCAGCTCATTCAGTAACTGAACGTTACCTTTCCCGACAGTTCCTTCTGTCATTGGATGCACCTTATCAGAGTGATCTCCTAAATCAAGAAGGAGATAAGGTGTCCCTTGAAGCTCATGCATTCGCTTCTTCTCTTTCAAATATGAAGAGACTTTTGACCAATTTGCGAAATGACTGTGAAGATCGTTTGTATAATAAAATTGTAATGTTCTAGAAGTCAAGACACTCTTCCTTTCTTATCCCATCGTTCCCTGCCAGATTAATCGGACACCTACAATGATTAACATCCATCGTAAAATAACAACCACTGATTTGTCCGAAAGTTTCTGATTAATAAATGAACCGCATTTTGCTCCAATCCACGCACCTGGAATGAGACCGATTAGTAAAAACCACTGAATGTTACCAAGTGCTAAATGCGTCAGGGTACCCGTTATACTTGAAAGAAAAATCATAAACATGGAGGTTGCAACAGCAACCGATGTTGGAAAACCAAATAGTAGAATCATGGCAGGAACCATAAGTGAGCCGCCACCAATTCCGAATAGACCTGAAATGACCCCAACGATAAATGAAACAATAACAGCTGCTACGGCAGAAAAGTTATAATTCATCTCAGTCCCATTCGGATCCGTATACGTTCGTTCAAATTGACCATTTAGTTTCATAGGGCGTAAACGGCTCCTTACCATTAATAATATGGAAACAAGCACCATAAATACCCCAAAATAAATGGAAAAATAATCAACCTGAATAAATTTATTTAGCCACGCCCCTAGAATAGCCCCTGGTCCACTTCCTAGAAAAAAAAGCGCTCCACTTTTATAATCAACGCTTTTCTTTTTCATGTAAGCAAGTGTAGAGGAAAGACCGATCACGACGAGGACAACGATCGAGCTACCTACAATTTTCTGAGGCGTTAAATCAGAGAGCCAGTTCGTATATTGATCGATAATGAGAAGAACAGGAACGATAATAATGCCTCCCCCAAGACCGACAAGGCTTCCGATCGTACCTGCTAATAGACCAATGATAAATAATAAGATCCACGTCACCATAGGGTATACTCCTTATAAATCAAAGAGATCAAGTTGCTTCGGGTTTAAATTCGTGTACTCAATATCAAGCATTTGAATCATTTCCTTAGCATTATTAGCAGCATGACCTCCTGAATTATTGTTAAATAAAATAAATACATCTTTACATTGTTGTTCTAATTCTAATATTTGTTCTTTCCATTGTAAGAGTTCTTCTTGATTATAATCATATAAATACCGAACTTCCCTCCAGTTATGGCGATTACCTGGATTCGTCCATCCATTCGTATTTCGACCATGTAATCTGACAAGGACCTGATCCTGATTTAGAGTTTCCATCACTAAAGGAACCGATCCCTCGCCAGCTTGTGGCTCATCGCAAATCGTATGGATAAAATCCTGTTCCTCTAGAAACGAGAGCGTTTTATCACGAAAAGCTTCATGATACCAGGACTGATGTCGAAATTCTACCGCACATGGAATATCTCCCATCCGCTGTTTACAGTCTCTCAAGATGTTAACATTATCTTTATTCACATCAAACCAGGGAGGAAATTGAAAAAGCACCATCGCAAGCTTTCCTGCATTTCGCAGGGGACGAACCGATTCCTTGAAAGCTTGAAACATTTCATCTCTTGTTTCAAAGGGAATATCCCCACGTTGATGGCCAGTCATACCCTGGTAAGCCTTAACGACAAACCGAAACCCCTCTGGTGTCTCATCTATCCATTTCTGAAAATTACGTTCTGGTTGCACAGCATAGAAGGACGAATCAACTTCAACAGTAGGAAAGTGCGAACCATATATCGAAAGTTTTTCATTGCTTTTTACACCTGGTGGATAAAGATCATCATGGTCTCCCCACCCTGTTACGCCTATGTAAATCATGCAATTCTTCCTCTCATCTCGATTCTCTTTCTCTATTCTCATACCATTACCCGAAAATAGCAAGTGAAAATCCCTCATACTATTTTGAAATAACAATTAGGATTTCGCCCTTTACACTTCCACATATAAAAAACGAACCGGAAGATCCGGTTCGTTTAAAATGGAAGCTTAACCGATTGAACCTTCCATCTCAAATTTAATGAGACGGTTCATTTCAACCGCATATTCCATAGGAAGTTCTTTCGTAAATGGCTCGATGAAGCCCATTACGATCATTTCAGTTGCTTCTTCTTCAGATACGCCACGGCTCATCAGATAGAAGAGCTGCTCTTCAGAAACCTTCGATACTTTCGCTTCGTGTTCAAGTGAAATGTTATCGTTTAGGATTTCATTGTAAGGAATTGTATCAGAAGTAGACTCATTATCCATGATAAGCGTATCACACTCAACGTTTGAGCGAGCACCTTCCGCTTTACGGCCAAAGTGAACGATACCACGGTATGTTACTTTACCGCCTTGTTTTGAAATAGATTTCGAAACAATTGTCGAAGAAGTGTTAGGTGCTAAATGAATCATCTTAGCGCCAGCATCCTGGTGCTGTCCTTTACCAGCAAGAGCGATGGAAAGCGTCATACCACGAGCGCCTTCACCCTTTAAGATAACAGCTGGATACTTCATTGTAAGTTTGGAACCAATGTTACCATCGATCCATTCCATCGTAGCATTTTCTTCCGCAACTGCACGCTTCGTAACAAGGTTAAACACGTTGTTAGCCCAGTTCTGAATCGTCGTATAACGGCAGTATGCATCCTTCTTAACAATGATCTCAACTACAGCACTGTGTAGAGAGTTAGTTGTATAAACCGGTGCAGTACAACCTTCAACATAATGGACAGAAGAACCTTCATCAGCGATGATAAGCGTACGCTCGAATTGACCCATGTTCTCAGAGTTAATACGGAAGTATGCTTGTAGAGGCGTATCGACTTTCACACCTTTAGGAACGTAGATGAATGAACCACCTGACCATACAGCAGAGTTAAGAGCTGAGAACTTGTTATCCGTTGGAGGAATTGTTTTCGCAAAATACTCTTTAAAAAGATCTTCGTTCTCTTTAAGTGCAGTATCTGTATCTTTAAACACAATCCCCATGTTCTCAAGGTCTTCTTGCATGTTATGGTAAACTACTTCAGATTCGTACTGTGCAGAAACACCCGCAAGGTATTTTTGCTCAGCTTCAGGAATACCTAACTTATCAAATGTCGCTTTGATTTCTTCTGGTACTTCATCCCATGATCTTTCGGACTTCTCAGAAGGCTTTACGTAGTACGTAATTTCATCAAAATCTAGATCAGCAAGGTTTCCACCCCATTGAGGCATTGGCATGCTGTAGAAATGTTCAAGCGATTTCAAGCGGAAATCAAGCATCCACTGTGGTTCATCCTTCATGCGAGAAATTTCTTTTACAATTTCAGGAGTTAATCCACGCTCTGAACGGAAGATCGAAACGTCTTTATCACTAAAACCATATTGGTATTCGCCAACTTCAGGCATTTTTTTAGCCATTCTATTTCCCTCCTTGACATTACACATGTCAGTGTTTGGCTGATGTTCTCTTTCCATCATTCTAGTATGAAAAAGAAGCGGTGACAACACCTGGAAGCGGGTTAAGCTTCATCCTGTTCCTTGAAACCCTTCTCCATTGCCTTCCAGGAGAGTGTTGCACATTTGATACGAGCAGGGAACTTCGAAACGCCTTGAAGTGCTTCAATGTCGCCTAGATCGAAATCTTCTTCTTCATATTCTTTCCCCTGCATCATATCAGAGAAAATCCCGGATAGCTTCAAGGCCTGATCAACTTCAAGTCCTTTGACTGACTGTGTCATCATCGACGCTGATGCCAGGCTTATAGAGCAACCTTCTCCAATAAACTTCGCATCCGAAATCTTCCCATCATCTACTTTCAGCTGAAGCTGAATGGCGTCACCGCATGTAGGGTTGTTCATATTAATCTTAAGGTCGCCTTCTTCAAGCTCCCCTTTGTTTCTTGGGTTTTTATAATGATCCATAATGACCTGTCTGTATAACTGGTCTAGATTATTAAAAGACATTACCGAAAAACTCCTTTGCTTTTCGTAATCCGGCTACAAAAGTATCTACGTCTTCTTCAGTATTGTATAAATAGAAGCTAGCACGCGCGGTAGCCGATACTTCAAGCCACTTCATTAGCGGCTGAGCACAATGGTGTCCAGCACGAACAGCGATGCCTTCTGTGTCAAGTACGGTGGCCACATCGTGTGGGTGTACTTCATCACTATTGAAAGTGACAACTCCAGCACGTTTTTCTGGTCCGTAAATGGATACGCCTTCGATCGTCGATAGCTGCTGCATCGCATATTTAGCGAGGTGGGTCTCATGCTGCTGAATGTTATCCATCCCAATTTCATTTAAGAAATCAATCGCAGCTCCTAGACCAACGGCGCCGGCAATGATTGGAGTACCACCTTCAAATTTCCAAGGTAGATCTTTCCACGTCGAATCGTAGAGACCAACAAAATCAATCATTTCTCCCCCGAATTCAAACGGCTCCATGTTTTCAAGCAGCTTCTTCTTCCCGTAAAGAACGCCTATTCCAGTAGGTCCGCACATTTTATGACCAGAAAATGCAAAGAAATCGCAGTCAAGATCCTGAACATCAATGTTCATGTGAGGGGTGCTTTGAGCCCCATCAACAACCATAACAGCGCCATTTCGGTGCGCAATCGCGGCAATCTCTTTAATCGGGTTAATTGTCCCAAGCACATTCGAAACCTGCATAACAGAAACAATTTTTGTGTTTGCTGTTACCGTTTTCTCAACGTCTTCCAGCGCAATTGTTCCGTCTGGTTGAAGAGGAATATATTTTAGAGTGGCTCCAGTTGCTTTTACAACCTGTTGCCAGGGAATAATGTTGCTGTGATGCTCCATCGGTGTGATGACAACTTCATCACCTTCTTGAAGATTTGCACGTCCATAGCTTGAAGCGACCATATTAAGGGCTGTGGTTGTTCCGCGAGTAAAAATCACTTCTTCCGTTGAAGAAGCATGAATAAATTCACGAACCTTTTCACGAGCGCCTTCATAAGCATCTGTTGCGTGTGTCCCAAGCGTATGAACACCACGGTGAACGTTTGAGTTAATTTCCTTGTAGTAACGCTCTACTGCGTCAATTACTTGAGTAGGTTTCTGAGACGTTGCTGCACTATCAAGGTAAACAAGAGGTTTCCCATTTACCTCTTGATGTAAAATGGGAAACTGCTTGCGAATGTCCTGGACATTCATCATTTAATTAACTTTCCCTTCAGTTACCTCAACCGCACGTTTACGAACGCCTTCGATCGGAAGTTCGTTAATAACTGGAGCGAGGAAACCATGGATGATCAAACGTTCAGCTTCATGACGGGAAATCCCGCGGCTTTGCAAGTAATAAAGCTGAATTGGATCAACTTTACCAACTGATGCAGCGTGGCCTGCCATAACATCATCTTCGTCAATAAGAAGGATCGGGTTTGCATCCCCACGCGCTTTCTCATTCATCATAAGAACACGCTGTGTTTGCTCACCGTTTGATTTCTTAGCACCGTGTTCAATCTTCGTAACACCGTTAAAGATGGCACTAGCACTATCTTTTTGAACACCGTGCACGAGAAGAACACCCTCAGAGTTTTGACCGTGATGGAAGATCTGATTAGTGAAGTTCTGGCTCTGGCTTCCGCGACCGATCGTTACGGTTTTAGAGTCAGCATAAGAACCATCACCAATAAGGTGCGTTGTATTTGTAGAAACCGTGTTACCGTCGTTCATTTGAGCAAGTGCCCAATCAACTTTACCGTCGCGTGCCACATTAGCACGGCGGTTTACGTAAGTAGTGACACCTTTTGCAAGGTTATCAACAGAACCAAACGTAACGCGAGCATTCTGTCCTACATGAACTTCAGCAATAATGTTCGCAACAGACTCCACATCGTGACTATAAGATAAGAAGTTCTCAACATATGTCACAGAGCTATTGTCCTCTGCTACGATAATCACGTGGTTGAATAGCCCAGCTTCAGGGTCTTCTTGCCAATATAGTGCTTGAATTGGCACTTCAACTTCTACATTGCGAGGTACATATAAGAAAGTACCGCTATTAAGAAGAGCTGCGTGAACGGCCGTTAAACGGTTCTCGTCAACCTTCATAACGTCTTTCATGAAATACTTCTCTACAAGATCTCCGTGATTTTGTAGAGCAGTTTGAATATCTGTGAAAATCACACCTTGTTCTTTCAGCTCATTCGATAGCTGACTGAAAACGGGTGTTGAGTTACGGTGCACAAGAAGATTCCCTGACTGTTGATCTTTAGCAACAAGATCGCGCACATCTTCAGGAAGATCATCAAGTGATGAAATCGCTTCTCCTGCTACATCATGTTTAAATGAAGTGAAATTCCACTTATCAATTTTTGTTTTATCAGGTTTTGGCATTGGAAGACTTTCTGACTTCTCTAACGCCTTTAAACGAAGGGAAGCCATCCATTTCGGCTCCTGACGCTTTTCTGAATAAGCTTTAATGTATTCTTGATCGAATGCAATTTTCGTATCCACTGACATTGTCATCCTCCTTACTGCTTACGCTTCTTGACCAACTGTTTCGTCTTTAATACCGAGTTCTTCTTTAATCCAATCATAACCTTCTTCTTCAAGACGCTGTGCTAGTTCTGCGCCGCCAGATTTCACAATACGACCCTGCATCATAACGTGTACTTTGTCAGGTGTAATGTAATTCAATAGACGCTGATAGTGAGTGATAATTAAGCAACCGAAACTCTCATTGCGCATAGCATTAACACCTTTAGAAACAACTTTAAGCGCATCGATATCTAGACCGGAGTCAATTTCATCCAGAACAGCGATTTTTGGTTCAAGCATCATAAGCTGAAGAATTTCGTTACGTTTCTTTTCACCACCAGAGAAACCTTCGTTAAGGTAACGCTGTGCAAATTCTTCACCCATATCAAGTTCAGCCATTTTACCGTCTAGCTTTTTGATGAATTTCATTAGAGAAATTTCATCGCCTTCTTCGCGACGAGCATTGATTGCAGAACGAAGGAAATCAGCGTTTGTTACGCCACTTACTTCACTTGGATACTGCATTGCAAGGAAGAGTCCAGCTTTTGCACGCTCATCAACTTCCATTTCAAGTACATCTTCATTATCAAGGAAGACACTGCCTTCAGTGATTTCGTATTTCGGATGGCCCATAATTGCTGAAGCAAGGGTAGATTTACCTGTACCGTTCGGCCCCATTACTGCGTGAATTTCTCCACCATTTATTTCAAGGTTCAATCCTTTGATAATCTCTTTTCCCTCAATGGAAACATGAAGATTCTCAATCTTTAGAGTTGATGCTGCCATTTGTGAATACCTCCAATAACGTTTATACTATTCCTTCCTTATTGTAGTACCTATAAGGTGTATGTCAAGGAATGTGTGCTGAGTCATTCTCAATCTATTTTCATTCTTATTTTATAACAAATCCAAACTAATATCAAGGAACGCAAGACTCATACTTTCTAGCGTTAGCCAAGGTATAGCTTGCTATTCAAATTGAGAATGAATCGTTTATTTTTTCGTTGCATACCTTTCTAAGCCTACCATTTAATCACCACAGCTACAACGAATACACGTGATTATCTTCATACAAAAAAACCAGTCGTAAGACTGGTTTTTCGTATATCATGGTTATTTTGGATGCTGATTCATCTAGATAGTTTACGGTCGAATTCACTAACCATTTTGAGACTCCGACGGTGATCCAGCTCACGCTCTCGCTCGACTTGCATTCGTTTATTGAAATTACGACTATACTCCGCATAGCCAACTCCGTGAGACTGGTACATCGCCTTTTCCATTTCAGGTGTGTGGTTTAACCGCATGGGGCTAATAATGAATCAATCCTTTCAATATCGTTTTACTTACAAAAATTACTTTACCACGTTACATTAGTAGCTACAAACAGCATTTTAAGGGTTGAGGGGGTTTCCGGAGTGGTGAAAGAAGTTCTGAATAGTTAAAAAACATTCATTCTTACTTTTCCTCCCATATCCACTCTATTTCACCCCTTCGACACAATACACTATTTAAATAGTAGAAACACGATTTCATTAATGCTTCGGTTGGTTCAAATCCTTCATACACTCCTGTACGAGAGTAACGGCCTGACTCATCGCTGCGCCACCACCAAATGCAGCTGTCACCCCTACCGTTTCAAGTATTTCTTGTTCAGAACATCCTTGGTCAAGACACCCTTTCGTATGGTAGATAATGCAATATTCATCTTGTGAAAAAATAGATATTCCGAGAGCAATCATTTGTTTCTCTTTTTGACTCACTTCCCCATCTTTAAAACACGCTTCAGTAAATGCCGAATACTTCTTAGCTAACTGCGGCATTTTCTCTGTAAACATTCCTAATCCTTCTTTATAATCATGTAGCGCCGCTTCTGCGAAGTTGTTAAATTCCTGTTCCTGTTTCAAGACACAGGCCTCCTTTATTCGATATCATCCGTACTAGTATGAGAATTGGGTAACAAAGCTATCCATCATTTTCTTTAAATTGTTTTTGGATGAGTGCGTTTACATGTGATGTATGTCACAATAATAAGTAAAGGGATACGGTATGATGCTTATGAAGACAATATCTACTAGCAGAGGTGAAGATGATGTATGAAGGAAAAACAACGCGCGTAGCATTAATTGGCACTGGATTCGTAGGGACAAGCTATGCCTTCTCGTTATTGAATCAAGAACTAGTAAACGAACTTGTACTTATCGATGTAAATAAAGAAAAAGCGGAAGGGGAAGCAAGAGACTTAAATCACGGCCTTCCTTTTGGCGCTCCAATGAAAATTTGGGCGGGGGACTATACCGATTGCAAAGACGCAGATATTGTCGTTATCGCAGCGGGTGCAAATCAGGCACCAGGTGAAACACGCTTAGACCTTATTGATAAAAACACAGCGATCTTTAAAAAAATCGTTTCAAGCGTTATGGGAAGCGGATTTGATGGTATTTTTATCGTTGCAACGAATCCTGTAGACGTACTTACTTATGCGACATGGAAGTTCTCAGGCTTGCCTAAAGAACGGGTTATCGGCTCAGGTACGATTCTCGATACTGCACGATTCCGTTATTTACTGAGCGACTATTTCAATGTAGATTCTAGAAATGTACATGGTTATATTCTTGGAGAACATGGTGATACTGAACTTCCTGTCTGGAGTCATGCTACAATCGGTAGTCGACCAATCATGTCTCTTATTAAAGATAGACCAGAGGCTAAAGAAGATCTTGATGCGCTTTTCGTCAATGTTCGCGATGCTGCTTATCATATCATTAATCGTAAGGGAGCAACATACTACGGTATCGCAATGGGCCTCGTACGGTTAACAAGAGCGATTATACGAAATGAAAACTCTATTCTTACCATCTCTACGTTACTTGAAGGCGAGTATGGTTTAGATGATTTGTATATCGGAGTTCCCGCAATTGTGAATAACAACGGCATTCGTGAAATTATTGAACTTGACCTTGATCAAACCGAGCTAGATCAATTGCACCATTCTGCAAAAACGTTAAAAGAAGCGATGAAGCCAGTTTTCCAACATTAAAATGAGTAAAAAAAGGTTCTCCGCGAAATGACGGAGAACCTTTTTTCTTTCTTATTTGTCTACTGGTACAACAGCGCCATCGTATTCTTCTTCAATAAAGCTTTGAATTTCATCAGAATGAAGAACTTCTACTAACGCCTGGATCGCTTCATTGTCTTCGTCACCTTTGTTTACTGTAATCACATTCACATATGGTGAGTCTGAATTTTCAAGTGCAATGGCATCCTCTTGAGGATTAAGTCCTGCATCAATCGCATAGTTTGTATTGATCATCACTGCATCACCTTCACCTTGCTGGTAAATCTGTGGAAGCAGTGAAGCCTCAACATCTGTTTTGAAATCAATATTCTTAGGGTTTTCAGCAATATCTTCAACTGTTGCATCTGAAGCCTTTACACCTTCTTTTAATGTGATAAGGCCCTGTGCTTCAAGTAATGACAGCATACGTCCATGGTCAGAAACAGAGTTACTCATTATGATTTGAGCACCATCAGGAAGCTCATCTAAGCTCTTGTAATCCTGAGAGTAAACACCGATTGGCTCGATATGAATGCCTCCAGCGTTCACGAAGTCATAATTATCGTTTTCTTCCATTTGCAAGTCCATATAAGGTATTGTTTGGAAGTAGTTTGCATCTAATTCACCATTTGCAAGCGTCTTATTAGGTAGAATGTAATCCTGGAATGTTTTAATTTCAAGCTCTATTCCTTTTTCCTCTAACATCGGCTTAGCTTCTTCAAGAATTTCAGCATGGGGAATGTTTGATGCACCTACTACGATTTTCTTCGAATCTCCACCGTCACCAGAACCTTCGCTGTTTCCGCCATTGTTGCCACATGCAGCAAGAACCGCAAGAGCAAGAACTGTTATTAGCGATAAAAACTTTTTCATCATAACCTCTCCTTTTCTCCTTATTATCTTTTATCTATTACTCGTGTTGCAACGTCTCCACAAACCTGAAGAATCGCAACAATTACTAATATCAATACTGTTGCAACAAGTGTCACGTCAGGATTGTTCCGTTGGAAACCTTCAAGATAAGCGAGGTTTCCGAGACCCCCTGCGCCTACGACACCAGCCATAGCGGTGTAGCTTACAAGAGCTATCGCCGTCACAGTAATCCCTGAAATAAGGGCTGGCATTGCTTCTGGTAGAAGCACTTTAAAAATAATCGAACCATTGGATGCTCCCATTGACTGAGAAGCTTCAATGACCCCTTTATCCACTTCACGTAAAGCAATTTCAACCATTCTCGCATAAAATGGCGCCGCTCCTGCAATAAGGGCTGGAAGGGCAGCATTAGCACCTAGCATTGTCCCTATAATGTAAACCGAAAGAGGGATAAGCAAGATAATCAAAATAATAAATGGTATGGAGCGAAATAAGTTCACGACTCCGGCAATAATACTATTCACAAATTTGTTTTCCCATATGTTCCCTCTACCTGTTAGAAACAACAATAATCCAAGGAGGATTCCGAGAATAAACGTTGCCAGCACCGAAATTGCCGTCATGTACGCTGTTTGTAGAGTGGCTTCCCACATAGATTCCCACCTGACGTTAGGAAATAACGATTCAGTCATTCGTAATCACCTCCGCTTTAACACCTTGGGCTTGCACATAATTCAAGGCCATTTCTACCACAGCTGGTTCCCCTTTAAGGAACACAGAAAGTTTTCCATAAGGACCATCCTGTGTATGAGAAATCTTCCCTTGAATAATGTTGACTTCTACATCAAATTTACGAATCAACTCTGTCACAAGTGGTGAACCTGTTTTTCCTTTCACAAAGGTAAACTGAACAAGTTCTCCATCCTGACTCGTTGCCAGATGTGCAATCGATTCCTTCATTTCTTCAGGCTCGCTTAGCTGATTAACAAAGTCTTTCGTAATCTCTTCCTGCGGATGGTGGAAAACTTCAAGGACAGAACCATTCTCCACTACTCGTCCATTCTCCATCACGGCTACACGATGGCAAATTTTTCGTATGACGTGCATTTCATGCGTGATAAGGACAATCGTAAGGCCAAGCTTGTGATTAATTTCAGTCAGAAGTTCCAGAATGCTATCCGTCGTTTTAGGATCTAAAGCAGAAGTAGCTTCATCACAAAGCAAAACCTTTGGATTATTAGCAAGTGCTCTCGCAATACCCACTCGCTGCTTTTGTCCACCACTTAGTTGTGAAGGATAAGCTCCTTCTCTACCTTCGAGTCCAACAAGTTTAATTAATTCATCAACACGCTTCATTCTCTTTTCTTTCGGAACACCTGATATTTCAAGAGGGAACGCGATGTTATCACGTACCGTTCTTGACCAGAGAATATTAAAATGCTGGAAAATCATTCCAATTTCCTGTCTTGCTGCACGAAGATCTTTTCCCTTAAGAGAAGATAGATTATTACCAGCCACTGTGACTGTCCCATCAGTAGGTCTCTCAAGAAGGTTAAGCATTCGAATTAGCGTACTTTTCCCAGCACCACTGTAGCCAATAACACCAAATATTTCGCCTTTTTTGACTTCAAGGTTAACATCCTTAACGGCTTCCACCTTCCCGGATTTCGAAAAGAAGGTCTTATTAATGCCTTTAAGCTCAATCACATGTCTCACATCCTTTATGCATTTGCATGATCAGCTACCTGAAACAGGACTTAAGTCCCATGCCTTTGTTCTTTATTTCTATGCACTTAGAAACCTAATTCGCTTATCACTTTGTATAGTAAAGTAAAAAAATGCCCTTCTGCTTTGAGCAGAAAGGCATTTGATAAATCGATGTCTTCCTCTCATTTCTCAAAGCAATCGCTTTGCAGGAATTGGCACCTTTTCAAACGAGTCGTTTGACGGTTGCCGGGCTTCATAGGGCCAGTCCCTCCACCTCTCTGAATAAGAGATATATAGTTGTTATTACTTTACTGTGGTTAAGTGCTAAATGAATTCTAGCATGGTACTTTATGAGTGTCAATTACTGAGCAAAAAGTCGGAATAATCTAAAATATATACGTTGAACCCCATTAGAAAACCATCAGCTTATTCGCCTGATGGTTTTCGCTCGTTGAGAAAGTTGTTTATAAAGGGATATTTTCGCAAGATCCGCATTCCCTCCACTAACAACAACACCAATTCTCTTACCTTCTAAACGATTAGACTTGCATAAGACAGCAGCTACCGATGCAGCACCTGCACCTTCTACAAGTGTTTTGTGTCTTTCAAGCATAAAGACAATCGCTGCAGCAATTTCTTCTTCTGACACGGTTAGCATATCATCAACAAGCTCTTCAATAATTGGAAAGGTTAATTTTCCAGCTTCTTTCACAGAAATACCGTCTGCAATCGATTTGACAGATTGAAGGACAAGAGGACCAGTACCTTTAAATCGATTCCATGTCGCAGATGCTTCAGAAGCCTGGACCCCGATGATTTTCACGTGAGGAAAGAACGACTTAATCGCCATCGCCATTCCAGCTAACAATCCTCCACCTCCAACAGGCACGAGAATCGCATCTAAGTCAGGACACTGTTGCATCATTTCGAGTGCAACCGTTCCCTGTCCTGCCATTACTTCAGGATCATCGAAAGCATGAACGAATGTGGCCCCTTTCTCAACACGCTCACGATCCGCTCCACTAAACGCTTCGTTATACGATTCTCCTTCAAGAACAACCTCTGCTCCATAAGATCGCGTCGCATCAATTTTGCTTGTCGGTGTATGGACGGGCATATAAATCTTAGCTTTAATTCCACGCTCTCTAGCAGAAAGCGCCACTCCCTGAGCATGGTTTCCAGCCGATGCAGCAACAATCCCTCGCGCTGCCTCAATATCCGTTAGCGACGCAACTTTGTTATAAGCACCTCGAAGTTTGAAGGAACCCGTTCGTTGAAGGTTTTCCATCTTCATGAAGACATCTCTATTTGTATAATCATTAAGCGTTGTCGACTGCTGAAGCGGGGTCCTGTGGACGGCTTCCAGCAAATTCTCCATTGCTTTTACGACATGAACGTTATATTTCTCCTGGTAATTCCCAACGTCATTCACTCTCCTACAAGTTGTTTTTCTTCATATAATTTAATTTTATCTTCGAGAGATAAAGTTCGAGATACTTCATCCCATCCATTTAACAGCATTTCTTTCCAATAAGGATCGATCTCGAACGACGCATTTAGTCCTTCTCCATCAATTACTTGCTGTTTACTTAGGTCTACGCTAAGTTCGTATCCATCCTTCGCTTTTTGAAAAAGCTCCGAGATCGTTTCTTGATCAAGAGCGATAGGAAGTATACCGTTTTTTACACAGTTGTTATAAAAGATATCAGCAAAGCTTGTCGCAATGACAATTCGAAACCCATAATCCAGAAGGGCCCATGGAGCATGTTCTCTTGATGAACCACACCCAAAGTTTTTACCCGACACTAGAATAGAAGCATGCTGGTATTGTTGTTCGTTCAAATTAAAATCTTCACGCGGATGACCATCATCATCAAACCGCCAATTGTAAAAAAGAAACTGACCAAAGCCTTGCCGTTCAATTCTCTTTAAAAACTGCTTCGGAATAATTTGGTCTGTATCTACGTTAACCTGCTCAAGGGGATAAACGATCCCTTTGTATTTATTAATCGGTTCCAGGACGTCTCACTCCTTTTACACTACAAGAGGTTTTATTTTTCTAGCGTCTGTAAATCGGCCTTCAATGGCAGCAGCTGCAGCCATAGCTGGGCTGACAAGATGTGTTCTAGCGCCATTCCCCTGACGCCCTTCAAAATTACGGTTAGATGTAGACGCGCAGCGCTCGCCTGGTGGAACAATGTCATCATTCATCGCAAGACACATGCTACATCCTGCTTCTCGCCACTCAAACCCAGCTTCTTTAAAGATCGTATCTAACCCTTCTGCTTCAGCTGCATCCTTCACTGATTTAGATCCTGGTACTACGAGAGCAGTCACACCTTCGTGAACTTTTCGACCACGAACAATATCAGCGGCCGAACGCAGATCACTTAATCGCGAATTCGTACACGATCCGATGAAAACATATTGAATATCTATATTTTGAATAGGCGTTCCCGGTTTAAGATCCATATAGGCAAGGGCTTGCTTAATTGCTTTTTGGTCACCTGGATCTGCATAATCCTCAGGGAAAGGAACGCGAGCATAGACAGAAGATCCCATTGAAGGATTAGTGCCCCATGTTACTTGTGGCTCGATTTCGTCAGCTCCAATTTCGAGCACTTCATCATACTTTGCTCCTGGATCAGATGCGAGTTCTTTCCACTCAGCAACAGCTCGATCAAAATCTTCTGGAACATGTCTTTTTCCTTTTAAATAGGAAAAGGTAGTCTCATCTGGGCTAATAAGCCCTGCTTTTGCGCCAGCTTCAATTGACATATTACAAACAGTCATACGTTCTTCCATTGTCATATTTCGAATCGCTTCGCCTGTGTACTCCACAACTGCTCCAGTACCTGCATTAACACCAAATTTGGCAATAACAGCAAGAATTAAATCTTTAGCAGTCACCCCAGAACCAAGGCGTCCGTTCACACGTATTTCAATTGTTTTGGGTCTTGATTGCCATAGCGTTTGAGTAGAAAGAACATGCTCTACTTCACTCGTTCCAATCCCAAAGGCTAGGGCCCCAAACGCCCCATGTGTTGAGGTATGACTGTCACCACAAACGATCGTTTTTCCTGGCTGCGTTAAGCCTAGCTCAGGACCAATAACGTGAACAATCCCTTGATCTGGATGATTAATATCGGCGATTTCAACTCCAAATTCATGACAGTTCTCTTCAAGCTTCTCCATTTGCACTTTTGATACCGGATCATTAATAATATGACGTGCAATGGTTGGAACGTTGTGGTCCATAGTAGCAAAGGTTAAATCTGGCCTTCTTACACTTCTATTATTCATCCGCAGACCCTCAAAGGCCTGCGGAGAAGTCACTTCATGAACAAGATGCAAGTCTATATATAGGAGATCCGGGCTACCTTCTTCTTCATGCACAACGTGTTTATCCCAAATCTTTTCAATAATCGTTTTCGGCTCCACACCCATCCTCCTCTTACCTGTTTGTCATTAAGCGTATGCTTCCATGATGCCTGCTGTGGCATCCGCTTCTTCTAATTGATAAATCACTTTCTTGATCATAGCGTCTGTCCCAAGTGCTTTCGGCGAGCCATTTGCAAGATCATTCGTATAATATCCAGCATCAAGTACTTCTTTCACAGCCTTTTCGATTGACTCCGCTTCTTCATTCATATCGAATGAATACTTCAGCATCATTGCACTTGATAAAATCATTGCCAGTGGATTCGCAAGGTTTTTCCCTGCGATGTCTGGCGCTGAACCGTGTACTGGTTCATACATTCCAAAACCGTCGCTACGAAGACTTGCGGAAGGCAACATTCCAAGTGATCCTGTGATCATCGAGGCTTCATCGCTCAAAATATCTCCAAATAAATTCTCCGTTACAATAACATCAAAGTGAGCCGGGTTTTGAACCAGTTTCATTGCTGCCGCATCGACAAGCATATGCTCCACTTCTACCTCAGGATAATTCTTCGCTTTTTCTTCAACGATTTCTCTCCACATTCGGCTTGATTCCAGAACGTTCGCTTTATCTACGCTCGTTAATTTCTTGTTTCGCTTACTTGCAGCTTCAAATCCCTGATCCACAATACGTTCGATTTCTTCTCTTGTGTAATGAAGCGTATCAACAACTTCTTTCCCATTTTGACGACGCTCACTCGGAGTACCGAAGTACAAACCACCCGTTAATTCGCGAACAATTAACATATCCACACCTTTAATCCGATCCGGTTTAAGTGGAGATGCATCTAATAGACTCTCAAATGCCGTCACAGGACGAAGGTTTGCAAACAAGCCTAGTTCTTTTCGAATACCAAGAAGACCTCGTTCAGGACGAAGATGGCCAGGAAGAGTTTCCCACTTAGGACCACCGACAGCACCTAGTAGAACAGCATCGCTTTCCCTACAGATGCGCAGCGTTTCATCTGGTAGTGGCGAGCCATCCTCATCAATAGCAGCCCCTCCAATTCTTCCCTGTTGAAATTCAAACGTATGGCCAAATCGATCTGCCACGGCATTTAGAACTTTCATCGTTCCTTCCATTACTTCTTTACCAATTCCATCACCGGGTAATACCGCAACTTTTCTCTTCATCCTTCTAACCTCCCTGTTAGACGTGCGCTTTTTTATTAACTTGATAGCTTTCACGAGCAAGAACGCGATTCACTGCATTCAAGTAAGCAATAGCGGAAGATTCAAGAACATCCTGCGCTGTGCCGCGACCATTCGACTCAACCCCGTTATACATGACTCGCACATGAACTTCAGCAAGAGCATCTCTTCCACCACCGACGGAATTAATTCGATAGTCCTGAAGCTGAAGTGTGCCAGGAATCATTGCTTCAAGCGTGTTATAGATCGCTTCTACACTACCCGACCCTGTTCCAGCTTGTTGAATCATGGTTCCATCAGGCTTCTCAATTGAAATAGTAGCCGTCGGAATGTTTGCAGTTCCATACTGTACTTGAATACTATGAATCTCATATTTATTAACAAATTCATCTGTTTGAATATCAGTTAACAATGCAAAAAGGTCATCTTCCGTAACCTGCTTCTTCTTATCAGCAAGATCTTTAAAGTCTGCAAATGCCTCATTTATCTTCGCTTCGTCAAGTTCAAAGCCTAAATCCTTCACTTTATCTCTGAAGGCGTGACGCCCAGAGTGCTTTCCAAGAACAAGACTATTCGACTGAACACCGATAAGCTGTGGACTAATAATTTCATAGGTTGTTTTTTCTTTTAATACTCCATCCTGGTGAATGCCTGATTCATGAGCAAAAGCATTCGCTCCAACCACTGCTTTATTACCAGGAACCGCCATGCCAGTAAGCTTGCTGACAAGGTTACTTGTTCGTTTAATTTCATCAAGCTTCAATCCTGTTTCTGCTTGGTAGAAGTCATTGCGAATTCGAAGCGCAACGGCAACTTCCTCAATCGCTGCATTACCAGCGCGTTCTCCAATACCATTAATCGTTCCTTCTATTTGAGTCGCACCACATTCAATCGCAGCTAAGGAATTCGCTACCGCCATCCCTAGGTCATTATGGCAATGGGCAGAAAGATCAACGCCTTCAATGTTCGGAACATTGTTTCGCAAATAAGTGAACAGTTCTCCGTATTCCTGTGGACTTCTGTATCCAACTGTATCTGGAATATTAATGACAGATGCTCCTGCATCAATCACTTCTTTAATAATCTTTGCAAGAAAGGAGCGGTCGGAGCGGCAAGCATCTTCTGCTGACCACTGGACTTTCGGAAAAAATTTCTTGGCATACTTCACTGCTTCAACTGCTGTTTCAACTACTTCATCAGGCGTCTTCTTTAGCTTGTGAGTCATATGAATGGGAGACGTTGCAAGAAAAACATGAAGTCTTGGATCAGCGCCACCTTTTAACGCATCCCATGCCGCATCAATATCTTTCATATTCGCTCTCGCAAGGCCAGTTACGGATACATCCCTTACAGTATCAGCAATGTTCTTCACACCCTGGAAGTCACCTTTGGAAGCAGCAGGAAAGCCTGCTTCCATAATGTCGACTCCAAGTCTCTCAAGCTGCTTAGCGATTTCCAGCTTCTCTAATGCATTCAGATTGACTCCGGCTGACTGTTCTCCGTCACGAAGCGTTGTATCGAATACATTAATCTTTCGCACTGGTAACCACTTCCTTCTTTGATTTTGGTTTCACAAATGGCATCATCGCACGAAGCTCTTTTCCTACTTGCTCGATTGGATGATGCTTTTCTTTCTCATTGATCGCATGGAATTCTGGACGATTTAGTTTATTTTCTAGGATCCAACCTTTTGCGAACTTGCCTGTTTGAATATCTTCAAGGATATCTTTCATACGCGCTTTTGTATCTGCATCGACAACACGTGGTCCAGATACGAAATCGCCCCACTGAGCTGTATCAGAAATCGAATAACGCATACCAGCAATACCATCTTCATACATCAAGTCAACAATGAGCTTTAGCTCGTGCAAACATTCGAAGTAAGCGACTTCTGGTTGATATCCCGCTTCCGTGAGCGTTTCAAATCCAGCTTTCACTAGTGATGACAGTCCACCACATAGAACTGCCTGTTCACCAAAAAGATCTGTTTCGGTTTCTTCTTTAAAGGATGTTTCAAGTACCCCCGCACGAGCACCGCCGATTCCTTTTGCATAAGCTAGCGCAAGCTCTTTTGCGTTACCCGATACGTCCTGATAAACACCGAATAGCGCCGGAACTCCTGCACCATCTTCAAATGTTCTTCTTACAAGGTGTCCTGGTCCTTTTGGAGCAACAAGGAAAACATCCACATCTGATGGGGGTACAACTTGATTGAAGTGAACGTTAAAGCCGTGAGCAAAGACTAGCGCATTTCCAGCACGAAGACCTGGTTCGATTTCCTCTTTGTACACTTCAGGCTGATACTCATCTGGAAGAAGAATCATGATAACATCTGCTTCATCACTTGCTTCCTTTACTGTTTTTACATCAAAACCATCTTCCTCTGCTTGATTCCATGAACGCCCTTTACGTAAGCCGACTGTTACATCAAAACCACTCTCGCGAAGATTTAGTGCATGCGCATGACCTTGAGATCCGTAACCAACTACTGCGATTTTCTTTCCTTTTAGCATTCCCTCGTTGATATCACCGTTATAGTATACTTTTGCCATTTTCATTCATCCCTTCATATTTAGGTTTATTAGTTAATTTAAAATGGAATACTGCTTCAAATCTGTTACTGACTTTTGACTTCCTCTTGGAAAAGCAGTTATACCAGTTCGAACCATTTCCTTAATGCCATATGGCCTGAGAAGGTCTAGAATCGCTTCAATTTTGTCGGAGTTACCCGTTACTTGTACGGTAATGCTCTCTCGACTGACATCGATGATAGAAGCCCTAAACGGCTCAATAATTCCTGAAATCTCACTTCTAATTTGGGCGTTACTTATAACCTTAATTAACGCTAATTCTCGGACAACGATAGCTTGATCCGTTATATCAGTTACTTTCAAAACATCAATCTGCTTATTGAGCTGTTTGATCAGCTGCTCAATCTTCGCATCACCGTCCACATTAACGACAAAGGTCATTTTGGATACTCCTTCTGTCTCGGTATGACCAACCGTTATGCTTTCGATATTAAATTGCCGCTTGGTCATCAACCCCGTAATGCGGTTTAGAACACCACTTTGGTTAATCACTGTTGCAGTTACGATTCGTTTCATGGTTTCACCCCAATCATCTGATGAAGCCCTTTACCAGGTGCAATCATTGGATATACATTTTCCTTTCCAGCTACTCTACAGTCGATCAAAACTGGATCTCGGTGAGAAAAGGCTTCTTCAAAAACAACTTTTGCTTCTTCTTCATTGGTTACTTTAAAAGATTGGATACCGTAAGCTTCACCAAGCTTCACAAAATCTGGCTGTACAGGTATAAGGGATTGAGAATAGCGTTCTTCATAGAAAGCTTCCTGCCACTGCCTCACCATTCCAAGCGTCTGATTGTTCATGATGACTACTTTCACAGGAAGGTTTAACTCTTGCAGAGTCGATAGCTCCTGTAATGTCATCTGAAATCCCCCGTCTCCTGTAAGAGCCACAACCGTTTGTTCTGGGAATGCGAGCTGTGCTCCAATCGCGGAAGGGAAACCAAAGCCCATCGTGCCAAGTCCACCAGATGTTACCCATCGGTTGGCATCTGCAAATGCGTAGTACTGAGCCGCCCACATTTGATGTTGACCAACGTCCGTCGTAACAATAGCGTCTCCCTTCGTGTATTCATGCACGAGTTCAACTACTCGCTGTGGCAGAAATTCCGTTGAAGATGTTTTCTTCCAAAGTGGGAAATCTTCACTATTTTGAGTAAGCACCTTACGCCAATCCTCTGTATCTGGAACTGGTGAATCAATATCTAGAAGCTTCTTCAATGCCTCTCTTGCATCAGATACGATTGGAATCTGAGTAGGAACGTTTTTCCCAATTTCTGCAGGATCAACGTCGATGTGAGCAACCGTTGCATGAATGGCAAAATGGTCAAGGTTACCCGTTAATCGATCATCAAATCGTGCACCAATGCTAATTAACAAGTCACATTCATACAGTGCCATATTCGCTGTGTACGTTCCGTGCATTCCTCCCATTCCAAGGAATAGAGGATGATTGCCAGGGTAGCTTCCTAAACCAAGTAATGTATTGATGACTGGAATGCGATGCTTCTCAGAAAAAGCGACGAGTTCTTTTCCTGCATTCGCATGGAGAACGCCAGCTCCAGCTAAAATCACCGGTTTCTTTGCTGCACCAACCGCATCCGCGAGCTTCTTGATCTGCAAAATGTTTGGCGAGAAAGTTGGCTGATAGCCGGGTAGATGAATAGTAGAATCATAGCCGGGTGCAATGGTTTTGTTCGCCACATCCTTAGGGATATCAACTAGAACTGGACCGGGACGTCCTGTTGTTGCAATATGGAACGCTTCTTTAATAATTCTTGGTAGATCCTGAACGTCACGAACCTGATAATTATGTTTTGTAATTGGTGCTGTAATTCCCATAATATCCGCTTCTTGAAAGGCATCTGTACCAATCACCGTACTTGCAACTTGCCCAGTGAAGATAACCAGTGGTAATGAATCCATCATGGCATCTGTTATCCCCGTTACGAGGTTTGTTGCTCCTGGACCTGATGTTGCAATAACTACACCTGGTTTCCCACTAACCCTCGCATATCCTTCAGCCGCATGAATGGAACCTTGTTCATGCTTTGAGAGAATGTGTTTAATTGGCGATCGATAAAGTGCATCATAGATTGGAAGAACTGCTCCTCCCGGATATCCGAAGAGAACTTCAACATTTTCTTTTTTTAAAGAGTCAATCAATACGTCTGCCCCGGTCATTTCCGCTGTTACCGCTTCGGCTTCTGGTTTAGCCTTCGCCCGCATATTCATACCCTCCAATGCTTTATTGTGTTGCACGCCTCCGTTCGATAACGGGTTTGCGTATTTTACTGTTTATTACTAATAAAAAAAAGCCTTCTCATCCCTACGCCGCTTTTTTTACGGTCCATAGGGGCGAAAAGACTTCACGGTACCACCCTACTTTGCGACAAAAAGATGCCGCCTCATGAGCAAACTGCTCGTTTTGATAACAAGTGTTTTTAGAACACTTGGCTGATCCTATGTTACTTAATTCAGATCAACACTCGGAGGGGATGTCGATACAGGGGGTAATACCGGCTTCCACCACTACCGGCTCTCTGGTTAATACCAATTCCTGTTTCTTTTGCCTCGTCATCGATTATTGATATTTATTTTTTTGTAAGAATTATCCTGCTTGAACGTCTCGTTTTGAAGGGTAAACACTGACACCATCGACAGTGACGATATCTCGAAATGCTTCAAGCAACTCGTTCGTCGTTTTACCCGGTTTTGCTTCACCAATTTCTCGACCATCTACTTTTACGACCGCAATAACTTCAGCAGCTGTTCCAGTTAGGAACACTTCATCTGCAACATAGACATCATGACGTGTGAAAGTTTCTTCTCTCATGTCATATCCCTTTTGTCTTGCCAATTCCATAATGGCATTTCGCGTAATTCCTTCTAATGCACCAACATATCCAGGCGGTGTTTTGATCACATTGCCTTTTACGATGAATATATTATCAGCTGATCCTTCAGCGACATATCCCTGATCATTTAACATTAGAGCTTCGCTGACACCAGCTAAATTCGCTTCAATTTTTACAAGAATGTTATTTAAATAGTTGAGCGATTTAACCTTCGGACTTAAGACATCCGATCGGTTTCTTCTACTTGCTACCGTTACAATATCAATTCCTGTTTCATATAATCGCTTAGGGAACAAGGCTAGTGATTCTGCAATAACGATCACTTGAGGTTCCTTACATGTGAAAGGATCAAGTCCCAGGTTCCCAACTCCGCGTGATACAACAATACGGATATAGGCATCCTGAAGGTTGTTTTTCTTCAGCGTTTCCACAATAATGGCGGTCATTTCCTCCATAGTGTGCGTTATTTTAAGCATAATTGAATGAGCTGAATCATAAAGCCGTTGTAAATGATGTTCTAATCGAAAAACATTTCCGTCATACATGCGAATTCCTTCGAACACCCCATCGCCATAGAGAAAACCATGATCGTATACAGATACTTTGGCATCTTCTTTCTTCACAAATTCTCCGTTAAGGTAGATCCACTGTTCACTCACCTTGTTCACTCCTTTCTGTTTGTTAAGTAGACGCAGTAAAGCGTTAGTGTTTAATGATAGGACCAACGTAATCCGGGGTCCTAATTGTGTGTTTGAGTTATTTGAATACTTTGTTTAATTGAGGATTATATTACGCCGGTTTGGACTTAAGGTCAACACCTAAAATATAAGTTTTTTGATAATTTTGATATATCAATCTATTTGGAAACGCTTACAACGTTGGTATGCGTGAGATTTAATCACACGAAAAATTTTTAATTATAAATTCAATAAAACGCTTACATTTTTTTGTTTTATGCCAAGGAAATTTAAAAGAAAGAGCTGGATCCATCTGTACCTTTTCTTGGGCAAGTCCTCTCCAGATCTATAAACCATTCCAAAAAAAATTGTAAACATATCTTATATACTTTACACCTGCCAACGCCATCCGCAGTGCTATCTTCTGTTAGAATTCCTATACTGAGCTACAACGCTTTCAAGTATATACCTGGATTTTTCTAATTATTTTAGCCGATTTGATAAAAACTGAATTAAACAACAAACCTATCTCAATGAGTAGCATCATAGCGAAGCTCTCGTTTTTATGAAAAAGCATAGAAGAAAATTACAACTCGATTTACTTATTGAAAAGAAAAAGATTAAACAAGGAACAACCAAACGGCTCAGTCCTCTTACGTAATTGACCATTGCATCACCAAAAGGGTAAGCATTCTTTCTGTATGTTTATTTACAGTTGTCATGTGTATATATGATGAGCTTTGAAGACTAGTCATCTTAGTCTCTCATTCAATATTTGACGTAATGAAGTCAGAAACTGCTAAACTAAAAAAAGCTCTCTTCAAATGGAAGAGAGCTTTAGTGCTGAATTATACGTTGGCTTCAACTTTTGCTTTGGCAATGGCCTGATCCAGGTCAGCGATTAAATCATCAATATGTTCAATTCCAACAGATAAACGAATGAGGTCATCACGCACGCCGGAAGCTGTTAGCTCTTCCGCACTTAGCTGCTGGTGGGTTGTGCTGGCAGGATGAATAATTAAACTTTTCGCGTCTCCTACGTTTGCTACATGAGACCAAAGTTCAACTGAATTAATGATTCCTGCTCCGGTTTCGCGTCCTCCCTTTATTCCGAATACGACGACAGCTCCAGCACCTTTAGGTAGATACTTTGGCACCAATTGATTCGATACATGATTCTCATCTTCAGGATAGCTCACCCACTCAACTGCCTGATGATTTTTTAAGTAAGAAACGATTTTCCGAGTATTTGCAACGTGCTCTTTCATGCGAACATGGAGTGTTTCTACACCTAGAGCAATTTGAAAAGCGTTAAATGGACTAAGCGCAGCACCTGTATCTCTTAGGAGCTGTACCCTTGCTTTCACGATATACGCCGCTTCGGGTAGTGCTTCTGCGAATACTATGCCATGGTACGTGTCATCGGGTTCTGTGAAGCCCGGAAACTTAGGTGAATTCCAATCAAATTTGCCACCATCGACAATAATTCCTCCCATTGTGGACCCGTTTCCGCCAAGCCATTTTGTGGCGGAATGAACGACGATATCTGCCCCATGCTCAATTGGTCTACAAAGATATGGAGTAGCAAATGTATTGTCTATAATAAGTGGGATTCCAGCTTCATGTGCAATATCTGCTACTTTTTCAATATCTAATACATGGAGACCCGGGTTACCAATCGTTTCTGCAAAAATAGCTTTCGTATTTGGAGTAATGGCTGATTTAAAAGATTCCAGATCTTCAGGATCAACAAAGTTGGTCTTTATTCCGTATTTCGGAAGTGTAGCAGAAAAGAGGTTATACGTTCCACCGTATAAAGTCGAAGCAGAAACAATTTCGTCCCCGCTATTGGCTACATTTAGAATGGCAGTTGTAATGGCAGCCATGCCACTTGCAAGAGCAAGAGCTCCAACACCACCTTCTAGTTGAGCAATACGTTCTTCAAGTGTACCCACTGTAGGGTTGCCTATGCGCGAATAGATAAACCCTTCTTCCTTTAAGGCAAATAAATCGGCTGCGTGATCAGTATTATTAAATCGATAAGCATTCGATTGATAAATCGGTAAAGCCCTTGCGCCTGTAGCTGGATCAGCTTGTAAACCTCCATGAATTCCAATTGTCTCCAAATTATATTTTTTCTCTGCCATTTCACTTCACTCCTTCGATATTTTTAGTTAATGTTACTTGTTCCTTTATAAGCGGTCCCCATTTATCAAACTCAACGAGAAAACCATCATGACCAAATTTTGTGTTGATTAGATAAAACGGAGAAGAATGAACTTGAGCAAACAATTTTTCTAAATCCTCTGGAGGATAGATTAAATCCCCTTTAAAACCTATAGCAAGAATGCTCGCTTTAATGTCCTTGATAATAGATGTAAGATTACCTCGGCCTTTACTAATATCATGTGTGTCCATTGCCCGTAATAAATACAAATAACTATTTGCATCAAATCGGCTTACAAGCTTATTTCCTTGATAGTGTAAATAAGATTCCACTTCGTACTGTGCTACTTTATGATTTTCTTCTGAAGTTTCGATCGCCGCTCGACCGAATTTTTTTTGAAACATTTCATCTGTTCGATAAGAGATCATACCGATCATTCTTGCAGTTGCAAGCCCCGATGTTGGCTGTTGATGAGGATCGTAGTATCCATCCTTCCAATCAGGATCGTTTGTAATAGCAAATCTAGAAATCGCGTTATAAGCTATTCCATACGTATTTAAGCTTGGGGTTACCGCAAGTGGAATCAGATGCTCCATTCCATCTGGGTAAAGGACACCCCATTCAAGAACCTGCATTCCTCCAAGTGATCCACCAATCACAGCATGAAGGTGATCGATACCTAACACTTCAAGTGCCTTTTTCTGTGAGTGGACCATATCTCTCACTGAAACAAACGGGAAGTCCGCTTTATACCGTTCTCTCGTGACTGGATTAATCGATAGCGGTCCTGTAGAACCGTTACATCCTCCAAGAACGTTAAACGTTATAACTTGAAATTCAGAAGTATCGATATAGCCATCCTTTCTAATTAATCCTTTCCACCAGCCAGGCTCAGAATCACCAATTGTATATTGATTTCCAGTTAATGCATGACAGACAAGAATAACCGGAGCGTCTTCTGGTCCAACGCGTTCATAAGCGAGTTCTACTTCATGTAGCGTCTCGCCAGACTCAAGTGTGAACGAGCCAATCAATACGTTCTGAGCTTCGTATCTCGTCTCTCTTTCCAAACCCCTATCACTCCTTTCGACCAATCCGTCTTTCTTCATTAAGGCTATAATAATGAGCCATAAATCTAGAACCAATGCTATAAGAAAACGTCGCCTCAATATAAAAAATCCTCTCTGAAAGACAGAGAGGATTGATTTATTCATCAGCTCCGCTTATCTTTCAGGATTTCTCCTGCAGGATTTGGCACCTTTTCAAACCAGAATTGGTTTGACGGTTGCCGGGCTTCATAGGGCCAGTCCCTCCGCCTCTCTAGATAAGTAAGAATATTTTGTTTTTGTTTAATTGAGTTTATTTTAGCAAGGTGGCGCATTAGTGTCAAACACTTTTTCGGAATTATCATTCTTTTCATTTTTTTAAAGAATGCCTATGTTAATCCAAATTATCGTGAAACAGAGCCTACAGTGTATTAAGTTTGATTAGAATCGAATTTTTGATAAAGTAGCCTTAGAATAATTTTGAAGAGGTGATTGATAGTGCAAGCGCCGTCCTTTGCGTTAGAAGAAGTACAAAGCGGAGAAATCATCAGCTTAACGGACTTCAGGGGGAAACCAGTTATGATTACATTCTGGGCTTCTTGGTGCCCCGATTGTATGAAAGATTTACCGATGAAAGAACAGTTCTACCAGCATGCAGATGCTGATACATTAGCATTCTTAACAATTAACGTGACAGGTCGTGAACGGTCAGAAGAAGCCGGTAAAGATTTCACGATCAAAAACAATCTTCCTTTCCTCGTTTTACAAGACAGTGGACGAGAAACTTACGACAAATTTGGTTGTACAGGTGTCCCAACAACTGTATTGCTTAATCAAGATCACCAAATCGTACATGTGTTCGATGACAAATCATCATTTCTTGATATCGCAAAGGCACTGCCCGACATCATGACATCAAAATAACCACACCATAAAAAAAGCCAGAGGAATCCCTCTGGCTTAAAATAATGAAAATAAAATAAATAATAGCATGTTGCGTTATTTGTCTTTTTTATCTTTCTTATCTTTCTTATCTTTCTTATCTTTCTTGTCCTTCTTGTCCTTCTTGTCCTTCTTGTCCTTCTTGTCTTTATCCTGCTTTTCGTCTTTCTTTTTGTCCTTTTTATCCTCTTTTTCTTGAGCTTTTTCTATTTTTTTATCCGATTTTTCCTGAGATTTCTCTATTTTCTCGTTTGCTTTTTCAGCCTTCTTTTTTTCTTTGTCTTGTTCTTTAGCTATTTTAGAATTAGCTTCGTCTTCGTTTTTCTCTATTTTATCTTTTTGCACTTTGTTGTTATCTTTAGATGCTTCAGTTTGATCTGACGGGCTAATTTCTGGTTCTGAAGTCGTGTCCTTTTGTTCTTTCTCCACATTTTCAACCTTATCAGAAGAGCTTTGCTCAGGCTCCTGAAGAACTAAATCACTATCTTCTTGATTCTGATTAGGTACCGTCTTATCGTTCAACTGGACGACAGAATCTTCTAGTTCCAAAGAGCGATCTTTCGACTTTGATTCCACTGCGGTCATGCTTTCGGTCTCTAATTCATCCATGTTTTTGACAGACAAATTCCGTACTTCCTCTATTGATAACGTAGCTCCCCGATCAACAGCAGCAAGATAAGTCATATATTTTCCTGGTGTTATCCCATTTTCTATAGCTTTTGCTCGAGTACTATAGTCAGTATCAAATATCGTTGTAATAGCAACTGCTTGATTGACTAATGCTTGATTCTGTTCTATTCCTTGAATCGTATTCTCAAGCTGATCCTTGATCGCCTGATAACGCTCTTTCTTCTCTACATTTGAGGCGACAATAAGCAGTTTTCTATCTTCTGTTAGATACCCCTCTTTGTCGAGTTTCGAGACTAGGAGCCCTCCAAATTCGCTTAGAGGCATGTTCGTTACCTCTTGATCTAAGTTTAACCCTTCACCGTCCGAATTCCACGCTTGATATTGAACAACTTCAAGGTCGGAGTTGACTCCAACCTCAATACTTGGATTGATATCAAAGCTTACATAGGCCGCAACTGCGTCATTTTGTCTAACAGGAATCACACCTGTCACGATTACAACTAATAACAAAATTGCTGCCATACCGGCCAGGGTGGGCATAGAGGGGGTAAAATAACCTTTTTTCTTGTTTAATGGTTTTGGTGTAAGTTTAATTTCAGAGCCGATTGTTAACGTATGATTTCGCTTCAAATTGATCGTAGTAAACTCCCCATCGGGTGTTAATACAACCGCTTTACGTCCACGAATGTCCATAATGACCCCATTTTTCATCCCCTGGCCCCCTTAATTCAACTACTGTATATAAGATTTCAGCGCATTAAATCCACCCAGATGAATTAACGCCACTGCTATTATATACTTTCGATTACGTTCAATCGTTTTTCGACTGCATGTAACGAGCGCTAGCAAATCTTTTATAGGGAGCTGCTTTTTTTCTAACAAATAACTTGAAAGAATGTCATCTTGAGCAATCAATTGCGCAATCATCTTTGCATTTTCTCTTGCATCAATATGTTTAGGACAGTTTTTGCTCAGAACTTTAAACGTAATGCTAAATTTCTTTAACAATTGTTCGTATTCCTCAATTTCATACATTCTTACTTCACGCTGTCTGTCCATTTCGTATACATCAAGTGCAGCTTTCTGTTCTGCAAAACTATCTTCTAGTCGGCCTTCCTCATCAAGTTCCTCAGGCTCAAGATAAATATACTTATTTTGTCTTGCTTCTTTACGGATATGGTCGATGACTCTTCTTCTAATCACCATATCAGCAAAGGTTAAAAATCTACTTCCTTGTCCTTTTCGAAACTGATCCATCGCTTCGTTAAAAGCTGAAAGTCCAATACTGAACTCATCCATCGAATGATTGATATAACGATTGCAAACTTTGGACGTGATTTTCTTAATAAACGGTTGGTAATCTTCTAATAGCTGGTTTCTTAATAACTGGTTTCCGTTTTGTATACTATCAATTTTATCTTCTAATGTAATACTATCTTTTTTATTTTCTTTATGATTTGCGAAATTTCCCATTGTGCTGATTGAAATGGTTGTCATGTTATACACCTCTCATCTTGCAGTCAATTTCTAATTGATTGCTTCTCGGGTTGGATTCTTAGATGTTTTTAGTTTGAGAATTCTAAATTAGTAATTAAAATAAAAATGCGTCACCATTCGTATCAAACATCGGAAAGGTGACTCTATTCAGTTATACCATTCAATCAGCATGAACGAAAATACAATTTTATGACAATGTTACTGTTTCTTTACTTCCTGTTATATTAATTTATCATTATTAATCTTGCTTAATTTTCAGCGAATTGCGTATTCATTCAAGCCCGTCTTGAAGCGATTTTCTAAATCCAGAAAATAACGATAAATTGGTCAAATTTCATCAAACGAATTTGTGTTCACTAAGAAATGCATCCACAGTTACGACTGATTCGAAGGCAAAAAGGGTGTTATTCCCGCCCTTCTCCCTAATAACTGTTAATGCAGGTACACTTTGTATTTTAAGTGCTTCCGCTACCCAAGGAAAATAATTTAAATTACATGAGTAGATATGTGATTCAACCCCTTTAGTGCTCGAAACAATTTGTAACATTCGCTCTGCAATTTTGCACGTCTGACAAAAAGGCGTGTAAAAGAAAAAAACAGTGCCTTCCTTTTGTAATAGTTCACTAACCATGGATTCATCGGTTATGTCTTGCATGTTTATACCCCATTCTATGTAAGAGCGAAAAGGAAGCTTAGTTAAGCTTCCTTTTCGCTCATTTCTTGATTATTGGACGGTCACTACTTTAAATTTCGCCGCCCTTAAAATCCTATTTAAATAATTTAGAGGTGTTTCTGCTACTTCACGATGAAGCATTGTAATGTAGAGATGTTCGGCATGTGGAATTTCTTGTGTAAGCTGCCGTCTTAATTTCTCTCCGGCATCATCAGCATCTACAAGAACATATACATCCTTCTCCTCAAGCTCTTCACTAAGTTCTTCTAGCCTGTCAAAACTAATCGTTCCATAAGTGCAGATAATCTCCACTTGCTCATCTAACACTCTCATTAACTGTTCCTTATCTGTCTTTCCTTCTACAATAATTACTTTATCAGTCATGGCACAACGCTCCATTTCAAGCTGTCGTATCAATTCATTTACTATAGCATATGGTGGTTGAAGCATTTCGTTTCAAGGCATATGATTTAATTTATTCATTTTGAAGTGTTAGATACAACAGCTACTCATTGAGCCAGATGAATGAAAGCTTTGTTAATCATTGCCTTGATCAGGATCGTCCTCTTCTAAATATGTTTCAGATGTTGAATTACCGTGTTCATTCTGGAGGTCATCCACTGTGCGAAGGCGATCATCGACTCTATTGCCTGACGTTTCAAATGTAGCCTCATCATCCGGTCTATTACTTTCTTTGGCCTCTTCCAATTGATCTTGTGCTTCTTTGGTGCGTATCGCATAAGGAATGGCTTCAAGACGTTCTTTATCAATTTCTTCACCAGTATCTACACAAATTCCGTAATTACCTTCTCGAATACGATCAAGTGCTGTATTTATTAAGCTTAATCGTTCTCTAGCTGCATCTTCCAGTGTAATATCTTTCTCACGCTGATCCAATTCAGAAGCCATATCAGCGAAATGATTGTCGTACGATGTTAATTCTCCTGTTTCCTCAGATAGAGCAGCATTTTCATCTCGGTGACTTGCACCACCATCTAAAAGATCTTTCTTTTGATCTAATAATTGTTTTTTAAATTGCTGTAATTCTTGTTTCGACAAAGCCATAGTAATTCCCTCCATAGGTCATTTTCTTTTCCAGTACCTATTTTCCCTTAACCCTACTCACACTAAACCACACAATTATGTTTTATCATGCTCAACTGGTGGAAATAAATCAATAAGATTAAAGATTGGAGTGGTCATAATGGCAAAGTTAAACCTTGGACAGGAAGTACCATCCTTTTCGTTAATTAATACTGAAGGTGAACTGTTTCAATTTGAACAGCACCTTAAGGAAGACAAGCGTTGGCATATGCTCTTATTTTTCAGAGGAGAATGGTGCCCTGTATGTAATGAGCAATTAGAAGAGCTTCAAGAGCATCTAGGTGCTTTTAGAAAGTTAGACGTCCATCCAATTGCCATTGCAAAAGATAGCTTAGAATCTCTTAGAAAAATGAAAGAAAAGCATAACCTCGAGTTCCCAGTAATAAGTGACAAAGAGAATGCGGCAATTGATTCCTATGGTGTTATGATGCATCGAGAAGATGACCCCTATGAAGATCACGGTGAGCATGGAGAGCCTGCCATCTTTCTTATCGATGAGAACGGCAAATTAATGGCACAATATTTACAGTCGAGCCCATTTGGAAGACCATCAGCTGATGGTTTAATCAAAACGATTAAATATATTCGCAAAAACAAAGCATAAAAAAACCGGCCAAATGGCCGGTTTTTTATGCAGTAATAAAGTCGTTGGCGTTAGAAGAGAAGTGCTTGTCGGGCCTTAACGAGCGTATTCGCTTTTCTTATTAACACCAGCCGAGGTCGCAGTCTTCTACATACCTTCCATTTTGCTCGATTACTTGTTCGTAATGATAAATTTTGTTCTTCTCCATCTCAAATCCTTCAAGAAACTCATATTGATTTCCTTGATCTGAGAATAAGATACGGCCAATTTTTTCCTTGTCCATAAACAAGTTCATTGCTTGTTGATCAAATTTACCATATACCTTTCGAGTAACGTCGATTCTTTGCATTTGGCGAGGTGTCTCAATCATTGGTATCATCCCCTCTTTATTGTTTCACTCCGTAAAGCCATCATTGGTTCATTATATGACTGAAATTAGGAAACACATTCATTAATAAGAGTTTACGATGATGAGTGGACTTTTACGCTCAAAATTCGACTAGCAATGGAGAGCTATAAAATGGATGACTGAGTTATTCGTCTTCGCTTACCATTTTTTCGTATGCTTCAGCTGTCATTAGTTCTTCTACTTGAGAAGGCTCAGAAGGTTCTACAACAACCATCCATGCTTTTTCGTATGGTGAATCATTAACGAATTCAGGGCTGTCTTCTAAATCTTCATTGACAGAAAGAACTTTTCCTGAGATTGGTGCGTATAGCTCAGAAACAGTTTTTACAGATTCCACGCTACCGAAAGGCTCGTCAGATTCAATCGTGTCGCCTTCTTCTGGAAGCTCAACAAAAACGATATCTCCAAGTTCTGATTGTGCGAAGTCTGTAATACCGATGCGGATGTTTCCGTCTTCTTGTACTTGCACCCATTCGTGTTCTTCTGAGTAGCGAAAATCTTTTGGTAAGTTCATTAGTAATTCCTCCCTGAAATAATTCCTCTTAATAAAGGTTAGTAGTTAATATTATTTACAATAACTATCGTATAATAGTTATTATTAATTAAGCAACTATTTTATCGTTTCCATGTTTCCTCAAATACATCCTCTTTAAACCCAACAGTAACTTTTTCTCCGTCAGTTACGATTGGACGTTTGATTAACATCCCATCAGAAGCAAGGATTTCAAGCAATTCGTCTTGAGTCGATGTAGCGACCTTATCTTTTAATCCAAGCTCTCGATATTTCTGCCCACTCGTATTAAAGAATTTCTTAATTGGTAAGCCGCTATGATTAAGCAGGACAGCTAACTCATCTTTTGAGGGCGGATTTTCGACGATGTGTACTTCATTTACTTCAATATCGTTTTGCTCGAACCATTTCTTCGCTTTACGGCATGTACCACATTTGGGATATGCATAAAATGTAATGGGCAAATCTGTTCCTCCTTAAAGACACTCAAGTGATTATAACGTTAGTTTACCACATGAGAGGAGTTGGACAAATACAGATGCACCTAAAAGTAAATTTCGTCAACTATTAACAAAATCCTTTCATTATTCCACTCACTATTTTTCCTAATTAAGAGAAAAAAATCCCCCCGTTTATGGAGGGACAATAGAGATCATGGTTTGGAAGTTAGTTTTGATCCTGTCGGTTATGACCAATTCAAATTGTTATTTTACATTAGTATAGCAATGATAGTTTATTAAACCGTAAAACGCTGTTGTTCAAGAATGCTTGCAGCGATTTCACGTTTCTTCGCAATAACATTAATAGGAGTATAACGTGAGAGTTTACGAAGAGCAGATATCATCATGCGAAGTGAATCGCCTGTTTCGACGGCAACCAAAGTCTCTTTAGCATGAGCTTCAATACGGTTGAAAGCTTCCTGACAGAAAACTTGTGTTAGAAGAAGTCTATTTTGTTGCTTTTCTGCACCAGTTTTATTAATCGCTTTCTCTGTGCGAAGTACGGCTGATTCCATAGAGTAAATTTCGCTTACGATATCTGCCATGTTTGATAAAACTTCTTGTTCTTTATCAAGAGCCTTGCCATATTTTTGAACAGCTGTACCTGCAGTCATAAGCATAATCTTCTTTGCCATCTTAACGAGATGCTTTTCCTGTTCAAGTGGTGCATCACCAATTTCTTGTGGCGTTAACATCATGAGCTCTTCTTGAAGTGCAGTAGCCTTTTCAAGGAATGGAAGCTCGCCTTTCATTGTTTTACGGACAAGCGTGCCTGGAACTAGAAGGCGATTGATTTCATTCGTTCCTTCAAAAATACGATTGATACGAGAATCACGGTACATTTTCTCAACTTCATATTCAGACATAAAGCCGTATCCACCGTGAATTTGTACTGCCTCATCTACAACATAATCTAGCGCTTCTGAAGCAAACACTTTATTTAGTGAACACTCAATCGCATACTCTGCAATTGCTTCTGCGACTTTCGCTCCGTCTTTTTGTTCTTCATCCGAAAGCTTTCCTAACTTCTGCTCAAAAAGACCTCCTGTGCGGTAAGTAGAACTTTCTGTTGCGTATGTTGCTACTGCCATATTCGCCAGTTTCTCTTGTATGAGAGAGAACTTTGCAATTGGCGTGTTAAATTGCTTACGCTCTAACGCATACTTAGCGGAAAGTTCGATCGAACGCTTCATTCCACCAATTGTACCTACCGCTAGCTTATAGCGACCAACGTTCAAGATGTTAAATGCAATGATGTGCCCTTTACCTGCTTCTCCAAGTAAATTTTCTTTTGGCACGGCAACATCTTCAAGAATCAATGTTCTTGTAGAAGAGCCTTTGATTCCCATTTTCTTTTCTTCAGGACCAGTTGAAAGACCTTTGGAATCCCTCTCAACAATGAAAGCAGAGAAATGTTCGCCATCAATTTTCGCATAGACAATGAATACATCTGCGAAAGCGGAGTTCGTGATCCACTGCTTTTCACCGCTTAGAAGATAATGTGTTCCTTCAGCATTAAGCTTAGCTGTGGTTTTAGCCCCAAGAGCATCAGAACCTGAACCAGGCTCAGTCAAAGCATAAGCAGCAATTGTAGCTCCTGACGCAAGACCTGGAAGATACTTTTTCTTCTGCTCTTCGTTTCCAAAAAAGACGATAGGTAGAGAGCCGATTCCAACATGGGCGCCATAACTTAGGGAAAACGAACGAGCACGAGCGAATTTCTCAGTAATAACAGATGAACTGATTTTATCAAGGCCAAGACCGCCGTATTCTTCTGGAACGTCCGCTCCAAGAAGTCCGAGATCACCAGCTTTTTCGAGAAGCTTCCGTGAAATTTCAAATTCATGATTCTCAATTTTATCAAGTGCTGGAACGACTTCCTTTACTACAAAGTCTTCCGTCGTTTTCCCCATCATGACATGCTCATCTGAAAAATCCTCCGGTGTGAAAATATCTTCTGCCTTTTGATCCTCAATCAAGAAGCTTGCACCTTTAACCGTTTTGTTCATTGTATTAGACATGCTTGTTTTCCTCCCTTGTTTTCGTTGCCTTTAAAGAATTTCAAACACTCCGGCAGCGCCCATTCCTCCGCCAATACACATCGTCACAACACCAAATTGTTCTCCGCGGCGTTTCATCTCATGAATTAAGCTTAAGGTTAACTTCGTCCCTGTACATCCAAGTGGATGACCAAGTGCAATTGCTCCACCATTTACATTCACTTTGTCTTCATCAAGTCCAAGCTTTCTAATGACGCGAAGAGATTGCGATGCAAAAGCTTCATTTAATTCGAATAACCCAATATCAGATAGCTCAAGTCCAGCGAGTCGAAGAGCTTTAGGAATCGCTTCAATCGGTCCGACTCCCATTATTTCGGGTGCTACACCAGCAACAGCAAATGATCTGAACTTAGCCATAGGCGCTAAGCCTTCACTTTCAGCTTTTTCTCGATCCATGACGAGAACACTTGCTGCTCCGTCACTTGTTTGTGATGAATTTCCGGCGGTAACAGAGCCTCTAACATTGAATACTGGACGTAACTTACCGAGAACATCAAGTGACGTATCTGCCCGAACACCTTCATCTTGTGAGAAAAGGACTTTCTTTTCCTGTAATTTGTTTTTCTCATCAATCCATCTTTTCGTCACTTCGATCGGAACAATTTCATCCTGAAACTTCCCATCTTTGATTGCCTGAGCTGCACGCTGATGACTCCTTAGCGCAAAAGCATCCTGATCTGCTCTGCTAATCTCAAAGCGACGTGCGACTTCTTCCGCTGTGTGTCCCATTCCCATAATATATTCAGGTTTTTCTTCTACAAGAGTAGGGTTGGGCTTTATCACATGACCGCCCATCGGCACAAGGCTCATAGATTCCACTCCACCAGCCAATATGGCACCAGATTGGCCAAGCATTATGCGTTCTGAAGCATAAGCGATACTCTGTAAACCTGAAGAACAATATCGGTTGATTGTAATGGCTGGAACCGTCTCAGCAAGACCTGCTCTAGCTCCAATCATTCTAGCTACATTCAGTCCTTGTTCTGCTTCAGGAATAGCGCACCCCATAATCACATCATCTATTGCACCATCATAACCGCCGGCACGCTTTAACGTTTCCTTAACGGTAAGTGCTCCAAGATCATCTGGACGCATATTGGCAAGCGTTCCACGATTTGCTTTTCCAACAGGTGTTCTAGCACCGGATACAATAACTGCTTCTTTCATCAAACTTCCCTCCTCCATACTAGTTGCGCAGCGGTTTTCCTTTAAGTAACATATGCTGCATTCTTGCTTGCGTTTTTGGCTCTCCTAGCAGGCTGAGGAACGCTTCACGCTCAAGATCCAGAAGATACTGCTCATCGACTAATGTTCCTTCTTTTACTTTTCCGCCTGCAATGACGTGAGCAAGTTTGGTCGCAATTGTTAAATCGTGATCGGAAAGGTAACCGCTCCATTTCATCGTTTTCGCTCCCATTAGCATTGCAGCATAACCTGCTTCTCCAGCAACTGGGATCTTTTTAGCAACAGGTGGCTGATAGCCTTGTTCAGCAAGGAAGAGTACTTTTTCTTTTGCATCATGAAGAACGTGATCCGCGTTAGCACTAATACCATCTTGAGGTCGAATGAATCCTCGTTCCATTGCTTCATGTGCTGATGTTGAAACTTTCGCCATCGCAATCGTTTCAAAAACGTTGGCGGCAATATCAGTTAAGTTAACATTAACTCCTGGAGGCGTTTGCTCTAGCTGACGCATATAAAGTTCTTTATTTCCGCCTCCACCCGGAATCAAGCCAACACCTACTTCTACGAGGCCCATATATGTTTCTGAAGAAGCTTGAATGGAAGCTGCTGGCATACACACTTCTGCCCCACCACCAAGCGTCATCTGAAACGGCGCTGCTACGACTGGTTTTTGAGAGTAGCGAATACGTGCCATGGACTGTTGGAACTTCCTTGCAACCATTTCGATTTCAAAAAAATTATCATCTTGAGCTTCCATTAACATATACGCGACGTTGGCACCAACACAGAAGTTTTTGCCCTGGTTTCCAATCACGAGTCCTTCGAAGTTTTTCTCCGTTTCATCAACGGCTTCATTAATCATCTGGAGAATATCCATTCCAATTGCATTGTTTGGGGAATGGAATTCAAGTCCTGCAACCCCATCTCCAAGATCAAGAAGCGTTGCCCCGGTATTTTTCTTAATCACGCGATTTTGCGCTTTTAATCCTTTAAGGTGGATAACTTTCTTACTTTCCTCCACTACTCTTTGCTCACCATTATGGTAGAAAGATTGAGTGGCACCTTCCTGCTTATAGAAAGACGTTTGCCCTGAGGCAAGCATTTGATCAACCCATTCAGGAATCGTTTCGCCTTCTTCCTTCATTCGAGCCACTGATTTCTCAACTCCAAGAGCATCCCACGTTTCAAAAGGACCCATTTCCCATCCAAAGCCCCATTTCATGGCACGATCGACGGCGTCGATATCATCAGCAATTTCGTAGGTTTTCTTAGCAGAATAAAGCAAAACAGGCTTCATGATGTTCCAAATTAATTCACCTGCGCGGTCATTCGCATAAGCAAGCGCTTTCAGTTTATCCGCTTTTGACTTCGCTTGTTTACTTGCCTCAACAGAAGCTGTTTTTAATTTCTGTCGTGGTTCATATTCAAGCGTAGATGGATTTAACTCTAGAATTTCGCTTCCTTTTGCCCCTTTTTGTTTTATGAAAAAGCCCTGACCTGCCTTTGCTCCAATCCAGCCTTTTTCTTTCATCTGTTGCATAAATTTAGGAATCCGGAAAACTTCTTTCTCATCACCTTCAACCTGTTCAAAAACGTTGTTCGCTACGTGAATAAACGTATCAAGTCCAACTACATCAAGTGTTCGAAACGTTGCACTTTTTGGACGGCCGATTGCTGGGCCAGTTACAGAATCTACTTCTCCAACTGAAAAGCCGCGATTCATCATTTCTCTAACTGTGACAAGCAGGCCATACGTTCCAATTCGATTGGCAATGAAGTTTGGCGTGTCTTTCGTTTCTACGACACCTTTGCCGAGAATATCTTCACCAAATGTTTTCATATAAGAAAGGACGTCTGGATCCGTGTCTTTCGTTGGAATCACTTCAAGAAGCTTTAAATATCTTGGTGGGTTAAAAAAGTGCGTACCAAGGAAGTGCTTCCTAAAATCTTCTGATCTACCTTCAGCCATTGCTTCTACGGAAATACCGGAAGTATTGGAACTAACAATGGTTCCAGGTCGTCTATATTCATCTACTTTTTCATATACTTTTTTCTTGATCTCCAGGTTTTCGACAACAACTTCAATAATCCAGTCAACTTCTTGCAAGCGCTCCATATCGTCTTCCATATTTCCTGCTTCAATTAATTGAATGTGATCTTTCTTAGAAAGCGGTGCCGGTTTTTGTTTCTTAAGTTTCTCAATCGCTTCAGCCGCAAGTCTATTTCTGACAGAACGGTCAGCGAGTGTAAGCCCTTTGGCTTTTTCCTTTTCATTCGGTTCCTTTGGTGCAATATCCAATAGCAAACTTGGAATTCCTACATTCGCCAGGTGGGCGGCAATGCCTGATCCCATTACTCCTGCTCCTAATACAGCTACTTTATGAATGCTACGTGTCATAGCGAACCTCCCCTGTTGAATGAATGCTCATTCATTTTTTATTCAAAAAAAAGAGCGAGATCATTTCCTCTGTCTATACTATAAAATATATTCTGAAATTTAGCAATATATCACACGGATTTCTTTGACGAAATTTTATAAATTTAAACAAAGCTTATTTTAAAGCGGACATTCGTCCGCTTTTCACTATTTCATTATCCCTTTAAGGACGAAAGCTACGTTTGCAGGCCTCTCAGCAAGTCTTCTCATAAAATATCCATACCAGTCTTTTCCATAGGGTACGTAGACACGCATTTTGAAACCTTCTTTAAGGAGCTCATCTTGTTTATCTACACAAATACCATATAGCATTTGAAATTCAAATTGAGAACGCGGGATATTGTATTCTTCTACGAGCTTCTTTGTGTATTCAATGATGCGATCATCATGGGTAGCAATGGCTGTGTAATTTCCATTCAATAAGTGCATTTTAATGATTTTTTTGAAATTCTCGTCGACATCCTTTTTATCCGGAAATGCGACTTTTGGTGACTCTTTATAAGCACCTTTAACAAGTCTAAGATTTGGAGATAAATCGTTCAGCTTTTCTACATCTTCAGCTACACGGTATAAGTAGGCTTGAAGAACTGTACCAATGTTCGTATACTCCCTCTTTAAGTTAGTAAAAATCTGTATTGTTTTTCCGCACCTCTCGAAATCTTCCATATCAATCGTTACAAAGACATTGTGCTGATCAGCAGCTTCAAGAATTCGGCGCATATTTTTCATCGTCAGATCGTAATCAATGTCTAACCCCATTGATGTGAGTTTAAGAGAAAGCTGAGAATCAAGATTTTCTGCTGCAATTCGCTCAATTGCTTCAATACAGTGGTTTGTCATTTCGTCAGCTTCAGCGGCGTTATCTACAAACTCACCAAGATGATCGATTGTAACAGAAAGTCCCTTTTCATTTAGTTTCTTAATAGCATTTACAGAGCTATTAAGAGACGCACCGGCTACAAACCGGCTAGCTCCAAAGCGCATACCATACCGTTTCGCTACTTTTGTAGCTACTTTATTCTTCCCCATGTATAAAAAGAAATTACGCATTACTTGTTCCATCATAACCCCTCCATGTAAACGCATACAAAACGCACAAAAAAATATATATTGGAGAAAACCGGCATATAGTATCAAATACCGCCATATTTCGCCTTTAATGCTATTCTACCATGATATGCTGTCGTTTAGTCTATTTTTGATAGATTTTCTCTGTAATAAATTTTGTTAAATATTTACTTGAATTAGTATTCTATACCCCGCTCTTCACGAAAAAAACTGGAATTTAAAATAGTATATTTAAATGTTACAAAATCGGATACTTCTCTTCTCATCTATTTTCACAACCTTTTTTCTTAACAACCATCTCATTTCTCAATGGATAAGCTTCTGAAATGATACTAAATTCTATATTAGCTTAAATGGTCGATTCTCGAATAAGCTATAATCAAAAACACTTGTTAATGTAGGCAAAAAAAAAGAAACCAGGGAAGTCCTGGTTTCACTTATCTGATTCTTTCTGGCTATCCTGTTGGGCTTTACGATGCTCTTCGTTCATAGTTTTGATTTCGGTCACTAGCTCTTTCATGGCATCCTTCGCATCAGGATACGTTTGATTCCAATGTTTCGCAAGAGGTGGCATCGTTTTTGAAAGATGCGTGTACATCGCCCATAGCTTCACTTTTTCCTTCAGCTCAGGGCTCGTATCTCCAAGGAGTAGCTCGGTGTATTTATCCATCAATCCATCGACTTGTTCCTGAAGTGTTTCAAGACTCATTTCATTCACTCCAATCACTAGCAGAATATCCTGATTATAGCATAATTAATGGGATACTCGACCATTCACCTGAACTTCTCTTAACCTTCCATAATCAATGCGTTCTTGATTTTCTTTAATTGCCTTTATCAACTCTTCTATAAGTACCTTTTCATCCGTCACAATAAAGAAACGGCATGATATCATCGCGAAGTCGCCAAAAAATGCTCTGCAACCAGCATATCGTTTTGCATCACGGACTGGCTGATAAGGAAAAATAAAATTTCCACTTTGTTCAAATGCAGGATCAAGAGGATGTTCTTCAAGTTTCTTAATCAGCTCTCGAATCGTCAACTCTCGTCCATGCTCATTTGTACCTATTTCGATAATTTCAAGCAAGGTTGATTCCCCCTTCTTTACAAGATTCGAAAGCAAACTGCTCTGATAGAGGGCCGAAATTGGAATGCACTCATTTCATGCGCTTTGATCCGAATTAATAGGCTAATATACATGCATTATCTAACATAGCCAAAAAAAAAAGAGTCAGAATAAATTCTGACTCTAAAATGGGTCACAAAGAGTGAGTATATACAGAGGGGGGACCTGACCTCACTCTTTAATTTATCTTATGTTTCTTTTAACTTTATGGCTGGACAAGTACCCCGGTACAAACATGGAAATTTATCATTTATTAAGCTACTTCTCGACACACTCATACATGATTTGCACCATCATACCTATTATAATAGATGGTATCAAGCTCTGACCATCTTGGAGGGATCATTATGGATATTGTGGTTATTGGCGGTGGCATTGGCGGACTGACTGCTGGAGCATTACTGACGAAAGAAGGCTACAACGTAACAATACTTGAAGCATCGAATGAATGGGGTGGATCAGCAGGAAAATTTAAGCGAGGTAATTTTCTCTTCCCTGTTGGAGCGACAATGGGGATGGGGTTCGAAGAAGGTGGATTACACTATCGCATTTTCCAAGAACTCGGTTTAACCTTCCCTGTTTTTTCGCTCGATGAAATTATGAGAATATACGATGGCAATCGCGTCATGCCTTACTATACAGATCGAAATCGACATTTATCAGAATGCGCTACCCAGTTTCCAGAACACTCCAAACAAATTGTTTCTTTCTATCGAGAAATATGGAAAATTGGAGCCGAAGTACGTAAGTTAATTGGACCTCTCCCTGTTGTACCTCCAGTCACCCTATCAGAATGGAAAGGGCTTCTCCTATCTCTCAAACCAGGAACTCCCGGACTGGTTCCCTACCTTCGGAAAACAATGGGAGATCTTCTAAAAAAACATCATCTTAATGATGCACTAGACTTTCAACATTTTATTGATGGCCAATTAATTGATAGCATGCAAACAACTAGTGAAGAGTGCTCAGCACTTATGGGTGCTCTTGCTCTCGATATTTATCACGAAGGGGCATATTACTCTGAAGGTGGATTGTATCGCATCGCTGAAACACTACAGCAATATATTGAACAGAACGGTGGGCGAACTTACCTGAGAAAGCAAATTCAATCGATTCGGCGTGAAAACAATCGTTGGGTAGCTGTCGATCAAAAAGGGGAGAGTTGGAGAGCTGATCACCTTATTAATAACTTACCTGTACAGGGCTTTGTTCCACTTCTTCCAGAACCACTTCAAGAACAACTCCCCACTAAGTTAAGAAAACGAAGTCAAATGACTCAGTGGGGAGCTTTTACGATGTATCTTGCTTTAGATGAAAAAATCATCCCTGAATATACGTCCCTCTTTAGTCAAGTCTTTTCGGATAATGGAAAAATGACCGAAGGAAATCATCTCTTCTTGTCACTTTCAAAATCCAATGATCTCTTTCGTGGGCCAGAGGGCTTTCGCACATTAACAGTCAGTACACATACAGAGCTTCACCATTGGGATACGAAAGAGAAATACGATCAATATAAAAAGGAGCTAACTGAGAAAATGCTCACAGGTATTGAAAGAGTGATACCTAATGTAAGAAGTGGAATCGAATTGCAAATGACAGGTGCACCACGAGCATGGGAAAGATTTACGAAAAGACCTAAAGGCATGGTTGGAGGTTTCCCACAAACGAATGAATATAGCTTGTTCAACAGTCTTTCTCACCGTACTGGTCTCAAGGGATTATGGCTTTGTGGCGACAGCGTTTTCCCTGGAGCAGGTACTATTGGGGTATCTACTAGTGGATATCATGTCTATCGCTCTATCACTAAAGAAATGGTGAAAATAAAATAAGTCATTTTAGAATAAAATCGCTTCCTTAAGGCACAATGAGACTATCATTTAATGTTGAAGGAGCGAAGCAACCGTGGATCAAAAGAATAAATTAGTTACTACTGACAGTGAAAAGTTACTTACTTCAATGCGAGAAGAAATTGCGGAAGAGTTTCTCGTTATGGAAGCTGCCACAGAACAAGTAGAAGAGAAAGATTTTTACACTTATCATCTCTTAAAAGAAGCAGAAAAACTACGTAATCTTAAGAAATAAGGTTCGATCAGAAATGACGTTCGGGGAATCATGTAGTATACTTCTAGTAATTGATCTAAAGGAATGATGCGAATCATGACAACTCATACGTTTACAGTTGGCGAGGAGCGAGCAAATTATATTACTCACGGAATTGGAGCTATCATAAGCGTTGCCGCTCTAGTCATCTTAATTGTGTTTGCGTCTCTCTATGGAACTGCCTGGCATATTGTAAGTTTTACACTTTTCGGTACAACGATGCTGATGCTTTATACGGCCTCTACACTCGTTCACAGCTTTCCACCTGGGAAAGCGAAAGACTTTTTCGAAATACTTGATCACTCTTCTATCTATTTCTTTATCGCTGGTACTTACACTCCCTTCTTGTTTATTGTAATTGAAGGTTGGCTAGGTTGGACACTATTTGGCATCGTGTGGGGACTCGCAATTATTGGAACAGTATTCAAAGCTTATTTTGTAAAAAAGTTTCTATTTATCTCAACCATTCTCTACGTCTTAATGGGCTGGCTGATCGTTCTTGCCTGGAATCCACTCACGCAGAACTTGGCTCCAAACGGAATGATGCTTCTCATTGTTGGGGGTGTTCTCTACACAATCGGAGCGGTATTCTATGTCTGGAGAGCTTTTAAATACCATCATGCAGTTTGGCATCTTTTCGTGGTAGCTGGAACACTTGCTCATTTCTTCTGTGTTCTCTTCTATGTATTACCTCTTTAAAACCAATCCTCTGCACGCATCGTGCAGAGGATTTTTGTTTACCCTAACAAAACCTTTTATCGACTATAATCGTCTTAGCCATAGAATACTAGTAAAAGGATGAACGATTTTGATTGAAGTATCTCATCTAACTAAACAGTTCAAAAAAGAGAAGATTCTACATAACCTCACTTTGTCCATCGAAGGAGGCATGGTAGGGCTTATTGGCCCAAATGGTGCTGGAAAAACAACATTTATGAGAATGCTAGCTGCGGTCTCAAAGCCTTCTTCCGGAGAAATCTATCTTAAAGGTTATTCACTTAACCGAGAAGCTTCAAATGTTCGAAAAGAAATCGGTTACCTCCCTCAACATTTCAAGCTGTATCCACAGCTTACTGCATCACAGTTTTTGGACTATGTTGGGAAGTTAAAACGAGACCACCATTATGATCATGAGCGAGAAAAAAAACGATTGCTTCATGCCCTTAATTTAGAAAAGCAACGGAATCAAAAAATCAAGACGTTCTCAAATGGAATGCAGCAACGTCTTGGCATTGCCCAGGCGCTTTATGGAGAACCCGCTGTGATGATATTCGACGAACCTTCTGCTGGACTTGATCCTGAAGAACGCTTACGCTTTCGCAACTTACTAGCTGATGTTTCTAGCCGAAAAACCGTCATTCTTTCTACGCATATTGTAGAAGACATTGAAGGAAGCTGTGATACACTGATCGTTCTAAATAAAGGGCGCATTCTTTTTCAAGGCACACCAGATGAGCTTCAACGTAAGGGGAATGGACTTATTTGGGAGTTCGACCTCTTTGATACTAACTGGGACCAATTAAATGGATTGCAAATGACGCTTACAAAACGAAAAGCAACAGGATTAAGGTGTCGAGCAATATCTCCAGTAGCACCATTTGAATTTGCCGAAGCCGTGGATCCTACCCTTGAAGAAGGGTACATGGCACTGATTGGGCGTGATGGACTATGAGAAAATGGCTTATCCAGTTTAAGCTTGAACTTTCTTTTTTGTATAAAAACTGGGTTTTCGCACCTCTTCCTTTCTTTTATTTAATCTGGTTACTTTTTAGCATGAGTGCAGATCAAAAAGGAGGACATGGCAACCTCTACAGAACAACATATGAAACAACGCACTCTCTTATATTTATTCTCGTTATTGGCTTAAGTATTCTGATTGGCGTTTATTTAATACGACGAGACGTTGGGAATGAATCATTTGAGTGGCACCAATCATTTCCCGTGTCCAATTTCGTATTCATATCAGCAAAATTGATGTCCGCGCTCATCTATATGACGATATATACGGTCCTGATGAGTGGAACCTACTTTATCTTTGCTATGAGAGATAACATTCCGGTGGAAGAAACGTTCACAATTCTGCGTTTCTATGGGACTCAATACGAAGTAGCGTTCTTTATTAGTTTAACTCTTGGCATGCTTTTATCGGTACTTATTAAAAATCGCTTTGTTTACTTAATCGCCTTCTGCGCCTGGATGTTTGGTACGCTATTCATGGAAATTTTCATTATTGATCAAGGCGGACACTTTTATCTTAAAGCGTTCCATCTAACCTACTTATTTGTCGATTCTGTTCTTGTTAATGGCACCTGGGGAATTGAATTAATGAAAGAAGAACTACAGTTACAGCGCATTTTTGTTTTAACGGTTTCTTCCTTTCTCCTGGTACTCATCATTTTCATTCTCAATAAACGCAGACCTCATCCATATACGTGGCTGTGGAAGGTTGCACTCATGATCAGTATAGGAATTGTCGTGATCTCGTATCTTCCATATGCTTCTTTCTGGAAGGAGCGAACTGATGAATTTAGTAAGATTAAACAAGAATCTCCATTGATAACAGACGAACAAAACGGTCAAGCTAGTTACATGTCTTTCCCTTCCCTTTCTTCTCCTAATACTCTTATGAAAGAGGAAGAAGAGCTCTATCAACCAGAACGATTTGAAATAAAACAGTTTGACTTATCCATTCAGCATGAAGATCAATCACTTTTCATTGATGCATCTCTCACTCTACCATCAGCAGAATTTCAAACAAAAGAGTTTATGAAATTCACATTGAATCAGACATTTTCAGTTAACCAGGTCACGATTGATCAACATCCAATTCCATTTACTCAAGAGAATGATTTTCTGACCGTTACTTTACCTGAAAATATGAAAGAACCTGTTATTCGTATTCAATATGAAGGACCATACAAACTATGGGCATCTAATAATGGTCAGGAATACTATCCGGGCCATGTAGGAAATGATCAAATGATTATGCCTTCTCAAACAGCCTGGTATCCATTGCCAGGGCATCAATATTTATATGACATGAACGGAGAATCACAAACGAATATTGGAATTTCGAATAGAGCCACTTTTAATGTCGAAGTTTCAGGTATGGCACTACCCTTATATGGCACAATCGACGAACGTAATACAAATGTTGAAACCTATAAACTTCAAGGGGAAACTTCTAAATTAGACCTTTATGCTGGAGATCTGACTGAAGTTGATTCTACTTATTATCCAATGTCAATCGTAACGGACAGTTACAATCGGGATCGCGCTGTTGAGCTCATGAAGGAATTGGACAAACGCCTTCTATACACCAACCACTATTTAGCGAAAAAAATAGAGCCTATGCGTCATTTTTTTATCGTTCCTGTAGAGAATATTCGCTGGGCCAATTACGTGAGACAACAAGGTTTTATTGATCAAAACTATATCCTAAGCGAATCCACTTTCTATCAAATGGATGAAACTTATCTTATGAAATTGCTCTTTCAAGTGAGTCTATTCCATGATGGAACTGAGATTTATGGGTATGAGGAAGGCGAGCTAGTAACAAGTGCCATCCAAAGTGCTTATACGTACATTTATGAATTAGAAAATGGAAATAAAAAAAAGGCCAGTCAAATCCGCGACCTTGTTATCCCGATTCAAGATGATATCCCACTGGAAGACTACAGTGAGGAAGAAATCAAAGCTAACCAGATTTTCACAATGATCAACGAAGCCATCGCTGATGGAGATAGTAAGCAAGTGAAAGAAGTCCTAGATCGAATATATAGTGAACGCTGGGTAGACCCGGGATTCGCAGCAGATTTCACCTTATTTCGAGAACCTTCTACTCTCATTCTTTACGAAGAATGGCAGAAAATATGGGATGAAGTGATGCAAGATCATCAGACTAGAAAGGAGGATGGTTTATGACAGATGAGGAACTAGTAGTCGCTATGGCACGTGGAAATCAGGCTGCTTTCGAAGCCCTTATTCATCGTTATCATGCTCCGCTTCTTGGTTATCTAGAACGGATGTTACGTGATAGAAGAAAGGCCGAAGATGTTGTCCAAGAAACCTTCCTGAAATTAATTAAACAACTAAAAACAAAGAAAACCCCAGAAAAGATCAAGCCCTGGCTTTACCAGGTGGCCACAAATCAATGCCGAGATTATTGGAAAAGTGCAGGATTTAGGTCAGAAAAGCAAATTCTCGACTTCATTCCAGATCAAGCTGATCAAGAACCATCAGTAGTGGAACTATTTGAAAGGCAAGAATCACGTGTGGAGTTTCTCAAGCAGCTCGATACGCTTTCTGAGACGCAAAGAGAAATTGTGTATTTACGGTTTTACCAGGAATTAAAGTATCAAGAAATTGCCGAAGCTCTGGAACTTCCACTCGGTACAGTAAAGTCGAACTTATTTCACGCCTTGAAGAAACTAAAAGCTTCAATAGAACGAAAGGAGGAAGTTAGCCATGCAAGACATCGATCTTGAATTAGAAAAGTTAGAAGAAGATCTAGAGCAGCCGATCAAGTCATATCTGGCAACGTCACCCCGTTCAGAGGATACACAGAAGCTGCTTCTTTCGTTACAGGATTCTTTCGATGAACTTAAACCTTCTCAAATCGAATTTGATTTCGATGAAAAACCTGAGCCTGCAAGACCGTCACTAACAAAGCAATGCCTTAATCAGTTCCGTTCTTATCACTGGGCCTACTGGCTGATTAGCGTATTGATTTTTGCAATGTTAACGATGATTTCGGCTGGAAGCATGGAAGCAGACAGTTTATTTCCTATCGTTGTTCCCATTTATCTATTATTTGGTGTGCTTTATAGTTATAAAACTTGGAACAAAGAAATGCGGATGGTCGAATCGATTACACCTTTCCCTCCAGCACTTCTTCTCTTAAGTAAATTGCTTGTTGTCTTAGTCGTAAACATTGGTTTGGCCCTGTTATCTACCTTATATATTGTGAAAGATAATACGATGGTTAACCCCGCTACGTTTCTTTTGCATTGGTTTGCGCCACTTCTCTTTCTGACAGGTTTGCTTGCCTTTGTCATGTTCCATAAAGGGGTAATTGCCGGATTTATCGCCTCACTTGCTGGATGGGCGCTTACTTTTCTTGTGTTACCTTATACTGTTTTCGAACTATCTGGTGAAGCACTTCAACAAGACTTACTCTTTGTTGTCTCCTACCTTATTATACTTGGACTTGGAGTTGCCATGCTCTTCTTATCGTATCGGAAGAGTTTGCATCTTCAATATTTGTGAGATTAGGCGATGATTCAACTACAAAACATCAAATATACTCGAAAACAGTTCACACTTGCTATTCCCGAATTAACACTTGGTTCTGGGATCACCATTCTAGTTGGTAAGAACGGCGCTGGTAAATCTACCTTGCTTCAACTTCTAGCGACAGCAATAAGGCCCCAAAGAGGCATCATTGAATATGGTGGGAGAACAGTGGAAACCTCCCTCCCCTTTATTCGTAAGAATATCGGCTTTCTTCCAACAGGTATCGAATTATATGAAGAGATGAGAATGAAGAGGTTTCTTAGGTATATGTGTGAATTAAAAGGGGTCATTTATCAAGATGCCGTTGATCAAACGATGGAAGCCCTTCATATTCACAAATGTAAAAGAAAGAAAATAAAAGCTCTCTCTCAAGGAGTGAAGCAGCGTGTCGGTATTGCACAAGCCATTCTTGACTGTCCTCCTATTTTGTTACTTGATGAACCATTAAACTACCTCGATAGTCGTGAACGAAAAAACGTCGTCTCCCTTCTATCAAGATATGCCGAAAAAAGACTTGTTCTTATTGCGACACATGAGTTAAATGAATGGGAAGATATTGCTGACGATTTAATCTGGCTTCATGAAGGAGAAGTTCTTTTTCATGGGTCCATTTCTCTTTGGAAAAGAGAGCTTCCTTTACGTGTGTGGCAAGGGAAAATCCTTCTTAACGAAATCGCTCAACTTGAGCAGGAGCGGATTATTCACATGAAACGATTAAATAAACAGTACATGATTAAATACATTGATATCACAAAACCCTTCGATCATTTTCATGAAACGGAAGCAACCATTGAAGATGCCTACTTCATTCGCAAGAAATCCTGGGATGGAGACCTCATCCCAATCTAAAGTTCTTTCGCTTTTATCAAAGAAGCTTAACTTCAGTCCCCCAATTTATGGAGGACTTCTTTTTTTTGCAGGGTGATTCTTCTTGATAGCGAAATAGTGATAAATAGACAAAGAAGGTGATCCATTGCAAAAGCAATCTCTAGGAATGATTTATGAATTTGTACTCGCCCTTCTCCTTATTTTTTCACTCGTCATTGATTTACCCGATCGCGAAGGCACTGCGCTCGATTTTTTTATTTGGCTCTTATTCTTACTTGATTATGCTACGCGACTTTTTTTAAGTGATCACAAATGGACTTTTATCAAACAGCATCCGCTGGATTTGATTGCTATTATTCCGCTCGATCAATTGTTTCGGACCGCAAGACTTGTCCGCTTTATACGGGTGATACGATTAGTCGCACTCATTAATCACCGCACGTCTGTTTTTGAACTCTTTCTAACGAAATATAAAATTGATCGTGCGTTTATCTATGTTATTTCACTCCTCTTCATTTCAGCGCTTTCGATGAAATGGATTGAACCAGAATTTGAGACATATGGTGATGCCCTTTGGTGGGCAGTTGTGACTACCACTACGGTGGGGTATGGAGATCTCTATCCTGAAACAGCTGCAGGCAAACTGGTTGCCGCGGTATTAATGATGGTCGGGATTGGAACGATCGGTGTTATTACAGGAACCGTTGCGGCTATGTTTTCAAATAACAATCGAAATAAACTCCCAACTGAGTTAGATGACATTAAAAGAAAAATCAATCATTACCCTAATATTAGCCAGCTAGATTACAAGCATATGATCGAACAACTTGAAAAAATAAAGATACAAGAAGCAAATAGAACGACTGACGCACAAAACACGGAAGAAAATGATGATTTCTTTTGAAGTTATACATACAATTAGCACAAATATGATTTCACCTCAGAAGAGCTAATGTTTTTTAAGCTCTTCTGAGGTGAAAAATTTCTGTTAACCAATTCGAACCCTAACCAAACTACGACCGTAGAGCACCTTGTTCATTTTTTTAAGCTATTTCTACATATTGTTGCTTTGTTGAAGAAGTTTGGACTGTCCAGTTCGCTCCCAATCTTCCACTATTTCATAGGCTTTTTCAGGAGAGTAACCCTTTCCAACAAGCACTCCCATTAGAATAAACTCTTGAAGAATGTGTGTTGCATTTATGCCTCTGTCGACATCTTCCAACCCTTCATTTACTAAGAATTCCGTGTATTTCACCCATTCATCTGGCGTTTTGCCAAACACAGTTGAGTTTCGATTATGCTCACCTTCTTCCGCCGCTATAGCCTCCTCTTTTGTCTCATGAACCGTTCCAAAAGGATGATTAGGTGGAGCATAGATCGAGTAAAGCTTAATCGGTACATCTCCAGTATTTGTTAGATTGTGCCATGTACCAGCGGGTATAAATACAGCATAATCATCATAAACCTCTCGTTCATAATTCAAGGAATCTTTGCGTTTCCCCATTTGCACCTTTCCCTGTCCTTGTTCAATTCGCAAAAATTGGTCAACGTTTGGGTGCATTTCCAATCCAATGTCTTCACCAACATCGATACTCATTAACGTTAATTGTAAATGTTCACCTGTCCATAAAGCTGTACGAAAAGTATCGTTTTGCTTCGTTGCTTCATTAATATTAGCGACAAATGGTTTCGGTCCATAATCTTTAAATTCCCTACTTCCAGCATTATTGGAAGATCGAGATGTAAACCCCTGCTTTGTCACTTGAGGCAAAGGTTCGTATCCAGGCTGTCTCTCCTCGTTATAAGTTGGCGGACGTTGATAGTGATGATAAGGATGCATAGAAGGATCATAGTACATAGTTTCTCAATCCCTTCACAATGTATAAATTATCCTATGCATCTATCATGGGTGTGTACTTAAAATGTATTAAGTAAATAACACCTAACCTTATGAAGATCCTCCCAGCTCACATTAAAAATGAATGCTTTGTTGCATAGTGAATCCTTTTACATACTTTTTCTCAAGTCCACTTCTTTTGAACCTGATTCACCACTTTAGATTGGTTTTGTCATGCATCAACATATTTATATAACACAAAAATCGTAGTGCGAATCTTAATTCGCACTACGATTTTTGATGTAAATGATAATATTGATTTCACTTTACTTGTGAAGTTATTTCGTTACTTTTTCTGATTTCACTTCTGTTTGATCCCACGCGGTTGTATAAATATTAAAGAGCGATTCGAGCTGATTCATAAAATTTAAAGCGAGAAGGCCATTTCCTTCAGCTTGCTTTGTACAACCGATTGGCACGGTTCTCTTGATAAGCTGTGAATAAATTTCAGCTTCACTAAGCGTGCGCTTAAATTCCTTCTCAGAAACATTCATGAGAAGCGCCAGTGCCCCCGATACGTGCGGAGCAGCCATTGAGGTTCCAGAAAGAACAGCATATTCACTACCCGGATAAGTTGAAAGAATATCTACACCTGGTGCAATTAAGTCAATCTCATTATTGGTATTGGAAAATGGAGCGAGCGTGCGTTGGAAAGAGGCCGCTCCTACTTCAATTACCTCATTATAGGCACCAGGATAAGCGAATTCAGATGTGTCTTCTCTATCGTCTCCTTCATTACCAGCGGCGCACACAACTGAAATATTTTGATTCACGGCATCTTTAATAACATCGTGAAGTTCTGGTACATCAGATGGTCCACCGAGCGACATCGAGATCACATTTACCCGTTCGCCTTCTGTCCCCTTCCAATCGATGGCATACCGAATCCCATTGATGATAGATTGATATGAACCACTTCCGGATTCATTCAGTACTTTAACGATCAAGAGCTTTGAATCTGGGGCAACACCTTGAACCCCTTTTTCTCCGTTCGTTGCTGCAATCGTTCCGGCGACATGCGTACCGTGGCCATTATTATCATCATAACGATCTGCATCTCCACCGAAATCTTGCGTAAAGTTCTTACCTCCAATAATACGTGATTGAAGATCAGGATGATCAATTTGACAACCTGTGTCTATTACCGCAATGATTCGTCCTTTCCCTTTTTCAGATTCTTCCCATACCGCTGGTGCTTGAATCATTTCAATCCCATCTGGAAGAATTCCTGCTTCTTGAACGACTGCATTAACCTCGAATGGTATTAATCTAACATCACTCATGTTTAGCGCCCCTCTCTTTTAACTGAATTATCTGATAAAAAAGATCAGTTTGTCTAGTTCCATATGGTCTAATTTCCCATTTTATTTCATGAGAATATCGTCCCTTCGTACTACTTAAAGAAATCGAGCAGCTTTTTCAGCAAGCTTACTTCGCTCTGTACTCGTTAAGTGGACAATCCCTACCTCATCTTCCTGCTTTAACCGTTCAACAGCGTACGTTAAACCATTGTTCACTGAATCAAGGTAAGGATGGTCAATCTGTTCGGGGTCCCCGATTAGAACAATCTTCGTTCCCTCGCCTACTCTTGTTATAATCGTTTTCACTTCATGAGGAGATAAGTTTTGAACTTCATCAATAATCACAAATTGACGAGGTATACTCCTCCCTCTTATGTACGTTAACGCTTCGACTTTTAGCGTCCTCAAGCCAGTTAAAATGTTTGTTAACTCTTCTTCATTACTGGCATCAAATAAAAATTCTAGATTATCATAGATTGGTTGAATCCAGGGTCTAATCTTCTCTTCTTTCTCTCCAGGCAAAAAGCCGATATCATTTCCAACTGGTACCACAGGCTTTGAAACAAGTAGTTTTTGATAATGTTGCTCGTCTTCCGTCTGACTAAGTCCTGCAGCAAGCGCAAGAAGCGTTTTCCCCGTTCCCGCCTTTCCAGTTGCACAAACAAGTGAAACACTTTTATCCATCAACAGCTCCATTAACATACGCTGCTGGACGTTTTTCGGTAGGACTCCCCAAATATGTTCACTCTCTCGGTTCAGCCCTTGGATTACTACTTTCTGATTTCGAAATAGTACTCTTCCAATCCCAGAATGACTACTTCCAAAAATATCTTTTAACAGGATAAAATCCTGACTATAAACTTCTGTGTTCATATACTCACGCAGAATATTCATAGAGAGTTCGCCGCTCTTATAAAGAGAGTCAATGATTTCAGGAGGCACTAGAATTTCATGATAGCCTCTGTGAAGACGATCGACGTGCTCAATAAGACGATCATTCTCATATAGTTCAGGAAAAAAAGCTGGTAACTCAAGTGATTTTTTTAAGGCATCTGCTTTCGCAATCATTAACATATCATTTGAAACAAGAACGACATCTCCTGTATCATCCGTGCTTAAATTAATCGATACTGCAATAATGCGGTTATCATTGGAATCTTCACTAAACTCATTTCTTAGTTTATCAAAAGAGCGATGATTTAACTCAATTCGAAATGTTCCTCCAGATTCAAGTGGAATTGGTTCATCGAGCTTGACTTTGTTTTTATCTCGCAGTTTTTTGTACATTCTGCTAAATTCTCGTGCATTACGACCTACCTCATTCATCAACCGCTTCTTAGAATCGATTTCTTCAATCACAATCGCTGGAACCACAACGTGATTGTCACCAAATCGAAAAAGGAAGTGAGCATCATGCAAGAGAATATTGGTGTCTAGAACAAAGGTTTTCAACAACAGAACAGCTCCTTTTTAACAAAAGTTTAAGAAGGTGAAGGATTAACCCTTCACCTTGGAGTGTTCCAGATTCTATATTCGCAATCCTACCTTTTTACAGAAACACAATGAGATTTACAGCATCTTCATAAAAGATTGGCTACTGTTTGCGCTTCTATTCTCGGATATATTGCTTATACTCCGCATACTCCCTAAACCCCAGTTTTCGTAAAATAGGTTCAGAAGTACCGACTCTCGCTTGCGTCACCGCTATCTCGCATCCTCTTTGACTCGCTTTATATAAACGTGCCTTCAGCATGTTTTTGTAAATCCCTTTCCCTCTATATTCAGGCAGAACCGCTGCTCCATTTAAATAAAGAGTTTTCCCATCCTTACTATAGCGATAATTCGAATAACCGATTGGATACTTTCCGTCTAGCAAGAGCGTATAGCCTCCTCTTCGCTCAGAGAACTGAAGATAAGAAGCTCTTTCATTAATAGCAGCTTTCATCGCCTGATTGTCATAACCCCAAACCTTCCCTGCGATCTCTACATGCTCAAGAACGTCTTCTTTCGTTGTCACTTCTTTATGGATATATTCTGATGATGACGGAATTTCTTCTGTTACTTCCTTTGCTAATCCAACGTATGTATCTGCGTGCTTCATCCCCAATTTAATAAGCTGTTTTTCAAGTTCACTAGACTCAGAATTTGTTTGAATCCACCAGGAGAAGGGGCTGTTTTGAAAATACGCTATCGCTTCTTCAACCTTGTTAAGAGTTTGACTGAAGCGAACAACCTTATTCGCATAGACACTTGCTGATTTATCATTTTTGATCATCACTAGGTCATCTTTTTGAATATAGTGAATAGATTCAGGTACAAGAGCTTCTTCGTAATCCCATTGAATGGCTTCAATTGCACAAATAATTTGCTCCTTATTCATTGCTCATCACCTCATTTCTATAAAAAGCTTCACTTCTGTATAAGGCGCTCTACGAATCCTACTGGTCCTTTGTCCAATCTGTCACATCTAATTTTGATTAAAATGCATAGCCCCAGGACATACTGGGAATAAAAAATCGTTAAGGAGGGTGTGCTCATGGAAACCAATCAGCTCAGAAAAGCACTAGAGCAACGTAGAAATTACTACATTTCGAAGCTTATTGAGGCAGGAGCCTATTCCACCGCTGACCACCATCTGTATCAATGTACACTGACGGACCTTCAGAAAGAGTACAAACAACTATCCAACTATTAATATCCTATAATCAACGGAGATTCGTTAAGAGTCTCTTTTTTATATTCTTTTATTCATGATGTATAAATCACTGATGTACTGGCGAAAATAGTGCCATAGCATTGAAACTAGCAAATTTAGAAAGGATGAAACATAATGAATAAAGCGGAACTTCTAACGACAGTTGCGGAAAGATCGGAAATGTCAAAGAAAGATACTGCGAGAGTGGTAGACACGTTAATGGATACGATTGCTGAGGCACTTGCGAAAGGGGAAAAAGTACAGCTTGTGGGATTTGGTAATTTTGAAGTAAGGGAACGCTCTGCCAGAAAAGGACGAAACCCGCAAACTGGTGAAGAAATTCTCATCCAAGCTTCAAAGACACCCGCTTTTAAACCTGGGAAAGCATTAAAAGAAAAAGTTGTTTAACATTCAGATAAGCTGGATCCCCTCGGTTCCAGCTTTTATTTTAGGAGAAATCAATGGAACTGATGCAGATTGTTAAATACACCGTTACATTCGTTACAATCATTATGCTGATCGTCTTTTATTATCGTATGGCTAAAAAATAATGGCGCGCAACTTAAAGCGCGCTCAACTGTTTACTTAGCTTGTTATACCAGTTTTCATTCAGTTCTTTTGCAAGTAATACCTTTTCGAGACCAGCGCGATCTTTTCGATCATTGTACGTAACGCGATTGACTAAAGCAACAGTTACATCATGATCTGGACGACTCTCAAGGGTTATTTCATCCCCAGCTTTAACTTCTCCCTCTTCTAACACTCGGAGATAATAACCACTATACCCATTTTCCATCACAAATAAGTGCATGTTATCAACTTCAAATTTCTTTGCAAGTTTAAAGCATGGCTGCCTTGGTAAGCTAACCTGTACTTGAATCTCACCAATTCGATAAATATCACCGATACGTGCTTCTGTCTCATCCATTCCAGCTACTGTAAAATTCTCACCAAATGCACCAGCCTTCAGTTCACATCTTAAACGTTCTTCCCAATAGGCATAATGCTCCATTGGGTAAACACAAATGGCTTTCTCTGATCCTCCGTGATGAACAAGATCCGCTTGTCCATCTCCTTCTACTTGTAATTTAGATACATAAACTGATTCAATCACTGGTTGTTTGTAGATACCTGTAGAGATCAACTTCCCTTTGTAGCTCGTTTCAATAGGTTTCCCTACATTCAAACTTACTAATTTCGACATTCGATCGCCTCCTTTCTATAGTTTAGCACAGGGAGAAACAACAAATATGAGCCTAATTTATGCAAAAAAAACAGTCGCTTGACGACTGTTTCCTTTGAATTAAACGTGTCTGTTATCAATACGTTTTTCTATTTCAGCTAGTTCTTTTTCATTTTTAAGTAGTTCTGCTTTATTTTGATCAACGAGCTGTTTAAAGGTTAACTTTTTCAGCTTTTTCAACAAAATTCACCAACTTTCCCTCTGTATGGCTTCATTATACAACAGGTGTGTGTTAGATAAATTAACAAACTATTAAAATTTTGTGAAAATTTACACACATTTCAGTTTATGAATGATTATTCAGATTCATTCCTACTAGAAACTGGACCACCACTTAAACCATAAAAGAATAGTTGAAGAACATCGTCGAGAAAGTCCTTTCGCTCTGACCATGTTTCGGCTGGAATACGCTGCACCTCTGTCTTTAAGGCATTGAGATATAGCATAATCGACTCCATCGAAAGTGAAGCATTAATTTCTCCTCGTTCACGTGCCTTTTCTAAGAGTTGTACAAACAATGGAAGTGTCTGAGTTCGATAAAAACGTTCTACGTAATCCTTTAGCTCTTCATCTGTCGTTAACATTTCTGCTAGAAGCGATGGATTAAGGCTTTGGACTGCCTTATGCTTTTCAAAAATAATCAATTCAATCACTTCAGCGAAAGAATGATCCTGTTGAACAATCTCTTTAAAGGCTTTAAATTGATTGTTCATATAGTCTTTTAGCACTGCTCTTACAAGCACTTCCTTACTCGTAAAATGATTATAAATCGTGACCTGAGAGACATTAGCAAATCGAGCAATGTCACTAATCTTCACCTTTTTTATACCTTCTTTGTTAAATAACGTAAAAGCTGACGCCATTATATCTTTACGCTTCTGTTGTTTACGTAATTCAAATCCATTCATTCTCATCACCATCATTAGTATATCATTTATTGAACTTTTTATTAAATATGAGTTCAATAAATGTTGCTTATTATCATAGAGTCATTTATGATAATAATGAAATATATAATAAGATATAGTTCAAAAATTAACTGAGGGGGACACCTCAATGATCGAATTAAACGGGTTAACAAAACAATTTCCAAACGGAAAAGGGATTTTCGATGTTACGTTCTCCATTCCTAGAGGGGAAGTATTTGGATTTCTCGGCCCGAACGGTGCTGGTAAATCGACAACGATACGTCACTTAATGGGATTCATGAAGCCTTCAAAAGGCACGGCAATGATAGATGGAATGGATACGTGGAAAGATGCTGCCAAAATCCAGAGGAAGATCGGATACCTCCCTGGTGAAATAGCCTTTCTTGATGGAATGGATGGCATCGGTTTCCTTCAATTAGTTGGCGGAATGAGAGATCTAAAAAACACCGCATACCGTGATCAGCTAATTGATAGGCTTCAATTCGATGCAAAAACTCCTATTCGTAAAATGTCCAAAGGAATGAAACAAAAAGTGGGGATCGTAGCTGCTTTTATGCATGAACCTGAAGTTATAATATTAGACGAACCAACCTCTGGTCTTGACCCGCTCATGCAACGAATATTCATTGAAATTGTAATGGAGCAGAAAGAGAAAGGCACTACATTCCTAATGTCTTCTCATAGCTTCTCTGAAATTGAACGAACGTGTGACAGAGCTGCAATCATTAAAGATGGAAAAATTGTTGTCGTCGAGAATATTCATGATCTGCAGCAAAAGCAGCGTCGTCTTTTTGATGTTACGTTTGCTACTGAAGCGGAAGCAAAGCGTATCAAAGAAAGTAACCTCGAGGTCATATCAGTCATAGATAACCGCGCAGAAATAGCGGTTCAAGGTGACTACAATCAATTTATTACTGCTTTAGGAGATTATCAGATTCGGAACATTGATATTCATGAACAAAACCTTGAAGAAGTCTTTCTTACTTATTACGACAGGGAGGCAGAGAAATCATGAATATGACACTCTATGCTAGGATGCTAAAAGTCCATGCCAAGTCCATCTCTAGCTATGCAATTGGCTCTGCACTTTACCTGCTTCTTATCATCGGCATCTATCCTTCGATTGCAGATGCACCTGGTTTGAATGAATTAATGGAGTCTATGCCCGAAAGCTTTCTAGCTGCATTTGGAATGGAAGGTGGATTTCAGCATGTAAGTGACTTTATTGCAGGGGAATATTATGGATTGCTGTATATAGTCATTTTATCGATTTTTTGCTTAATGACAGCTTCACAGCTAATGGCTCGTCACATTGAAAGAGGCTCAATGGCTTACATTCTCGCAACACCAAACTCACGAAAAAAAATTGCCTTCACTCAAGCTCTTGTGCTGCTCACCGGACTTCTTATTATCGGATTAACAACTGCTCTTGCAGGAGTCATTGGAACAGAAATATTAATTGATGATAAGCCGTTTGAAGCCATGACGTTTATGAAGGTTAATCTCGTCGGTATTCTTTTGTTCTACGTCATCTCAGCCTACTCGTTTCTATTCTCTTCCTTATTAAATGATGAGCGACAAGCACTTGGACTTTCTGGATTACTCACCATCGTCTTCTATGGAATGGATTTAATCGGGAAAATGAGCGATAAACTCGATTGGATGGTAAATCTCTCTCTCTTTTCAACATTTCGGCCAGTTGAGATTGCCAGAGGTTCTGTAGAAATCTGGCCATCAATGACGTTCCTTTTCTTACTGGGTACCGTCCTTTATGCCCTTGCCATCATGATCTTCGCTAAAAGAGATCTTCCTTTATAATAAGAAGAAAAGGAGCGATAGGCATGAATTATGTGAAGGAATTGCGTGACGTTGTTGGTCATCGGCCACTGATCTTAGTCGGGGCCGTCGCAATAATCTTAAACGAAAATGGAGAAATTCTACTCCAACAACGTAACGAAAAACAAAAACGCTGGGGGTTACCTGGTGGATTGATGGAACCAGGAGAATCAACGGAAGAAACAGCCGTAAGAGAGTCTTTTGAAGAAACGGGTTTAACAATCCAAAAGCTCACTCTTTTTAAACTCTATTCTGGTGAAGAATTTTTCACGAAAGCAGATAACGGTGATGAATTCTACTCTGTCACAACGGCTTATGTTACAAACGAGTATGCTGGAGATCTCACCCACACAGAAGAAAGTATAGCTTTGGGATACTTTTCTTCAGACCATCTTCCAGAGCTGATGGTTGGAAGCCACAGACGAATGATACGAGATTATATTAGAAATAAAACACAATAAATACCCAAAAAGCAGTGGAACTCGTTCCACTGCTTTTTGACATTTCAACGCATTTTCCAAAACAGCACTGACTTTTCAATCAATTGTTAATAAAGGGTTTACATAATATGTACCTTTTCTTATACTTAATGAGTGATAATGATTATCATTACTATCCAAAAGGGGTTGCTCGAATTGATACATAAAAAAAAGACGATTTCTGCTATATTAGCTTCAACGCTTTTAATTGCTGGCTGTTCTTCTACTACGAGTGAAGAATCAAGTAGCTCAAAGAAAGAAGAAGAAAAGAAATTAGCTTATAATGTTGAAGTAGCTGATTATCATTTTGATACATTCGGAAATATGTTTGCTTATGCGGAGTTTGAACTTTCAGGTGAACCGCTAGCTGAAAGCCTGGGACTTGATCTTGATGTTCTTGACTCTAAGAATATCGATAGTCCCACTCCCTTCGATTATACAGCCGGAATTGAATCATATGAGTATTCTGAGGAAGCGATGTATGAAGTGGTTGAAAAATCCGGGCTTGGTCTCCACCTGATAAATGGTCCAGTCGTAAAATCAGCCTCAAAGGAAACGAATCAAAAACCTGAAGAATGGCTTTCAGAAAGATTCCTTTCTCTAGCAGACTCAGTAGGCTATCCACAGGATGAAATTTTCCGCAATATGTATCCGACTACGATTGAATACTCTAGCGGAGATCCGCATTATGTTGAACAAGTGGATACAGAAGAATACGCATCTGGCGATGATGATACGTATGTTCCAAACTATCAGGTGAACTTTGACTCTCTCCGCTGGGCTCGCGATGGAATGGATAAAGTCTTGACTCCTTCTGCATACGGCGCTACTTTCCTGAAGCAGACTCTATGGGCCGGTGATTTTCTTGGTGGATTCCACACAGTTGATGGTGATGAAGAACTTGCTGGTGAAACAGCGAAGGATGACGATGATGAGAATATTGCTCTTGGTGTAAGTTCCGCTGATGGCATGCAGGGGATGATCTTAACAGAAGAAATCTGGAATAAGATCAATTTTATCCATGACGATTTATTCTATGATTCTACTAATAACGAAGCATCTTCAGATATCAGTAACTACGATCCAACAAATGGTTTTGTATACTTACCTCACGAAGTTAGCGTAACTGAAAACACTGAAGGTGTTGCTCCTGATGCAGAGAGCCTTGAAGTAACCGATACAAACTCTCTATTGGAAGACCAATGGGCGATGCTATGGCCAACTTCTGAATTCTTTGGTATGACCGATCAGCGTTCAGAAAACAAGCAGGTTGCTCCATCTTTCCAGGCACTGTTTGACGGAGAACCATTTACATCTGCACCTGAAGCAAACCTTGATGCCGATCCAGCTAATGATGAGGATTCGAATGATGCTTATACCGTGAATCGCGATATTATGCTTGCAGTCTTTCATAATATTGACGCCATGCATTTTAATCAAGAAGTCGGTACCTTTGTAAGTGAAAACAACGGTCAAGACCAAGGAAAGACGATGAACACTTTCGATGCAGGCTATACAGTTGAATCCCTGCGTATTTTCCAAAGAGCAATTGATGGTCTTCCAGTCGGCTATGCAAGCGGAGAAGACGCGGAAGGTTTAGGAACAGATGAAGGAAAACGTGCGATTGAGATGATTACGAAGCAAGCAGACTTCATTATGAAAGAGCTTATCCTGGACTCAGGACTTGCAGCAGCAAGTTATGACCTCAATGAAAAGAAAGCAAGTAACAACACGACTCTTGAAGCTAACCTTGGTGCGATTCGCGGCTTAACAGCGGCCTACCTTGCAACAGATGATGCGAAATACCGTGACGCAGCGAGACAGCTATACGTCACAATGGATAATGAACTATGGAATGACGAAGCAAAAGCGTACTATACATCTGATGACGCTATGTCATATAACCCAAAAACAGCCGGCGCCGTATCAGCAGTCTTGAGAAACGCTTTATTAACTCTAAATAATACAGGATCTGATCAGGATGCTCCTGAAAATCTCGAACGTGAAATTATCACCCAGCGCTATACTGATTTCTACAATCAAGTCATTGACGGTCCAGCCCTTGATCAAGGAATGCAGGCAAGTGAGTTCTGGGATACTGGAGACTTCTATAAGAAGGATGATGATTCAGGAAATACAGATGGTGACATGGTTCCACAAATTCAAGCAGGTCACGGAGAATACGGCATTTCCCCAGTCCTAGTACCGGTGGAAATTAGCAAATCAAATTAGGGTGTATGTGATGATGAAAAAGCTCTTCTTCCCACTCTCATTTATCCTCCTTCTGATCCTCACTGCGTGCAGTGAGGATCCTGAAGTGATAAGGGAGCAAACAAGTACAAGTACAAATACGCTTCTTGATGAAAGTGGCGAAGTTCTTTATATTGCCAACATAGATGTCAATACCGTTTCGATTGTCGATCCATCAACGAAGGAAGTCATGGACGAAATTCCTGTTGGGAAAGAACCAAGACAGCTCGCATTAAGTCCTGATGGAAAAACGCTCTATGTTAGTACGATGTACAGCAATCAGATCGATGTCATTGATCTGAAGAAAAAGAAAGTGACAGACTCGATTCCAACAGCTAATGAGCCATTTGGATTAGTTACAAGTCCTGACGGCACAACATTGTATGTTGCAAATTACCGCTCTTCTTCTGTCTCTGTCATTGATTTACAGGAAGAGAAAACAACAAAGACCATTCAAGTGGATGAACGTCCTCGTACGCTCACAATGACAAAAGACGGGCAGAAAATTTACGTTCCTCACTATTTGTCAGGAAAAATAAGTGTGATTGAAACGAATGAAGATGCCGTTACTTCCATCATCAAACTAGTAGATTCACCAGATCAGAACGATCCTAAAGTGAGTCAAGGAATCCCAAACAAGTTAGAACAGTTTGTCATAGCGCCAGACGGCAAAACCGCATGGGTTCCCCATCTTGTGACAAATGTGGATACACCGATCAATTTTGAAGAAACCGTCTTTCCAGCGATCTCGGTCATTGATCTCGAAGAAGATAAAGAGCTTGTGGATCAACGGAAAGAGCTTTTTGATGAAATAAATGTGTTAGACGTGGATAATGAAACGTTAATTGTATCTAATCCATACGATGTTGCATTTGACCCAGAAGGTAAAAAAGCATACGTCGTTATGGCAGGTAGTGAGGACCTCGTTGTATTTGATCTTACGCGTGGCGGTAATGCGACTCAAGTATTAAGAAGAATTCCTGGTGATAATCCAAGAGGAATCGCCATCTCCCCGGATGGAAGTGAGCTTTACGTTCACAATGCGATGAGCCATGATCTCACAACAATCAATACTGGTGGCGATAGCGCTTATGCTCGTGCGAAACTATCTGGTGATAATCTAGCACTAATCAAAGAGGACCCCCTCTCCCCTCTTGAGAGAGAAGGAAAACAAATTTTTTATAGTGGGAATAGCGATGATTATGCGACAGATATCACAGGAAACAACTGGATGAGCTGCGCTTCTTGTCATGCTGATGGCGATATTAATGGGTTAACATTAACGACACCGAAAGGACCTCGTAACGTGCCCAGTAATGTGAAAGCAACCGAAACCGGTTTGTTCCTATGGGATGGAAGTCGAGATGATTTCACGGATTATATCTTAACGATTCAGGGAGAAATGGGCGGTATGCTTGATTACGATGCTGGAGAAGAGCTTCCTGACGACGTGCAGCATATGTATGATGCGCTCTTCGCTTACCTGGATCAGCCAGAATCATTTCCCGTTCCAGAAAGTCCTTATCGAGCTGATGATGGTAGTTTAACGGATCAAGCTGAACTCGGGAAAGAACTTTTTGAAGGTGCTGGTAACTGTCTTTCTTGCCATGGCGGATCGCAATTTACAAATAGTGCGAATGCTCTAGATGCAAACGGAAAGTTATCAACTGATAACACCGATTTCCTCTATGATATTGGAACAGCGAATGAAACAGATCAACCATCTGATGGCGATGCAAGAGCTCACTTCCAAAATCCTAGAACACCTTCTCAGTTTGATGTTCCGACGCTACTTGGCGTCTTTGCGACAGCACCTTATTTACACGATGGAAGTGCTGAAACCATCGACGACGCCATTGAGCGCCATGAATATGAAGCAAAGCCTCAATTCGAAGAAGGCGAAGTTGCCGCAATCGCTGAGTACGTCCGTTCCATTGACTAAATTGAATGAACCTCTACATGTAAAATTGTTTCACCTGCCAATATTACTTTAAAGCTGCCATCTCTTTAAAAGGACGGCAGCTTTTCTTTGTAGACGATCGCTTTTGAAATGAAATATAGTACTGATTACCTCATTTTACCTTATTACCCGTCTATTCGTTCGGTTTTACTCGGGATGTGTTAGAATGAGAGGGTCGTTTTGACAAAACTATGAATCTCATTAACTTACATAAGGAAGTGAACATCATGAGGAAGCTATTCCTTTTCCTTCTCGTTGCTTTAGTGGCTTTAGTTGCCGCTTGTTCGAACACCGCATCAACAAACGAGCAAACTGACGAAAAAACTGATCAGCAAGCAACGAATGAAGATGAAAGCAAAGAAAACGAAGACAAGACGGAACAAAAAGAAGAGACCACTCAACCTTTCGAAGCCATGGAGCCTTCTGAGAACGCTAAACCGCTTGAGGAAACCATGACTGAAGAAGAATTAGCGAAAATGCCTGTCGTTGAAGCCCACGGTGAAGATCGCACAAGAAAAACACCTGTTGGAGAAACATTAATGGAAGGCACAACTGATGAAACGGATGGTATTCTAAAAGATTACCGCCTTGTTGCTTACTATGGTCAACCGAACTCCACTCAAATGGGTATTCTCGGTGAGATGGAACCTGAAGCCCTGATGAAGAAATTAAAAGAACAAACACAAGCTTATTCCGATGCTGATCCAAACCGCCCAGCGATTCCAACAATTGAGTTAATCACAACGATTGCTCAGCGCGATCCAGGACCGAATGGTAAATATTATCACATGACCTCAGAAGAGGATATTGACGAATACGCAGAGCTTGCTAAGAAACATAATGCCATTTTAATGCTAGATGTTCAGCTGGGTCGTGACACTGCTCTTCATCAAGTGAAGCTTCTTGAAAAATGGCTTAAGCTTCCTTACGTTCACGTTGCTATTGATACGGAGTTCCATGTAGAAGAAGGTCAAACACCAGGTATCGATCTAGGTAGTGTGGATGGCTCAGAAGTACAGGAAGTTGTCGACTATGTATCTAAATTTGTTGAAGATAATGATTTACCCGATAAGATTGTTCTCGTCCACCAGTTCACTGATCACGCTGTGACGAACAAACAGGCAATCAAGCCAACAGATAACGTAGAGGTTGCTCTAAACTTTGACGGATATGGCGACTATGGAACGAAAATGTCGCTTTACCGTAAATTTGTTCGAAATGAGCCTGTTCAATACGGCGGATTTAAAATTTTCTATAACAAAGATAAACCGGTTCTAACTCCATCCGAAGTGTTGCAACTTGATCCAAATCCAGCAATCATTAATTATCAATAATGGATCTCCCCAAAAGCGCCTCACCCTTTTCTATAAGGGCGAGGCACTTTTTTAATCTTAGTTGTTTATAAAACAAGTCTCACAAATGAACGTACCTTTGTTTTTCAGAAATAGTGGTTATCCGGCTCATTTAAGAGGTATACTTTTTCCATGATTAGCCAACCTATTCAGTGGAGGTGAATATCATGGACAAAAAGACACCAAGCAAAGAAGAAATAAATCAAAACAATAGGAACAAATTCACGAATGAATATGGTGCGGATTTAGATGAACAGGCGATGAATGGCGATTACGGCATGCTCGAAACAGAGGAAGAAGATCGAGCGAACAAAAAAGCGAAGAACTGATTAGAAAGGGGGCATCTTATCAAATTAGAAGGTGACCCCTTTCTTTTTAAAAAGAGTTCTGTATTTTATGTACGTTTCTATTCACCTTTGAATGGGCCCATCACAAGCGTATTTTTATTACTCCTCCATCAAAAACAGGCTATTGTTGCAACCCTATAAACGCATTCTATATTAATCCGGTTGCTTCCGATACATCAAAGTAATCATATACGGAAAGAGGAAGAACAATAATAGTAAGAAAACGACACAACCTCCAATAAACAAAGACACCGTGAATTTCTCACTATAAAAAATAAAGAAGATTAAATAAATGTGAAAAAGAATAAAGAAAGGAATATAGCGAGATTTTCTTAATTGAGAATAATGAGGTTCCTGACAGTTTGGACATGTTATTCCTGAAATAAACTGTTTCATTCCAATTGTTTTCTTTGTCATCACCATCCACTCAGATTGGTAACCTCAATTTTTACATTTCGGCATGCTCCATTCCTTCTCTATTTAACATTCATTTATAGCATCATCTACCCTTGTTAAGCTATAAATGAACTACTCAAGATAAGATTAAAATCTGCTAATCTACTTCTTTTATTTTGTTTTTAATCTCTCTTAATAACCCGTTTTGCACCTGTAGTTGATCCGTTATTTTCGTCCCAACTTTTTCTAAATTGTTCGGTAAGGACCAGTGTGAAATGAAATTAAAAACAATCATGGCTCTTTCCGCCCACTCTCTTTAGCTTATTTACCTCAGTTTTATTGTTCCATAACTTGCTCGCCCTGATTAAACGGTTGTAGAAAATCTTTTCTTACATATATGGTATAAACGAATACAACCACTGAAAAAAGCATATTCCCCAAAAAGGGTTGCTGAAATTGATTCGAAACAAGGATTGAACTAATGAATCCGAAAACAACGGAATAAGTGATCATCATCCAGAATCCCCACTTTTTCAGCCTCATATATCCATAAATCATCCCTAAAGTAAGAAAAGCGGTACATACTCTCACTAACCTTTCCGGTGCATCCGGCAGTCCAAATCGATCTGCTATTCCGATAGAATTCGCATTCGGATCATAAAAAACTGACGTTAACAGTAAAACAACAGCTCCAAATAAATAGAAATAACTTATGAGTGAAACGCCTATAGGTCTCCTCAACGATCTCCTCCTTGCTCGTTAACTGTAAAACGGTTAAAATTCTTCATCATCTTCTACTTCCTGTTCTGGGTTTTGATTGTAAGTTCTCTTCTTTTCATCTTCTCTTATAAAAATAACTAGGTGCAACGCGATACCAAATACAATAATGCTAATACCTAGCTCGTCAAACCAAGTCACATAAAACCCATCAAAATAAGCAAACGAAAATAATAAAAACCCTAACGTTACATAAATCGCTGCTACAATATGTCCCACTATGATATAACCTCCGCACATTTTGTCCTCACTCCCAATTATTTCAAAACAGTATCTTGCTGGCAATCATTTTTTTAGCAGCATGAATTTTTCTTTGTCACCTCCGTCATTGCTACGTAACAGAAACGTCGCCAGATGCATCTTATCCTGAAGATATGACCACTTACCTTCATTCTAATGACATTCATCTTTTCCAGATCTATACTAAACCATAAGAAGGACGCGAAAGAAAGGATGTGAATAAGTGAAAATTTCACTCGACGTTGACGGGAAGTATCGAGAAACTAGCGTTACGATTCACTGCAAAGAAGTGGATGATTCAATTAAAGAGATTCTCGATTATCTTAATGCACAAAGAACAGAGTTCATTGTAGGTAAAAAAGGCGAGCAGCAGCACATTATAAAACCAAACGATGTGCACTACTTCCATTCAGAGGGGGATCAGGTCATGGCGACAACTTCCGATGGTGTTTTTAAAGTAAAGGAGAAATTATATAAGCTAGAAGAGAGTCTTCCATTTAATACATTTATACGCCTCTCCAAATCCGTTATTGCTAATCTGCACGAAATCAATCATTTTGAGCCATCTTTTAACGGAACACTTGCTGTACACTTCCACTCTGGCAAAAAAGAATATGCTTCAAGACACTATGTAGGAAAATTGAAAGACGTTCTAAAAATGAATAGGAGGAACAAATAAATGAAAACATTTCTATTTAGAAGTATGATAGGGCTATTTTTCGGGGGATTCCTGGCTGTTTTGCTGACGTACGCTGTGATCTTTTTCGGAGAACAAACGACACTTGATTCAAGTCTTTTTGTGACAAACTCCTTAGGTGCCATTTTCTGTGGATGGTTATTTACCGTGACACCCCTATACTTTGAAATTCGTTCACTAAAACTTCCACAGCAAACGGCTTTACATTTTTGCACAGTAACGGTCGTTTACTTTATTCTAGCGTATGGAATCGGTTGGATCGAAGGTGGAGCAATAAACATTCTTATATTCCTCATTATATCATCCGTTTTTTATAGCGTGATGTGGATAGCTTTCTATCTCTACTTCAAGCATGAATCAAAGAAATTAAATGATGACCTTCAACATATTAAATAACCTTCCTATTTATCTCCATCCATAAAAACTGAAAAGGTGATCAAGCGCTTTTTACAATGCTTGATCACCCTTTTTATTTTTTTATATTTAAATACACTTTAAAAGTAGCTCCTTCGCCGACTGAACTCTCCACTTCAACTGAGCCTTTATGAGATTCCACTATTGATTTCGTAATAGAAAGACCTAATCCGGCTCCACCATATTTCCGCGTTCTAGAGTCATCTACACGATAGAAACGATCAAATACATGGGCAAGATTATCTTTATTTATTCCTGGTCCGTTATCTTTTATACTTATAAGAGCTTTATCTTTTTCTACTATTAGTGATAACTGAATGCTTCCATCACTATGATCTGTATGATGAACGGCGTTATGAAAGATATTTAATATAACCTGCTTGATTTTATCAGGGTCCGCCATTACTTTTAACCCTTCTGTAAGATCGAAATGAACGGTTCGCTTGTCAGCTAGTAAAGTTAGGTTAGGAATCATATTCCGCACGAGCTTTGTTAAATTGGTCTCTTTTAAGTGAAGTTCAGGAGCTCGATCTAACTTGGCTAATAATAAAAGTTCTTCAACAAGAGTAATCACTCTTTTCGTTTCACCATGCATGCTATTTAGAATTATAGCTAACTGTTCAGGCTTCTCAGAAGCTCCTCTTAAAAGAACTTCAATGTAACCATAAATGGATGTTAGAGGGGTTCTTAATTCATGGGAAGCGTCCGCAATAAATTGTCTCATTTGGTCTTTTAATTCTTTCTCATGTTCAAAAGAGATGTCTAATCGCTCTAACATCTCATTAAAAGACCTACTTAAGCGATCTATTTCTTCTTGCCCTTGATAATCAGGGACTCTATTCGTAAGATTTGACGCACTAATACTCTTCACTTGATCAACAATTGTCGAAAGAGGGTTAAGTGTTTTACGAATGACAGATAAGTAAATACCGAGCCCCGCAAGTAATGCAACTAATGAAAGCACCATAAACGTTAGAAGCTGCCTCCACAAGATTAGTTGAAGTGAAGCAGTACTAATCCCCATTTGCAAAAATCCATCCTTATTAGTAGGAAAATCAGGAGGAATTGGTCTAAATACGACTATCTGCTCTGTTCCATTCGAATCCTCAACGAGAAGCGGGTCACTTGGCAGATGACTATCAAAATCGTTCCGGAGCTTCATACGCTCACTTTCTGAGATTTCTGGTACCGCTAGTCCCTCTTCTGATAACAAATTGGTATATTCCTCATCTAATATAGCTAATGAAAACTCTTCTCTTGAAAGGAAACCAGGATCACCAGCATTAGGGGGTTTTGTAAGAATATCTTCTGTTAATAGGGCTTCAATAGGTATGGTCATTAGCTTTGATCGTAAACTTGCCGCTTCATTTTCATAGAGAAAATCCTTCATGATAATAAACTGGAGTAAACCAATGACCATTAAAATAAACGATAGTATAAACAACATTCTTATTAATAGCTGATACCTTAACGATTGCGGCGCAAATAATCGTTTAAAAAATTGGCCATTAACCTTCTTCATTGGATATCCAACCTATACCCTGACCCTCTTATCGTCCGAATCAGCTTGTGTTCTTTATCTTGAAGCTTATCTCTTAGTGCTCTAATATAAACTTCTACAATATTATCCTCGCCTTGAAAAGTATATCCCCATACTTTATCTAGAATCATAAGTTTACTAAGAACCATGCCATGATTAAGAATAAGGTATTTTAGTAATTCATATTCAGTGGGTGAAAGCCCCAAAAGTGTGTTCTGATAAAATAATTCCTTACGACGATCATCAATCTTAAAAGAACCATAAACCACTTCGCCAAATAGATCAGGAAACTGATTACGAAGTCGTGCCTGAATTCTCGCCAATAGCTCTTCGAAACTAAATGGTTTAACTACGTAATCATCTGCGCCTAGACTTAAACCTTTCACACGATCTTCCACTTCATCTTTTGCAGTTAACATAATAACTGACGTTTGAACACCGCTTTTGCGAATCATCTTGCATACCTCGAATCCACCGATACCTGGCATCATGACATCAAGAATCGTGATATGTGGTTTGAACTCCTTCACCAACGTCACCGCACTCATTCCTTCGGCAGCTGTCTTCACCTCATATCCTTCGTTCGTAAGACCCATTTCTAAAAACTGCAAAATATGTTTTTCATCATCAACTAATAAGACTCTAATGGCAGTTACATTCATTTTGTTACCTACTTTCTAGACAGAAATCATAGAACTCATTCTTTGTTTTTCATTATAAGGTCTTTACTTAAAAAGAAATACAGCTTTCAGCTAACTTTCAGCTAGTTTTAAAGTCTACATCAGTTTCATCATGCACAATACATTTATAGCTACAAACAACGAATGAATAAAAAATGGAGTGATAAACGTTGATAAACAAATTAAGATCTCGATTGGATGTCCCCCTTGTCTTTATCTTCATACTATCGGCATTTCTAAACGCTTTTAATATTTGGAAGGATGAATATGTTAATACCTATTACACTATGACTGTGGGAAGTATGATGGAAAGCTTCCATAATTTCTTCTTTGCTTCACTTGATTCTGCCGGATCAGTAACCGTAGATAAACCACCATTGACATTCTGGATCCAAACGGTGAGCGCGGAGATTTTTGGATTACATGGTTGGAGCGTGATTCTTCCACAGGCGCTTGCTGGGGTTGGATCAGTCCTTCTGCTTTATTTTCTCATTAAACCTTCTTATGGAACGACAGCAGCTCGACTATCAGCCCTAGCGATGGCAACAACCCCTATTGCAGTTGCTGTTAGTCGAACAAACAATATTGATAGCATGCTTGTTTTTACTCTTTTACTTGCAACTTATTTCTTATTTAAAGGGGTGAAAAATAATAGCACATGGAGCTTGATCGGTGCATTTGCAATTATTGGTATCGGTTTTAATATGAAAATGCTTCAAGCTTATATGGTATTGCCTGCTTTTTACCTCTTCTATCTCCTAGCAGCCAAAACCAATTGGAAGAAAAAAGCAAAAGTTCTTGCAAGTGCAACAGCCATATTACTTGCTGTTTCGCTCTCATGGGCCGTCATTGTTGATGCGATTCCCGAAGATGAGCGACCTTACATTGGAAGTAGTGATACAAACTCTGTACTAGAACTGGCATTTGGATATAACGGGCTCTCTAGACTAACAGGTGACCAGAATGGGACGCCTGGCGATGGTGGCACCACCGGAAATAATACGCCTACAGGATTGAATGCTCCAGAGGGTGCTAGTGATCAGGTTATCGTCAACAATGGTAGAATCCAACAAGGCCCTCCATCTAACCAGAATGGAAATCAAGGAGATGCTGCGCAAGCAACACAAGGTGGTCAACCCGGAGGCTCACAAGGAAATATGTTTGGAACTGGTGAAGAAGGTCCACTACGACTCTTCCAATCTGAACTGTCTGGTCAAGCTAGTTGGCTACTACCGTTTGCAATTCTATCTAGCATCGGTTTATTGATTGGTTTCCGATTGAGAGAGACAACTATGAAGCAGATTGAAACAATCTTTTGGTTATCATGGCTCATCCCAGTCGGTATTTTCTTTAGCATAGCAGGCTTTTTCCACCAGTATTATCTCATAATGTTAGCTCCACCGATTGCAGCTCTCTTCGGTACTGGCGGGGTTCAACTCTTTGAATATTATCGCAATGAAAGCAACTGGAAAGCTTGGCTTCTACCAATTTCTATTGGACTCACCTCACTATTCCAATGGGTTATTATGAAGCCTTATGATGAGGTTATTGGTGCAGGATGGTCATTAAGTGTTCTTATCTTAGGCATACTTTCCACCCTCCTATTAACCATTTTGAAATACCGTAAATCGCTTCATACATCAGCTATCAGTATTGCCATGTTGCTTATATTATTCATTGGTCCATTGTATTGGGCAACAACACCAATTGTATATGGTGGAAATAGCGCGCTACCCGAAGCTGGACCTAACACAGAGCAAAGTGTTGGAGATGGAGTAGCCGCTCAGAGTCACATTCAGCTTGATGAGTCTCTCCAAGATTCGGCACAGGATAATCCTCCCCAAATGGGCTCTCCTGGAGGAATGGAGGACATCGAGATTGACGAAAAAACTCTTACTTATTTAAGGTCAGAAAATACAAGTGAAACATATTTATTTGCTACAACTAGTTATCAAGTGGCAGCTCCTTACATTATTGACGAAGAAGAAGCCGTCATTACTACAGGCGGATTCTCTGGAACAGATCCTGTATATTCTGTCGATGAAATGAAAGAATTAATCTCAAACGGAGAAGTCAGCTTCTTCTTACTATCAGATCAAGGAGGAAGAGGCGGAAGTTCTGAACTCGCAGAATGGATTACTACGAATGGAGAAGAGATTCCTGAAGAAGAATGGAATTCAACTGTTTCGAACGATGAGAACACAAACAGCGGTCCTCGGGGTGGCTCAACAAAGTTGTATAAACTAACAGCTTCTGAAGGAGGAAATACAAATGAATAAACGTATAAGATATTCGATTATTATTCCGATGTATAACGAAGAAGAAGTCATCGTCGAGGCCTACAGAAGACTGAAGAAAGTAATGAATGAGATTGGAGAATCTTACGAGCTTATATTTGTAAATGATGGGAGTCAGGATCGTAGTCTTGAGATTGTGAAAGATTATAGTGAGTGGGATAAAAAGGTGAAAGTAATCGATCTTTCTCGTAACTTTGGTCATCAAATAGCAATTACTGCTGGCATGGATTATGCTAGCGGTGACGCAGTTGTCGTCATTGATGCGGATTTACAGGATCCACCTGAGCTTATTAAGCAGATGATTCATAAATGGAAAGAAGGATATGAAGTCGTCTATGCAAAAAGAACAAAACGGAAAGGCGAAACGTTCTTTAAACGAGTAACAGCTTCTCTATTCTATCGTACGTTACGTAGTTTAACGGACGTTGATATTCCAGTAGATACAGGAGATTTTCGTTTAATTGATCGTAGGGTATGCGACCAAATGAATCAGCTCCATGAAAAAAATCGATTTGTTAGGGGACTTGTTAGCTGGGTGGGGTTTAAACAAACAGCTGTTGAGTATGAACGGGATGAACGGGTATACGGAGAATCAAAGTACCCTCTAAAAAAGATGTTAAAGCTTTCATTAGACGGGATCACGTCCTTTTCTTATAAGCCATTGAAATTAGCCACATATGCTGGTGTTCTTCTATCCATTACTGGTTTCCTCTATATGTTCCTTGTTATCTATCAAAAGCTATTTACTGAGTCTACGGTTATGGGATGGTCCTCCTTAATCGTGATCCAGTTAATCTTCTTCGGATTCGTTCTCATGATATTAGGTGTGATGGGAGAATACATTGGGCGTATATATGAAGAAGCAAAAGATCGCCCGGTTTACATCGTACGTGAAATGTACGGAAGAAAGGAACAGCTTCGAAATGCTGATCAAGCCGTTATTACCCAAAAATAAGTCAAATAAACTCGTGAAATTTGGAATTACTGGGATCATCAACACTTTCGTCGATCTAATTGTTTTTTTCTTATTCTCAAGTATCGGAATGACTTATTGGATTGCTCAAAGCATTTCATACAGTTCAGGTGTCGTGAACAGCTATATGGTTAATCGCAAGTGGACTTTTCAACAAACTGGTAAAAGAAATAGAAAGGAATTCAGTCGTTTTGTAGCGGTGAACCTTATAACGATCGTATTTTCAACGCTCGTTATAAAAATTGGACTGCAACAGCTAAACTTGTCCCTCTTCAACGCCAAATTGATTGCTACTCTATTCGGTATGGGAATTAACTATAGTCTTTTGAACACATGGGTCTTTACAGCACCTTCTATGAAAAACGAGTGATAAAAGCGGATGCCATCGGCACCCGCTTTTTTAGAATTTCTATAATAATACTTTTTGCTTAACTTCCGAACCAATTAAATTACCCTCCAATATAAACGCTGCCACATGTTCCAGGTGCTGGTTCATAATAACAATGATTTTTATATTGACCAGCGAAAGGCTGACCGTACCATGTAGGAGGACATGGACCATATGGATTGAAATACCATAGAGAATATTTCCCTGGGTGTTCTCTCCAATAATCCAAATTCTTTTTCGCTAACCTTTTCTCAGCCGATCTTGCTCTGTTATAGAAGACATTCCCCTTTTGAACTGCTTCAAAAGAATAATTCCCTCCCTGGACTTGATAAATAACTTGAGGAATAGTTCTCACATCTTGGAAATCTAAACAATTCGCTTTTGCACGATTCACAATGACATTCCCTACATATAGCATGCCTTGCTTTCCTTCACCCTCGGCTTCTGCTCTCATCATCCTTGCCATTAAGTCAATGTCTTTACTTGTGTATTTCACTCTTGGCATTTTTCCCACCCCAAAAGTATTGTATGAAAGAAGGCTGGTTTGATGTCATTATATTTATATATTGCTGAATAAAAGAAGAAATGAATCATTGCTTTTAAGACGAAAATGCTAACTTGAAAAATCATTATAATGGCACTTATGCCCATTCGCTCAATATTAAGTAAGCTCTTTTAGATGACCTTCTGGTGCTACGTTATCAAGATATTGATTTTCAATCAGAATTGTTTTTCCTAATAAAAATCCCTTCCAAATGGAATGAGCTTCTCAGAAATACTTCGTATAGAAATCGTACCGTAATTTCCCACTAAGCTGGGCGTACAATTTGGTTGTTTCACTTTTCTCGTGCCCCATCAAACTCTGGATTACCTCAAGAGGAGCACCGTTGTTAATCATATGCGTCGCGTAGCTATGTCTCAATTGATGAGGGTGAATCTCTTTTTTTAACCCTGCATTTCTAGAAATTCGTTTAATGATATAACGAATAAGGTCAATACTCATCCGTCTTTTTGGCCTTCTCTCAGTTATAAATAAGCAAGGTTCAAAATCATCACGCTCATCAAGATAGCGTTTCAACCAGATTGAGCAGCGAGTGTTAAAATACACTTCTCTCTCCTTATCCCCTTTTCCATGAACAATGACTGAATTAGTATGAAGGTTAATATCTTCGCGATTGAGCTTCACAACTTCACCAATACGACAACCAGTTGAGTAAAAGAATTCAAACAAAGCTTTTTCCATCGTGTTCTGACAACCCTCTCTCAAGAGTTCAATTTCTATTTCAGTAAGAAACTTTGGTATCCTTTTACCAAGCTTAGGTTCTTTCAATTTAGCAGCTGGATTTTTCTGAATAAATCCCTCATCATAAGTCCATTTAAACAACGATCGTATACACCGGATACGATGCCCTAAGCTAGAAGGCTTTAAATGACTCCCCATTTTCAATAAATATGATTTAAGCTGATCTGTCGTAATCACATTCATATCAACATTACCAAAGTGACATAAGAGCTGATTGTACTGAAAATAGTAAGTCTTGAGCGTTAATGGAGAATATCCTTCAATTTTCTTATCAAGATTATACTTTTCCCAAACAAGCGATAACAACATTCTCTTCACTCCCCCAAGTTACGAATCTAGTAATCTTGATTTTATTATGTCCAGGAAATAGGAAGTTTATGCTAGAGTTATTCAACAATCCGCTCCGAGATTGTGGAAGTCTTGATATCAAAATATATTTTTTAGATAAACGTTGCTACCAATATTCCAAAAACCTTTAAAGACATAAATACAAAAATCACTACGAGAACTTTTGCATTTTTTCATCAGAAAAAGAGCTGTCTAAAACAGCTCAGTAATGTTTTATTAATTATTCTTCTTAACGGGAATCCAAATCTCACTTTTTACAGAGGTAGAAGTTAAATCTTTGCTTTTAATCGACACGATTTCGGGTCCTTCTGTTACTTGATAGGTGGAAGATGGAAACCAGTCTGAATAAATCTTTCCCCATGTTTCTTGTAATGTATTAGGGAATGGTCCGGTTGATTCAAATATCGCCCAGGTTAATGCAGGTACTTCAAGTTTAGTAAAATTTCCGGGGCATTCTTGGGTTGTTGCTACTCCTATATATTGATCAAGTTCCCCTTTTTCTTCCATACGCCCTTCTGAAAAGTTACTTGATGCTTGAATCATCCCTTTAGGTTCAACATTTGATAGTTTTTTTAATAGTTCTATTTTATCCATAGTCAAGGATTGCCACATCCCAGCTATTTCCGGATTTTCTCCTTCAAAAACAATTGGAACTCGTTTCATAATACCAACGATGTTAAATGCTTCTTGTTGTTCGATTCGATAGTTCATTTCAGTTCCTCCTCTAATTGATAATTGGAAGGTCATAAATGGATATGCTTTTAAATGCTGACCTTTGTTTCTTGCTTCTGTTGGTGTGACGCCATGTAAATTGAGAAAAGCTCTCGTGAAGGAGTCCGGTGATTTGTATCCATATTTCATCGCAACATCAATTACTTTTACATTACTATTTTGAAGCTCAAATGCTGCCAAACTAAGTCGTCTACGGCGTATATATTCTGATAACGTCATTCCTGCAAGAAAAGAAAACATTCTCTTAAAATGATATTCGGAACAATAAGCTAAACTTGCCACTACTTTGTAGTCTATTTCGTTAGTAAGGTTATCTTCAATATACTTCATTGCAGTATTCATGTCCTTAAGCAAATCCATTAATATGACCTCCTTTCATCAATAGAATAACAGGAGTTTACTCTAATCATCCGACATTCTGTGCACCATTTTGTAGGGTTATTTAACCGAAACTGCTCCGTTAGTTCAATTCTTTCATCCGCATAGTTACACACCATTGTTTATGAATAGCTCTCTATAACGCAATAACATCTGTCTAAATAACAAGATTTTTTTTAACAGCGTAGGATACAAGTAACGGGATACCGATTAAATATAAAAAAATAGAAGGATAAAAGACATTTGAATCGTACGAACTAAAACTTAAGGGGAGAATGCCACTTGAATTATGATCTAAAATAATATAACCAACCACATTAATTAGTAACAATTTAATAAAGGAAAATAGAAAAACCAATCCTGGGTGTTTTTCTTCTCTCACTAAATCGTAGAACATCACGATAAACATAGCGAGTAACAACAAACTAAAGTTCGTGTAACTCCCCATTAAAAACATAGAGAGAAAGAATATTGCTATACAATAACAGATAAGGGCAATGCGAATTTTACTATTGAACAATGTTTTTGTTGATAGAATAATACGTGAAATAATCACATCCCCCTTTCATTTTCTTCCTCAATACCACCATTGAACGCTTATATTATATTCTGTGTTCGCTCCGAGTTTCTTGAAGACTCAACTTCAAAATACCAACCTTATAAAATCTTACACTCCCATTATTAATGAAAAATAATTAATAAAAGCAAACCATCCAAAAGAAGCTAAACTTAATGTAAGTACTGTTAGTGACAAAAAAGGGTGATAATCAGTATTTTGTTTAGATCGTATTAGGAAAATTATAGATCCCAAAATACTTACTACAAATATGAGCCCCAATATGACATTCATTAGATTAGACAGCCTAATTCCGAAACCAGCAAGTACATTGATTAAATAAAACAGATTAATAATTACTGATATACTTAATAAAATATTCTTCATAATACCTCCTTAAGTAGTTAATGGGAGTGTGTAAATCGATACTATTACCACATACATAATTACAATTATTTCATATATTATCCAGGAACTAAATCCCTTTTCACAAATAAGGGAGCTTATCTTTGCTACAGATAAGCTCCGAGATTGTTGAAGATATGCTGCTACATATTTAGTTAATTAATTAACCCTTGCGCCAACCATTGATCAAAATA